>JAMQPK010000099.1 GCA_023717525.1 Vicinamibacterales bacterium | reverse complement strand
CCCCTATTACCTTTGTCGAGGGGTACGGCGAGCTGAGCAGCGAGCCTTACGGGATTCTCAAGGGTGTCGTCGACAGCAAGTCGTTCCGCAAGGGAAGTTGGGGAGCGGAAATGGTCGACGTCCTGAAGCCGCAGCCGGGCGATATCGTGATCGAGGGCAAGCGAGGCTTGTGCGGTTTCGCGAGCACGAATCTCGACTTCATCCTACGGAGCCGCGGCATCGAGACGATTGCACTGGGTGGCTTCCTGACCAACTGCTGCGTGGAGTCGACTATGCGCACGGGGTACGAGAAGGGCTACAAAGTCATCACACTGAAAGACTGCACGGCCGCTTTGAGCGACGAGGAACAGCACCTGGCGACCGAGAAGAACTACCCGATGTTTTCACGGCCGATGAACCACGACGAGTTCATCAAAGAGTTGAGCGGCCAGAAGTCCGGTGCGGCGGCGGCCGGACGGGGGTATAGCGCGTAGATCGTCCATCGTCGATCGTCCATCGTCGATCGTCGATCGTCTCGGGAACATGAACGGCTGCGAAGACCCGCGGGTCGCGCAGCCGTTTCTCTTTTTCAGGAGATGACCGTGCACTATCTGCTGTTTTACGAAGGCGGTGAGGGTTATGAAGGACGGCGCAAGCCGTTTCGCGAAGCGCACATCGGCCATGCGCGCGCCGCCGCGGCCCGCGGCGAACTGGTTCTTGGCGGCGCCCTCGCCAATCCGGCAGACGGAGCGGTGCTGTTGTTTCGGGCCGATTCGCCTGCGATCGTTCAGGCGTTCGCCGAGGCCGATCCTTACGTGACGAACGGAGTCGTGCAGAAATGGCGCGTGCGCGAGTGGACCACCGTCGTCGGGAAAGACGCCGAGGTCAAGCTGACTTTCTAACGACCAACTCGGTCCGGACCGAGTTGCAGAATTTCACGCAGTTCGGTATTCAGGAGGTCGCAGTTTCTGCAAGGGCTAGGCTGCTCAAGGCTGGCTAGCGCTAGCTCTCCGGTTCAACTAGTTAACCGCAACCCCCCACGGTCCCTTACCAGCCTGAATCGTCTTGATGACGGCCATCGTCGCCGCATCGATCACGGAGACGTCGCCAGACGGACCGTTGGCGGTGTATAGCTTCTTGCCATCCGGGCTGATCCCAACACCCCACGGCCGCGCGCCGGCCTTCACCGATGCCGACACCTCGTTGGTTGCCGTATCGATGGCCAGCAGCATCTGCCCGCGCCCGAGTGTGACGTACACATGTTTGCCGTCCGGAGCGACGGCAAGTCCCATCGGCCTGACCAGTTCGCCGGTCGGCTTGATCGTCTTCGTGACGGAATGGTTCTTCGTGTCGACGACGGCGATCGTTCCGCCGTTCTCGGAGGTGCAGTATGCGCGAGAGCTGTCCGGGAGAAACGCGCACGCCCGGGGACGAGGGCCGACCTTGAAAACCTTGAGAACTTTGCTGGTGGCAGTGTCGATGACGGAAATCTGGTTGTCGCCCTCCGACGTCACATAAACGAACTTGCCGTCCGGGCTCGTCGTGACTCCCTCCGGCTCCTCGCCGACTGGAATGCTCTGCACGACTTTGCCGCTCGCCACGTCAAGGATGCTGAGGGCGCCGGTATCCTCGTTCGATACGTAGACCTTCGAACCATCAAGGCTCAGCGCCACGGCTTCCGGATCGGATCCTCCATGCAGAACCGTGATCATCTTTCTCTGCGCGATGTCGAAAATGCCGATGCCGTCGGCCGTCTTGTCGGCTGGCGGCAGCTTGCTTTCGTCGACACCGGGACCGGCAATCGGCGAGCCGCTGAGCGCGACGAACAGCTTCGTGCCATCCGGGCTCACCTTGATGCCACGCGGGCGCTTGCCGAGGGGCACCGTTACGACGGCAGTGTCCGTTCCGCCGTCGATGATGGTGAGATCGCCGCCGGGCTCGTTCGTCACGTAGACGTAGTAAGGCGCCTTCGGTGGTTCAGGAGCCGGCGCCACCGGCGCCGGTGCCGACGCTTGCTGCTGCGGTTGACCTCCTCCGCATGCGACAGCGGCAAGCAGTGCCAGCGAAGAGAGCGTGATACCCGTGACTCGCCCAAAGCCCAGAGCCCAAAGCCTGAAGTCCTTCATGATCTCTCCTAGAATCCCGACGGTTTCACCCAGAAGCTTTCTTCCCAGGTTCCGCCCGGCTTGATGTACTGAAGTTCCTTGTATGTGCCCTTGTGTGCGAGATTCAGCGCGTTTGTGATGCCCGCCATCGGCTCGAAGCAGATGAAATTCGGAGTCGCAAGCGCATTCACGGGCGGCGGCGTGCCGCGGGCGGCCGCAGGCGCAGCCGCGGGTGGCGCCGGTGCGTTGGGGTTTGGCGGTGGAATCTGACTGCCGCGCCCGGTGTTCAGCGGATTTGGAGAGTACATGACGAGCGACTTGTAGTTCGGTCCCTGGCTGATGTCGAGCTGTTGCTTGCGCCCCTTCAGCGTCACGGTCGCGCGGCCTTGCGCGTCCCGGTTCAGGTCGCTGAACACATCATCCAGGTTGTAGTCCTTCAGCGCGCCCTTGCCGCCGGGGAAGAACTTGTCGATGGGCTCGGTCACGCCGGTCGGCACCTTTTGGTAGCTGAGCATCCAACGCGTCCGCGCGGGCACAGTGATGACCCATTCTTCGCGAGGCGAATCAGTGAGCTGATAGTACGGATGGTAGCCGAGCGACACCGGCATCGGGTCGGTCGCCATGTTCGTGATCTTCGTGTGGTTCTCGAGCACCCCGTCCTGCAGGCGATACGTCATTTCGATCGTGTGCGGGAACGGCCATTGCTTCATCCAGTCAGGCTGCCTGGATGCGTCGAGACGGCTTGTAACCCATGCAGATTGTCCATCGGCCTTCACGTCGACGACCTGCCATTGATCGGTGCGGCTCATGAAACCGTGTATAGGGATGGCGCCCGTCACGTTCCCGAGCTGCATGTCGAAGGCGTAGCGCTTTCCGTTGGCGTAGAACGCCTGCTCGTCCAGCCGGTTCGCCCATGGCGCGAGCAGCGGAATCCCGTGAAGGCCGTTAGGCTTTGCCTTGAACTCGTCGATTGACGCGAAGGGAAATCTCAGGACATTCTGTCCCTTCACCTTCATCTCGTAGGCCATGTTCCCGACCGACGTGATGATGGAGACGACTGTCTGCGCCTTCGAGTCTTCGAGCGTCACGATATCGCCGTTCCGTCGAGCCGAATACTGCTGAGCGTCAGCGACCATAGGCACCGCCATCGTCAGAAAGACTGCAACCGCCAGTGTTCGTGTCTGCATCATATGAACCATCCTTCATTACTCGGGCAATGCGAAGCTGAAAATGACGTTGCCAGCCGAGAGCGCGACGTACTGCTTGCCATTCACCGCGTAGCTCATCGGTGACGCAGCGTTGTTGCCTCCCGTCTGGAAGTGCCAGAGATGTTTTCCCGTCTTCGCGTCGAGTGCCACGATATTGCCGTCGCGGATCGACGCAAACACGACGTTGCCGCCAGTCGCCAGGACACCGTTGGTATTGGATCCCTGGAAGATGGGGAACGACCACACGGCCTTGCCGTTTTCCGGATCAATCGCTCTGATGCCGGCGTTCGGTGCCGGCTCGTTCGGTCCGCGCGCAGGCGCAGGGCCTGCGCCACGTCCGCGGCCAAGATACTGGCGGCCTCGTTCCATTGTCTGTGGCGCGCTGACGTACTGCTGCCCGCCTTCGGAAAATGCCATGTAGAACCAACCCGTCTGCGGGCTATAGGAGGGTGCCTGGAAATTAGTGGCGCCTCCAACCGTCGGGTAAACCAGAAAGCTGCCATTCGTGCTCGAGTTCGATCCGGGCACGGCTTGCGGACGCCCCTTTTCGTCGAACCCCTTGTTCCAGTTCTGATACACGTGGGGCGTGCCGGACAGAAACGCGCCCGTTACGCGATCCAGCACATAGAAGTGCCCATTGCGATCGGCGTGGAGCAGGAGCTTCCGATTCTGTCCACGCCACACGCGATCCACGAGCATCATGTCCTGCACTGAATCCCAGTCGTGACCATCGTCTGGGGTGAACTGGTAGTACCACTTCATCTTTCCGCTGTCCGGATCGAGTGCGACGACCGAATTGGTGAACAGATTGTCCATTTCTCCGCGCGGTGCGCGATCGAACTCCGGAGCAGGATTGCCGATCGGCCAGTACACCAGATTCAGATCGGGATCGTAGGTCCCGGTCAACCAGGTCGGCCCGCCTCCCGTCTTCCAACTGTCGCCCTTCCAGGTATCGTGTCCGAACTCCCCTGGGCCGGGAATCGTATAGAAACGCCATTTGCGTTTGCCGGTCGCCGAATCGTAGGCATCAATCCACCCGCGCGTCCCGTACTCGCCGCCGGTGATTCCCGTGATCACCGTGTCTTTGAGCACGAGGGGCGGACTCGTGATGCTGTGTCCTTCCATCGTGTCGGCCACCTGCGTTTCCCAGAGGGCCTGGCCAGTCCTCGTATCAATCGCCAGCAGCGCGCCGTCAAGCGTGCCGACGAAGGCGCGATTGCCAAGGACGGACACGCCACGCGAGTACGGATTGATCTCGAACGGATTGACGATCTTCTGCTGACGGGTAAAACGCCAGATTTGCCGCCCGCTGCGGGCATCGATCGCCGTCACGGTCAGCGGATTGCCACTGCCGGTCGCGTACATCACACCGTCGACGACGAGTGGAGTGCCTTCCATGACGGAGACGCCAAGGTTGGGAAATGCCCAGGCTGGCTGCAGCTTCGACACCGTGGCCGATGTGATCTGGTTCAGCGGCGAGTAGTGCGTTCCGTGATAGTCGCCCCAGTACATCAGCCAGTTGTGCGCTTCTGCTTTCGAGTTGCGAAGCCGCTCGTACGTGACGCCGCCGGCAATCGGCTGCTGGACGGTCTTCGTGAGATCGCGACCTTGCTGCGCGTAAAGGTACGCCACGAGATTCGTGATGTCGGCGGGTGACAACCGGGTCGCATAGTCTGCCGGCATCAAGGACTTGCTGTCGACAGTGACGGATGTCAGCTTCAGCTTGTCGAGAAGGTGCAGCTGGCCGCCAGCATCCACCATCTGCACCGAGAACGTATCTTCATTTCTCCTGACACCGCGAATCTCGCGCCCGTCCTGCAGCTTCGCGACAAGCGTCACCGGTGGGGGAGCGCCGCGCCCGCCCCCACCACCTCGCGCTCCCGGAACAGGAGGCAGCGGTTCGCTGGGTGAGACGATTTTCTGGCGAAGTGCTGCGGGCGTCAGCCGGCCGGCACTGGAAAGATCGGGGCCGACGACACCGCCGCGACCGTTCACTTCATGGCAGGTCGTGCAGGCGGCCTTGCCAAAGAACACCGTTTCGCCGGCAGCCGCGTCACCCTCGATGGGTACTCTTACTCCGGTACCGCCGGCTGCCGGCGCACCGCCCTGTAGGCTGTGGATGTATGTGACGAGCTGCCAGATCTGTTCATCGGTCAGCCGCGCGAACGGCGGCATCTGCGTGCCGGGAATGCCGCTGCGAATATTCCGGAAGAGATCGCCTGGCGTATTGCCACGCGAAAGCCCCGAAGTATTCAGCGCCGGACCGCCGCGATCACGATCGCCCTGCGCCGCCGGGCCATGGCACGTCTGGCACGTCTGGTTGAAGAGGCGCTGGCCATCCATGGCCGCTGTTGGATTTGACGCGAGCGGATTCTGGACGGTGTCGGCCTGCTGGGCGAACAACGCCCCGACACTCATCGCGAGCGCGGCGATGATCACAAGCTTCAAGCGGCGATCCATGTCGATACTCCAGGATTGGCACTGAATATGGTTCGAGGGGACGGGATCAGACTAGTGAAATGATCTCAACGCGGCAAGGGGAATTCTTGTCCGGCGAGGATTCGTCGCTCGAGGATGTCCTCGAGGCCGTCCTCCTCGTCTATGTGACATCCGATACGCTCGAACCCGAGGCCTCGGGCCAGTGCCAGAGAGGCCATGTTGGCGGGGCTTATCGAGACCACAAATCGTGTGACGCCATGCTGGCGATACGCCCACTCCATAAGCGCGCTGCACGCTTCTCGCGCGTAGCCTTGCCGCCGGTCCTTCTCGAAGACGACGTAGCCGAACTCAACACTCGCCGGCAGCAGCGGGTCTGTGCGTATCCCGGCTGGCCTCGCGTGAAAGCCGGTATGTCCAATCATCCTGCATTCGCTACGCAGCACCATGGCACGCTCGAGCCAGGGCTGCAGGTCTGGTTCCGCCCGGAGAGCATCCAGGCGTCTGCGCATCAACTGAGGGTGACCTGGCCAGTCTGAAGGGATCTCCACCTCGAGAAGCGCCTCTTGACGGGCTCGATCTCCAGCGAGCGACGCTTCGAAAAACTCCGGCGTCATCGATATCAGATCGAGCCGCGTGGTCTGTATGAGGTCCTTCAAGTAGAATCTCTACCATGCGTATCATACTTGCGCTTCTGCTTGCGACAGGTCTTGCGGCGGCGGTACCCGTAGCCGCACAGACGGCTACAAAGACGCTCCAGATTTACTACATCGACACCGAGGGCGGACAGTCGACGCTGTTTGTCTCGCCATCAGGTGAAACGCTCATGGTCGACGCAGGCAATCCCGGCGGGCGCGATACCGATCGCATCATGCTGGCGGTCGCGGATGCCGGTGTGAAGCAAATCGATCATCTCGTGCTGACGCACTATCACGGCGATCACGCCGGGGGTCTGGCAGAGCTGGCCAAGCGCATTCCCATCAAGCATTTTTATGATCACGGGCCCAGCGTCGAAGCGCGGGGCCGCGAGGAATTCCAGGCGATGTACCAGCAGCTCTACGCGAACGTGCCGCACACCGTGTCCAAACCCGGCGACAAGATCGCCATCGCCGGCCTCGACGTCACGGTGGTTTCGTCCGCGGGGCAGGTCTTGAAGACGAATCTGCCAGGTGCCGGCCGTCCAAACCCGGCCTGCTCGACCTTCGTTCCGAAAGATCTGAGTGCTGTATTCGATCCCGACAACGCGCAGTCGGTTGGATTCGTCATGGCCTACGGGCGCTTCCGCACGATCGATCTTGGCGACCTCACATGGAGCCAGGAGGGCGAGCTGATGTGCCCGGCCAATCGCCTTGGCACGGTCGATCTGTATCTCGTGTCCCATCACGGCATCAACCAGTCCAACTCTGCGGCGCTGGTTCATGGTGTGCAGCCGCGTGTCGCGATCATGAACAACGGCACGCGCAAAGGCGGGGCGGTTGAAACATTTCAGACGCTCGAAGCCTCGCCCGGCCTCGAAGACCTGTGGCAGCTGCACTGGTCGTACAACGTCACGGTCGAGCACAACGCGGCGGGGGCATTCATCGCGAACATCGACGACAACCAGACGATCGCGGATGTGCTGACGGCGCCTCCACCTCCGCCCCGCGGAGCGGGCGCGCCTGGCGGGCGAGGAGGTGGAGGGGGCGCTGGTGGCCGTGGCAATCCGGCAGCGGCCCACACCCCTGCGTACTGGATCAAGGTGACCGCACAGCCGAACGGCACGTTTACGGTGACCAACACGCGGAACGGATTCAGTAAGACCTATAAGTCGAAGGGCTAGGCTATGGCGCGCACACCTTCGTCGATGGTCGAGCTCGGCAGCCGGGCCGCGGATTTCCGCCTGCCGGACGTCGTCACTGGAACGATCGTCACCCGCGACAGGGCGGCAGGGCCGAAGGGTTTACTGGCAATGTTCATCTGCCGGCATTGTCCGTTCGTGAAGCACGTCCAGGACGAGCTCGCGAAGCTCGGGCGCGACTACGAGCGAAGCGGCGTCGGGATGGTGGCGATCAGTGCGAATGACGAGTCTGGTTTCCCTGAGGACGGCCCGGAAAAGTTAGCCGAAATGTCCCGGGAGCTCGGCTTCACCTTTCCTTACTTATTCGATGAGTCGCAGGACGTCGCGCGCGCGTACGATGCGCAGTGCACTCCCGACTTCTTCCTGTATGACTCGCGGGGAAAACTTGTCTATCGCGGGCAGCTCGACGACAGCCGGCCTGGGAACGAGATTCCGGTGACGGGAAAAGACCTCCGCGCCGCGCTCGACGCGCTCGTCGCCGGCGGCCCGATCTCGCCTCATCAGCGCCCCAGCATCGGGTGCAACATCAAATGGCGTCGGAACTGACGCACTATTGAAGATTGGAAAATTGAAGATTGAAGATTGTTGATGATTGTCGATTCGAACAATGTTGCAATGCTCCAATCTTCAATCTGCAATGTCCAGGTTCTTGAGTATCTGAGTCACAGACCTCGCCTTGTTCAGCGTGTAGAAGTGCAGGCCAGGCGCGCCCTCGCGCAGCAACTCTTCACACTGGCGCGTCGCGTAGTCGATGCCATACTGCGCGACCGCCTCGTCATCGTCGCCGCGCTTGTCCAGCTCGCTCACCAGCGCCGCCGGAAGGTCTGCGCCGCAGAGCGCGACAAACCGCTTGATTTGCCCGGCACTCAGAATCGGAATGATGCCTGGCACGAGGGGCACGCGGACGCCGAGCGCCGTCAGGTAGTCGCGAAACTCGAAGTAATCCTTGTTGCTGAAAAACAACTGGGTGATCACGAAGTCCGCTCCCTGATCGACCTTGTGCTTCAGATGGCGCCAGTCGGCATGCTTGCCGTCGGGGTTGGCGATGTGTCCTTCCGGAAATCCCGCGACGCCTATCGAGAATCCCCCGGCTTCCTTGATGAACCGCACGAGCTCGTGCGAAAATTCGAAGCCGCCTTCGGTCTTGACGAAGTCACCCACGCCTCCAGGCGGGTCGCCGCGCAGCGCGAGGATGTTCGAGATCCCCAGCCCGCGCGCCTGCGCCAGCACCGACGCGGTTTCTTCCTTCGTGGCATTTACGCATGTCATGTGCGCCATCGCCGTCAGTCCGTGATCGCGCTGAATGCGATCGACGATGGTCAGCGTCTTCTCACGAGTGCTGCCGCCGGCACCGTAGGTGACTGAGCAGAAGTCGGGCTTCAGCCGACTCAACGCAGGGATGGTTTTGTCGAGCAGCGTCCGTTCACCTTCAGGTGTTTTCGTCGGAAAAAATTCGAAAGAAATCACAGGCCGCTGCGCCGCGCGCGCTTCGGAAAAGATGTCGCCAATGAACCGCATGTGACAGATATCGTAACCTTTCTGCGTGCTAACATGCGGAACGGGCCCTCATGCATCGTCACTCTGCCATTCGCTCGCTGCCATCCGCCCTCTCAGTGTTTGCGATTCTGCACGCGGCAGGACCGATTGAGTGGGCGGAGAGCGTGAAGCTGACGCAGGCAGATTTTCGAGGGAAGGCACCGGATTCGTCGGCGGACACGGCGCACAGCTGGGTCGCACTCGACGTGACGTGGGAATGCCTCGAGGGGCGGCCACGCTCGCATGCTCGCGCCGTCTTCGATCCAGACCAGTCCTGGTGGCGCGGCGGCACACCCAGCCTGTGGGGAGGCATCGAAGACGGGTTGTCGCGCACGCAGCTCGATAACCGCCGCACGGCAACGGAGCGTGATCGCGATCTGCTGCGCCACGAGCAGCTGCATTTCGATCTCACCGAAGTCGCCGCCAGAAGAATTCGCCGACAGTTCGACGGTCTTACGCGCGCATGCGCCACGCCGGGAGGCAACCTGGAGATCGAGAAAGGGGTTGCGGCAATTGAGGCCGCGTGGGCGGACGAGCAGCGCCGCTACGACAAGGATACCGATCACGGCGTGAACCAGGTGACACAGCGGCAGTGGGAATCCCGCGTGCGACGCGAGCTCCAGTAATGAGCATGATTCTGCCGCGTCTGCTGACATTGAAAACTGCAGTCCCGCCGCACGTCCTGATGCAGGCGGAAGTCCGGGAGCGCATTCCGAAGCTGTTCGTGGGCCGTCGCGACATTGAGCGGATGCTTCCGGTCTTCGACAACGCCGGGATTCGGAAGCGCCACTCGTGCGTACCGCTCGAGTGGTACGCCGAGGCTCACGGGTGGATCGAACGCACCGAGTTGTACGTCGAGAACGCGGTGTCCTTGCTGGAGGATGTGACCCGGCAGTGCCTGGACAGCACCGGCTTCTCGGAACGCGATCTCGACGCGATCGTCGTGGCGTCAACCACCGGCATTGCCACGCCCAGCCTCGATGCGCTGGTCGTCGAGCGGATGCAGCTGCGCCGCGACATTCAACGCCTTCCGATCTTCGGGCTTGGGTGCGCTGGTGGAGTCATCGGTCTCACGCGTGCTGCCGCGCTCGCTCAAGCCGCGCCTCGAAGCCGTGTGCTCTTTCTCGTTGTTGAACTATGCGGCCTGACGTTCCGCCTGCACGACATGTCGAAGAGCAACGTCGTGGCCGCTGCGCTTTTCGGCGACGGCGCTGCGGGAGCGATTCTCTCGTGCGAGGGAGATGGGCCATCGATGGGCCCGGCCGGCGAACACACGTGGCCGGCATCGCTGGACATCATGGGATGGGAGGTCATGGAGGACGGCCTGAAAGCCCGCTTCTCACGGGACATTCCCACGCTCGTGCGCGAGCAGTTCCAGGATGTGCTTCAGCACTATCTCTGCCGCCACAAGCTCACCGTCGGGACCTTCGACGCGTTCGCCTGCCACCCCGGCGGCGCGAAGGTCCTGGATGCACTCGAGGAAACGCTCGGACTTCCGCCCGGTGGCCTCGAAGACAGCCGCGCCATTCTTTCCGAGTACGGCAACATGTCGGCCGCCACGGCGTTGTTCGTGCTCGAACGCATGCAGAACCGGTGGGACCGGGTGCTGATGTCGGCGCTTGGTCCGGGCTTCACCGCCGGGTTCCTCGCCTTCGACGGCCGATGAACCGGGCCTACCTGGTCCTCTTGCTGGTCGCCCTGCAGCGACTTGCAGAGGTCGCGCTCAGCTCGCGGAACGAACGCGCGCTGCGGGCGCGGGGCGGAGTGGAAGCGGGTCGCGGCCACTACCCGTTCATCTTGCTGCTGCATACCTCCTGGCTGGTTGCGATCGTGGCCGGCCTCACGCCGGAGTCGCCAATTCACTGGGTGCCGCTCGCGTTTTTCGGCATGATGCAGGCGCTGCGCGCCTGGATCATCAGGACGCTCGGCCCTTTCTGGACGACTCGCGTGATGACGATTCCCGGAGAGCCGTTGATTCGGACGGGGCCGTACCGGTTCGTCAGGCATCCGAACTATCTCGTCGTGATCGGCGAGATAGCACTGTTGCCGCTCGTCTTCGGCCAGTTGCGCAACGCCGTCATTTTCTCGATCCTGAATCTGGCGATGGTGAGCTGGCGAATCAAAGTTGAGGATGCGGCTCTTGAGCCGCGCGCTGGCCTTCCGCCACGTTGACCATCGAGAGCAGCCCGGCTCCGATGATGAAGAAGGCGATCACGCTGAGAATCGCGCTTCGGCTCGATCCGGTGATCGCGCTGGCCAATGCGAAGGTCGCGGGCCCGGCGATGGCGCCGAACTTTTCGAACACGGAGAAGAAGCCGAAAAACTCCGAGGACCGGTCGCGCGGGATCATGCTGGCAAACAGCGATCGGCTCAAGGCCTGGCTTCCACCCTGCACGGCCGCCACCATCAACGCGAGCAGATAAAAATCGCGCTCCGTCTTCATGTAGTAGCCCATCACGCTGATGAGGGTGTAGACGCCGAGGGCAATGAAGATCGACGTCTTCGGGCCGATGATGCCTGCGAGCATCCCGAACAGGAACGCAAATGGAATTCCGACAAACTGCACCAGGAGGATCGCGGTAATCAGGGCGCCCTGGTCGATGCCGATCTCGGTTCCGTAGCTGGTGGCCATCCTGATGATGGTGTTGATGCCGTCGCTGTAGATCACGAATGCGACGAGCATCAGAAATGCGTGTTTGTACCGGCGGAGATCGCGGAGCGTCTGTGCCAGGCCTCGAAAGGCGGCCGCGATCAACCCGAGCGGCGATCCGAAAGACTGCGGGGCGTGAACGGCCGGCTCGGGCACGCGACGAAAGAGCGGGATAGAGAATAGCGCCCACCAGACTGCGACACTCAGAAATGAGAGCCTCGATGCCTGAGCGCTGTCGCGCAATCCGAAGGTTGCCGGCGTCAGAATCCACGCGACGTTCAGCGCCAGCAGTATGCCGCCGCCGAGGTAACCGAGCGCGTACCCCGCTGTCGACACACGGTCAATCTCGCCGTCCGAAGCCACGTGAGGCAGCAGGGAATCGTAGAACGTGAGACTTGCCGCGAACCCGATGTTCCCGATGCCGAACACGACTGCGGCATACAACCAGTCTCCCGCATAGGCAAACGCGAGTCCGGCAGAGGCGGCCGATCCAATGGCCATGAACAGGCCGAGCAACCGTTTCTTCACGGGGGCAAAATCGGCGACGGCTCCGAGCAGCGGTGCAAGGACTGCTGAGATCGCGAGCGCGATCGTGGTCGTTCGCGCCAGAAGCCTCGTCGCTTCGCCCTGAGGCAGGTGGGCGCCCGCCACGGCTGTGAAGTAGACGGGAAAGATGGCGGTGATGATGGTTGTGGTGAAAGCCGAGTTCGCCCAGTCGTACATAGCCCAGGCTCGAAGCTCGCGGCGATGCAGACCCAGCCGGGCTAGAAGGTCTTTCTGGCGATCCATTCGCGCATCAGTGAATCGACGACGGCGTAGCGATCGGGATCGCGTGCAATCAGATCCTCGCGGACGAGCGCCTGAAGTGCAGCTTGCACGGTCGACGAGCCGCCCAGCCGGTACCTCTCACGCAGGTCCGCCGAGAGCAGCTCGCGGCCCTCGGCCAGCACGACCGCGCGAAGCGTGGCACGCTGGCCAAGCGTCAGCCGCTGCCAGACCGCTTCGAACATGGTGTCCTGTTCCGCCAGGAGCCGATGCAGCGTGTGATGGAGATCCTCGACGCCGATGCGCCGCTTTCCCGCAGCCTTCGCGTCGTCCCAGCTCTCATGTGCCAGGCGTTGGACGTCGTAGGGCATGTTGCCGGCGAGATCCACGATCGACATGCCAAGGCCGGGCTCCGGCTTGATGCCCGTCTTGGAGAAGCGCGACTCGATGAACGGCGCAAAGAGCTCCGGTGGAATCTTCTCGAGTCGCATGACCGGCCCGGCTTTGTAGAAGGGGCGCTTGGATCCGAGCATCCGCTCCATCAAGCTCGGCTCGGATCCGGCAAAGACGTAGCCGACCGAACGCTGATGCTGCACCGCGGCGCGAATGGTGTGTTCGACGCTGCCCCCGTTGAAGCCTCGAATCGCCTGGAACTCGTCGAGCGCGATCGCCATCGTGCGGCCCCTCAAATCACAGATGCGGCCGGGCAGGGCAAAGACATCCGCGGCGAGCCTCGAGATGTCGCGTTCGGTACGCACGGTGGGAAACTTCACCGCGAACCCCATCACGCCGGACGAGTCGGCTTCCAGCCGCACCTCGGGTCGCGCCGCGCCGATCGCGTCGCGAAGCCAGGTGCGGGCCTTTTCCCAGCCCGTCTGCACCGTGAGCAGCGTGCGTGTGTAGCCCTCGAGGAACGCGAGATAGGAGCTGTAGCTGCTGACGGTGATCTCAGCGGTGAGAGCACCCCGGCGGCCCGCCGCCCGCAGCGCCTGGCGGATGAGCGACGACTTGCCGTACCGCCTGGGGGAAATGAGAAAGACCTTCTGGCCTGAGGCCAGATCCCTCACCAGGCGATCGAGCTCGTCGATGCGATCGACGAAGGACGCCGCCGGCACGACCTCGCCGTACACAAACGGGTTTTCCATTACGGTAAATAACGTAACCGTTACGGATTATAACGTAACGGCGCTCTGCCAGAGGGCGCGGCCGACGAAAAACGGCCCAAGGCGATCGAGGTAGAGCGAGGTCTGCTGCGTCTTTCGCATCGCCTGCACGATGTGCGACAGCGGAAAGAGGTCCTTTCCCAGAAGGCCAATCACGAAATCGTTGTCGTACTTGTCGAGGCCGTAGCACGCCAGCCGGATGTCGTGGGCGTAATCGCCGGCGCCGTACGACATTCCGATCGCACCGTGTTCGGCCAGGATGACTCGCTGTTCCTCGGGCGGCAGCTGCGCGAACCGTCCGCTCCGCCGCAGAGGGTACCAGACAGCCCACGGCCAGTCCCTGTTCAAGACCGTTCGGCGGGGTCGATGAAGAATGGCTTCCGGAAGGTCCGGCTCGTAGCCGAGCGCGTACGTGCGCCCCAGCATGGTGAGCTCCGGCTTGGGGACCAGCGACGCGAACGGCGGGGCCGCGAGCAGCGGGCGAAGCGTGCTGACGAAGAAATTCGGGTCTTTCGTGACGGTCAGCAGGCCGATCCCTTGCGGGTCGTTGGCGTCGGCATACACAGCTCCCTCAATGCCGGCGGACGCAAGCGCGTCTGTCAGCTTCCCGGTATCCCGGCACTCGCCGTAGACCAGCAACTGCATGAACAATCGCTCGTCGGACCTCTGCGGCTGTCCATTCCTCATCCCACCCTTCTCGCTGAGATCGGGTGGCTCGATGCCTTTTCGCGGATCGTGACCCATAGTTGTATGCCTGCCTATGCGCGCTTCAAGTCGAGCGCACCAGTATAAATCGCCATGCCGACGACGGCGTCGACACCCAGAGAATCGAGCTCGTCGATTTCGGCCTGCGTCGTGACGCCGCCGGCGGCGATGAGCGGCCTCTTCGTGGCATCTCGGACACGCCGGATCGCCGCGATGTCGGTTCCCTTCATCAGGCCTTCCTTATCAACGTGGGTATAGAGAAACTCACCGCAGTAAGGCTCGAGCGACTGGACGGCTTCCACCGCCGTCGTCACCGTCGTGCTCTTCCATCCATCCGTCACGACGTGGCCACCCTTGCTGTCGACGGCGCCGATCAGCCGCCCGGCGCCCACGGCGTCAGCAAACCGCTGGGCGCTGTCGATGTCGGCACGTTTGTCCTTGAAGAGCGCGGAGCCGACGATCACCTTCGTCGCGCCAATGCCGAGCAGTTCGACCGCCCGCGCGGGCGTTCGCACGCCACCGCCAACCTGGCAGGGAAGGCGGCTGCAAATCTCCCTGACGAGGTGATCGTTCGAGCCAGAGTTCATCGCCGCGTCCAGATCGATCACGTTGACCCGCGGAAACCCGGTGAATCGCCGGATCCAGTAGTCGAGATCGGTCGTTTCGATGGCGAGCTTCTCGCCCTGGATCAACTGAACGACTTTGCCGCCTTTGAGGTCGATGGCCGGGATGAGCATTCTAGAGTCGCACCGGGATGCCGCGGCCGCGAAGCAGTTCCTTCAGCGTTCTGACGCTGTGTTCCGAGAAATGAAAGATCGACGCGGCCAGCGCGGCATCGGCGCAGCCGTCGATGAAGACCTCTGAAAAATGGTCGAGCGTCCCGGCTCCTCCGGACGCAATGACCGGAATATCGACCGCATTCGACACCGCAGCCGTCAACGCGCAATCGAAACCTTGTCGCGTCCCATCGCGATCGATTGACGTCAGGAGAATTTCGCCTGCCCCGCGATCGGCCGCTTCCCGCGCCCATTCGACCGCCTCGCGTTCGGTGCCGTGCTGGCCGCTGCGCACGTACACGATCGCCCGGCCATCCACCCATTTCGCGTCGATCGCGACGATGACCGCCTGGCTGCCGTAGCGCGCGGCCAGCGTCGCGATGAGTCGCGGATTGGTCAGGGCTGCGGTATTCAGGCTCACCTTGTCGGCACCGGCCTCCACCGCTGCGGCGGCATCGTCTTCGGAACGAATGCCTCCACCGACCGTCAACGGAATGAATATCCGTTTGGCGACCGCGCCGACCGTTTCGGCCAGCGCGCGCCGGTTCTCGAGCGTGGCGGTGACGTCCAGGATGACCACCTCGTCGATGCCCTCTTCGTTGTACCGCGCCGCGAGCTCGGCCGGATCCCCAGCGTTGCGCAATCCTTCGAAATGAACGCCCTTCACGACCTCGCCGTTGCGCACATCGAGGCAGGCGATGATGCGCTTAGACAGCATTGAGAAAATTTCTCAGTACGCGAAGGCCGGCATCGCCGGATTTTTCAGGGTGAAACTGCACGCCAAATACATGGCCCCGCTCGACTCCGCTCGCGAAGGTCCTTCCGTGCGCGGTCACCGCTACGGCGTCTGTCGTCACGGGAGCGGCATACGAGTGCGTAAAGTAAACCTGGGAGCCCTCTTCCAGGCCTTCGAATAATCGGGAGGCACGCGGAAAGTGCAGCGCGTTCCATCCAACGTGAGGAATCTTCAACGGCCAGCTTCGGCCGGCGCTCACTTCCACGCCGCCTTCGAGGCGGTCGCACTGCCCGGTCATCAAGGCAAGGCCCTGGCACGCGGGTGCTTCAGTGCTGCCCTCGAACAGCCATTGCAGACCGAGGCAGATGCCGAGCAACGGCCGCCCGCGACCGACCACGTCCAGGATTCCCTGACGCCACCTATTGTTCATGGCCGCAGTTGACTGAAAGTTCCCTACCCCCGGAACGATGACGGCCATCGCATCGTCGAGTTCCGATGGTTCGCGGGGCACCTCCACCTCGGCGCCGATGGCAGATAGCGCTTTTCGCACCGACGTCAGGTTGCCTGCGCCGTAGTCGATGAGGGCGATCATAGAAGTCCCTTCGTGCTCGGCAGCATCCGTGCGAGTTGCTTGTCCCTGGCGCACGCCACACGCAGGGCGCGCCCAAATGCTTTGAAGGCGGCTTCAACCCGATGGTGATTCGAGCGGCCGTACATCACTTTCACGTGCACGTTGCCACGGACGCCGAGGGCGAAGCCTTCGAAAAAATCGTGGATGAGCTCGCTTTGGAGATCGCCGACCAGGCGCACCTTCACGCCAAGGTCGACGACGGCATGCGCGCGCCCCCCAAGGTCGACGGCAGCGACGCCCAGCGTCTCGTCCATCGGCATGATGAAGTACCCAGCCCGGTTGATGCCTTTGCGGCTGCCCAGCGCCTTCGACACGGCCTCGCCCAGGGCGATACCGAGATCCTCGACCGTGTGGTGTTGATCGACGTCGAGGTCGCCCTTCGCGCGAATCTCGATATTGAAAGCGCCGTGGCGTGCCACCAGCTCGAGCATGTGATCGAGAAAACGGATGCCCGTGCTGATGTCGTAGCGGCCCTTGCCCTCGATGCCGATTCGGACACGAATCTGCGTTTCTCGAGTCCGTCTGTCGATTAGGGCGCGGCGCACAGACCCTCCAGAGCTTCGATGACGATTTCGGTGTGACGAACCAGACCGGCGGTGATCCTGATGCAGCCGCCGCAGCCGGGATCTTTCGATCGATCGCGAACGAGAATGCCGCGTGTCGCCATGGCATCGACGATCTCGCCCGGGTCGCCCACACGGCTGACGTTGATCAGGACAAAATTTCCGGCGCTCCTCCAATACTGCAAACCGAGGCGCTCGCACGCCGCGTAGAGCAGCTCCTTCGATTCTTCGACTTGTGTGCGATACCACCCCAGATACTCGCGGTCGCGCAACGCGGCGCGCCAGCCGGCGGCAGCAAACACGCTGAGGCTATACGGCGGAACGGCTTCGCGAATCTGGTTGAGCCGATCGGGATCGCCAATGAGGCAACCCGCGCGGAGCCCCGCCAGTCCGTGAGCCTTTGCGAACGTGCGGCCAATGATGACGTTCGGGTGCGCGTCTATCTCCGGAAGCAGCGTCTCGCCGCAGAAATCGTAGTACGCCTCGTCGATCACGACCGTTACCTCGGCCGGCACGCGCCGGGCGATGTCCCTGAGCGCCTCTCGCGGAATGATCTGTCCGGTCGGGTTGTTCGGATTCGTCAGGAAGATGATTCGCGTGCGCGGCGTGAGCGCGTCGCACACTTCTTGAAGTTGAAACTCAAACGCCGGCTTCGGCGGAATCGACACCGTGCGTCCGCCTGCCGCCTTCACGAAAATGGAGTACATCTCGAACGCGGGCGTTGGAATAATGGCTTCCGGCAGCTCTGACGTGCCGCGGAACAGGCGGAAAGCGCTGACCGTTGCCGCCAATAGTCCTTCGTCGAGGCCGTTGGTCAGCACAAGCTGCCCCTCGCGCACGCCGAGGTACTCGGCGCACTCCCTGGTAAGTGCCGCATAGTCCGGGTAGTACGCCACGTCTTCTGCCGTCAGCTGGCGAATGGCGTCGATGACGGCCTGCGAGCAGCCGCCAGTGTTTTCGTTGAGGTGCAGCCGAAGGGCCCCCATCCGATCGGCCGGACGCGCGTACGTCATCGGAGCCGAACCTCGATCGACAACGCGTGCGCTTCGAGACCCTCTTGCCTCGCGAGCGTCGTCACCGTGGGCGCAAGGCTCTCGAGGCCTTTACGGCTCACCCGCTGAACGGTGGAAATCCGCACGAAGTCCGACGTGTGCAACCCTCCCCGAAATCGAGCCGCGCCGCTCGTCGGCAGGACATGATTCGACCCGATGGCGTAGTCGCCGGCGACCTGCGCGCTATATCGTCCGATGAATATCGCCCCCGCACACCGCACGCCATCCGCAACCCGCTGGTCTTCGCACACGAGGTGTTCCGGTGCGGCCCGGTTGGCAAGCGCGACAGCCTCAGCGCCGTCCTTCACGACGATGATTCCGCCGTGCCTGGCGAGTGCCGCGCGAGCAGGCCCAGACCCAGGCATCCTGGCATCAACCGCACGAGACACGCGGGATGCAAGCGCCCCGCTGGTTGTGATGAAGATGGCGCGGGCATCGGGGTCATGTTCGGCCTGCGCGATGAGATCGGCCGCGATCCACTCCGGAGGGCCCTTGTCGGCAACAATCACAATCTCTGTGGGTCCGGCGTAGAAGTCGATGGCACAGTCCTCGGCGACGAGCGCCTTGGCTGCTGCCACATATCGATTGCCGGGGCCGACAATCTTATCCACACGCGGCACGAGCTTCGTGCCGTAGGCGAGGGCCGCGATGGCGTGCGCACCACCGACGCGAAACAGTCTGGTGACACCCGCTGCACGCGCGGCGGCCATCACGACAGGCGCTGGTCGTGGGCACGCGACGATCACTTCGGACACACCCGCGACACGAGCCGGGATGGCCGTCATGAGCAGGGAAGATGGAAGCGGATACCGGCCCCCTGGTACATAGCACCCTACTCGATCGAGGGGAGTGACGCGTTGTTCAACGACGACGCCCGGCTGGGTGGCAACTTTCCAGCCGCGTGGAAGTTGACGCCGCGCGACCTTGCGGATGTTCCTGGCCGCCGAGGCAATCGCGGCGCGGACTCGCGGCGGCACTCGTGCGGCGCCCTCCTCGATTTCCTCTGGCGAGACCTCGAGAGGCTCGGTGAGGCCGTCGAACGTGCGTGCATATCGCAGCAGCGCGGTGTCCCCCCGCCGTCTCACACCGGACACGATTGCGGCGACCGTCGCGCGCGTCGCGCGGTCGCTTCCCCTGACCGGCCGCAGCAGCCGGTCGACCGCCTTCGAATCCCGGGAAGAAATGATCTTCATCAGACCACGATCTTGTTCAATGGATATTCGACAATGCCCTGCGCGCGCGAGGCTTTCAACTTCGGAATGAGATCGCGAACGGTCCGTTCCTCGATGATGGTGTTCACGGCAACCCAGTCGTCCTCACTCAGCGGCGAGATCGTCGGCCGCTGAAGGGCTGGCAGCAGATCCAGGATCGCCTTCAGGTCTTCACGTCGAACATTCAGCATGAGCCCAACCCGTCCCTGGGCTTCGATAGCCGCTCTGAGCAGCAGGGAAATGTTGTCGATTTTCGTCCGCTTCCAACCGTCGGCCATCGCCGCTTGGTTGGCGATCAGTTGCGTGTTGCTCTCCATCACCGTGTCGAGAATCCGAAGGCGGTTGGCGCGCAGGGTCGAACCGGTTTCCGTAGCCTCGACGATGGCATCGGCGAGCACCGGCGGCTTCACTTCAGTCGCGCCCCACGAGAACTCCACATTGACATTCACGCCCAGGCGATCGAAGTAGGCTTTGGTTGCTCGAACGAGCTCGGTCGCGATCGTGGCGCCCTCGAGATCCTGAGGCTTCTTGAATCGTGAATCCTCCGGGGCCGCCAGTACCCATCGCACCTTTCCGAAGCTCTGCTTCGAGTAGATCAGATCGGCCACCGCCACGAGCGGGGCCGGCGTCGCCAGCCCGCTCTGGTGCTCTGCGATCCAGTCTTGTCCGGTAAGGCCGCAATCGAGCACGCCGTCGGCGACGTAGCGGGCCATTTCCTGCGCACGAATCAACATGCACTCGATGTCGGGGTCGTCGATCGACGGAAAATACGATCGCGAGCTGACGTAGATGTTGAACCCCGCACGCGCGAACAGCTGCACCGTCGAGTCCTGGAGAGATCCCTTCGGCAGTCCGAGCTTGAGCTTGTTCATAGGTCTGTGAGGGACCGGTAAAAACAGGTCCGCTCTCCTGTGTGGCACACGTTGCCGTCGCCGAGCCTCGTCACCTTCAGCAGCACCGTATCATCATCGCAGTCCACGAGGATCTGCCGGACGGCAAGTTTGTTCCCGGATGTCTCGCCCTTCATCCAGAGTTTCTGGCGCGAGCGGCTGAAGAACGTGGCGAAACCGGATTGCCGCGTGGCGTCGAGCGCCGTCTCGTTCATGAAGCCGACCATCAGGATCTCGCCGCTTTCGGCATCCTGAACGACTGCGGGCACGAGCCCGTCGAGTTTTGTGAAATCCATAAGTGTCCTGAAACAAAAAACCCCGCCGGACGGTGGCGGGGCAGTCAGTGCTCGGATGTGATGGTGATGATGGTCAGCTTATCCGGAGCTCCGCTCGCCCGCCGCGTGGCGGTGATGATGGACGTGGTGGAGATGACTCCGAGTGAAGGCCATGAGCTGTTTAGACTACAGCACGGTCCCAAATAGTGTCAAACTCACTGGCCATGAAAGCGATTCGTGTCCACCAGTTCGGCGACCCTTCGGTGATGAAGCTGGAAGACATTTCAGGAAGCGCTCCCGGGCAGGGACAAGTGCTCGTGAGCGTGAAAGCGGCCGGCGTCAACCCGGTTGACACTTACATTCGCAGCGGCGTTTATGCGGTCCTCCCGTCGCTGCCGTACACACCGGGCATCGACGGCGCCGGAGTCGTCGATGCGGTCGGTGCAGGCGTGCGAGATTTCGTGAAGGGCGACCGCGTCTATTTTGGCGGCACGGTCGACGGCCGTGCAGTCGGTGCGTACGCAGAGGCAGCGTTATGCCTGCCCGAGCAGGTGCATCGGCTGCCGGACCCGATCTCGTTCGCGCAGGGCGCGGGTCTGAACGTGCCGTACGTCACGGCCTGGCGAGCGCTTTTCGACAAAGGGCGGGCACAGCCGGGCGAGACGGTGCTGATTCACGGTGCGAGTGGTGCCGTCGGCATCGCCGCCGTCCAGATGGCGCGCGCGGCAGGGCTACGCGTCTTCGGCACCGCCGGAACCGATCGCGGTAGAGCGCTCGCGGCGGGGCAGGGGGCTCACGAAGTGTTCGATCATGCCGCCGCGGACTATCAAAAGCAGATCACGGCGAAGACGGATGGCAAGGGAATCGACCTCGTCATCGAAATGCTTGCGAACGTGAACCTGGTTCGCGATCTCGAAATGATTGCCGTGCGGGGCCGCGTCGTGATTGTCGGCAACCGGGGATCCATCGAACTGAACCCGCGCGCCATCATGTCGAAAGATGCGGTCGTCACCGGCTTGACGAACTGGAACGCGACGCCGAAGGAATTTGCCACTGCTCACGCGGCGATCATCGCGGGCATGGAGCGCAGCGGATTCAAGCCCGAGGTTGGGAAGGAGCTGCCGCTCGCCGAAGCGTCTCGCGCGCACGTGGAAGTCATGAAGGCCGGCGCGTACGGCAAGATTGTACTGATCCCATAGGGTGTACTAGGATCCACTCCATGCCATTGTCCGAGGTCGTCCTTGCGGTTGCAGCGTTGTTGGTCGGGCTGGCCGTCGGCGCCCTCGTTGTTCGCGTATTGAAGCCGGGCCGGCGAGCTGATCAGGCTGCAGCGGAGATAGAGAGCATTCATACCCGCCTCGATGCCGTCACTGGAGAGTTGAATCGCACCTTCACGCAGGCGCTGCAGCAGGCAACTCAGTCCCTGAACGGCGCCCTTGGCACCGTACGCGACGAAACCAGAGCCGTGCGTGAGGACACACGCACCGCGATTCAGCAGCAATCGGCGCTGGTCGCGCAGACGCTCGGCGATCTGAAAGCGACCAACAACCGCATCCTCGAACAGAGCAAGAGCCTCGACGAATTTCAGCGGATGCTCCATGGGCCGAAACTGCGCGGCGACTTCGGGGAGTTCACGCTCGAGCAGATGTTGAGGGACCTCCTGCCGGCCGAGCATTACGAATGTCAGGCGCCGATCGGCGAGGGTAGGGTCGACGCCGTCATCCGCACGCCGTATGGCGCGCTCTGCGTGGATTGCAAATTTCCACTCGACAATTTCAGGCGCGCACTGCAGGCCACCGAAGGCGCCGGGCGCGATGCGGCGATGAAGGCATTTTGTTCGGATGTGAAAGCGCGCATCAACGAGATTGCCGACCGGTACATTTTTCCTCCGCAGACGCTCGATGTGGCCTTCATGTTCGTGCCGGCGGAGAATGTGTTTTACGAGCTGATTGGCCGGCCGGAGCTGCTCAGTTACGCCAGGGATCGTCATGTCGTGGCCGTTTCACCGAACACGATGTACGCGTATATTCAGGCGCTGGCCGTCGGGTTTCGCGGCATGAAGATTCAGGAAGAAGCCAAGCGCGTGCTGGAGATCCTTGCGCAGCTGGGGACCCGCTTCGACAAGTTCCAGGATCACTTCAACATGGTCGGCAAGCATCTCGACAACGCGAAGAGCCAGTTCGAGCGGGCGTCTCGCGACGTCGAGCGCTTCGACGCCACGCTTCAGGGCGTGAAGATCGGCCGGTTGGAGGAAACGCAGCCGCCGCTCGCGGAGATTGGCCCCTTCAAGCTCGATTCCTAAGCCCGTGCTCCTTCTCGTCCACCACGGCGACGCGGTCGGCCCCGACGTGAACCCGATGCGCCCGCTGTCGGATCGCGGCCGCGCCGCTGTCGAGACTCTGGCGAAGGAGGCTGCGGGGAAGGGCGCGAAGCCGGACGTGATCTGGCACTCGGGGAAGATGCGGGCTCGTCAAACGGCGGAGGCGTTCTGGCGGCACTGCAACCCCTTTGCAACGTTTGCGGCAACCCACGGACTACAGCCGACCGATCCGCCGTCGTGGATTGTCGACGCGCTTGCCGGCGAAACACGTGATGTCATGCTCGTCGGGCATTTTCCTCACATGCCGCGGTTGCTTGGTGTGTTGCGCGCTGGGCAACCCGATGCGGCTCCCGCAGATTTCCCTCTGCACGGAATGATCGTCTTGGAGCTGAAACAGGGTGTGTGGGTGGAGCGGTGGAGGCTCGCAGGTCCTTCGTCCCTGGTCCTTGGTCCTTAGGCCGGACCAGGAACCAAGGACCAGGGACTATTTTTCCACGGTTACCGTCGCCGGCGCCGACATCCGCACCGTCACGGTCGAACCGGCTGGAAGCGTCGCGGCGCTCGGCTCGCTCGCGGCGACGGCCGCACCACCGGCGCCCGCGCCGACCGTGGTGCCGATGATCGCGCCCTTCTTGCCGCCGAGGATAGCGCCCAGGACCGCACCGCCGACCGCAGCGCCGCCGATCTTTGCCGCGCTCTCCTTGGCCGGGGAATCGCCTTCTCGATAGATCGTTTCTGTATTGATGGGCAACCGCGTGCCGTCCGCCAGCACGATCGTGTGGAACCGGATGCCGAGCCGCGCCTGATCCTTCAGCCGTCCGCCTTTTTCGACCAGCGTGATCGATCCTTCTGCGCGTGTGCCTGCCGGAATCGCAACCTGGTCGCGCACCTTGACGTCCCTCGTGACACGTGCGCGCACCTGATCTTCAACCTTCGCGCGTTCGCTCGTGACGGCATTGTCGATCTGCAGGCCGATGACGGAGTCGGCCGGAATCACGAGATCCTCGTACAGTTTCTGTGGAACGGGCGGCACATACGGCGCCCGCTCGACCGTCGTCGTGTCGACCGGCTCGACGGCAGCGGCTATCGGTGGGTCGACAGGGACGCTCGGAGCGGATGAGGGCGGCGGAGCGCTTGGCATCCGAGGCTCCGGGGCCTGGCGACGCGCGACTGGCGCTGGTGCAGGTGCCGACGGTCGTGGCGCGGGGGCTGCGGTCGCCCGGGGCGCGACAGGCTGCTCCGCCGGCGACGCCGGCTCTAGAACGATGCTGTTTTCGGTTTCATTTACCGAACCAGGTACGCCTGCCGTGGCATCCGATTCGGTAACGGTTGTCGACGGCTCGCTGTCGACTTGCCGATTCGCGATGTATGCACCACCGCCGGCGGCGATGATTCCTACGACGGCCAGGGCCCCAACTGCGGCCCGATTGATTTCCATGGGAATGCTCCTCGGTCATCTGCTTCAGCAAGGGCCGTACCCATCCACAGCGACAAGAAATGCCCGAAAAACCCTGCATTCTTGAGCACTCAACCTGTCGAGTGTCCCCCGCCGGAGGTGGCTGTCCTTCGCAGGGAGCACTGCGTTCTCGCGTGAGATGATAGGGGATTATGGCGGATTGCGACGTCGCCGTCATCGGTGCCGGCGTCATCGGCGAGTCGGTCGCCTACGAGCTCGCGGCTCGTGGGGCTGCAGTCACGCTATTGGACGCCCGCGGCGCCGGCCTGGGCGCAACGCAGGCAGCCGCGGGAATGCTCGCGCCTTTCATCGAAGGCTTCGGCAGGCCACTGCTGCCCCTCGCCGCACGAAGTCTCGAGATGTACGCATCGTTCATCGACCGCATCCTCCGCGACACTGGCATCGATGTTGGCTACGCCCGCAGCGGCTCGCTGCACGTCGCCAATGAAGAAGAATCGATCGCGGAACTGAAGGTTGTCGCGGCCGGCGCGAAAGCTGCCGGCGTGGCATGCGACCTCCTCGATGCTCGGCAGGCCCTCGAACGGGAACCCTCCCTTGCCCCTGATGTGATGGGCGGCCTGTTGTTTCCCTCCCATGGTTTCGTCGGCGCGATTGATCTTTCTGCAGCGCTGTGCACGGGCGCGGTCAAGCACGGCGCACGGTTGATAGTGCCGGCGCGCGTGCGCCGAATTTCGTCGCGCGGCGCCGAAATGGACATTGAATTGGAGTCTGGCGGTCGGCTGGTGTCGCAACAGGTAGTCATCGCCGCGGGATGCTGGTCCGGCCTGATCGACATTGATGGCATGCCGCCCGTGCCCATTCGCCCCATTCGTGGGCAGTTGCTCCAGCTTGCGTGGTCTGGCGACCCCCTCAAGCGGATCGTCTGGGGACCGCGCTGCTACATCGTGCCGTCAGGGCCGGGGACGGCCCTGGTCGGTGCGACCGTTGAAGACGCAGGGTACGACGAGCGCACGACCGTCGCCGGCGTGCGCGATCTGCTCGATGCCGCTTGCGACCTGGTGCCGCAGGTCTGGCAGGCGAGCCTTGTGGCTGCGCGTGTCGGCCTCCGGCCAGCGACGTCCGACGAGATGCCGGTCATCGGGCGTTCCCGCGCCGTTCCCGGAGTCGTGTTTGCGACGGGACATTTCCGCAACGGCGTTCTCCTGGCGCCATTTACGGCCAAAGCGGTGGCCGATGTCGTGCTCGACAACCAGGAGGACCCTCTGCTGGCGGCAGTTTCGCCGCAGCGTTTTGGGGAGTACTAGCATGTCGCTACTATCCGATCAGCAAATCGAGCAGCTGTTGCGCCAGCTGCAGGACTGGGTGCTCGACGGCAAGGCCATCCGGAGGCAGTACACGTTTCACGACTTTCCGGCGGCGATAGCGTTCGTCAACAGGCTTGTGCCAGACGCAGAAGCCGCAGATCATCATCCCGACATCGCCATCAACTACCGTCGGGTAACGCTGGTCTATAGCACGCACAGCGAAGGCGGTCTGACCCAGAAGGACTTCGACGGGGCAGCCATGGCGGATCGGAAGGCCGCTATCAAATAGCATGCGTCTAGATCTGAAAAAGCACTACAGCTCACGTGAAGTTGCTGCCATTACCGGCTTGTCCGCCCGACAGCTGCAATGGTGGGATGCCCGCAAGCTCATCAAGCCATCGATTGCGTCGCATCCGACGGAAGCCGGCGGGTTCACGGAGCGGCGCTATTCGCCGATCGACCTTTTCGAGCTGGCGGTGCTCGCCGATCTCCGCCGCAACGGGCTCTCGGTGGCCAAGATCCAGCAGCTCCTCGACACGCTGCGGCGGCGGTTCGGGATCAGGCTGTTCGACGCCATCGGCGGCGGCAGCGCGATCACGTTGTTGACGGACGGAAAAGACATCTACGCGCGCACTGAAGGCGGGCAGTTTTTCAATCTGCTGCGGGCGCCGGCTCAACCCCTGCTCGTTGTGGGCAACGAGGGCACGTTGAAAGAGCTGAAGATGCGGATGCGATCGAAGGCGAAGAAAAAGAAACCGGAGACTAGCTGATCGGAAAGATCTTTTCGAGATCGTCGGCCGGGCGGGGAATCACGTGAACGCCAACGAGCTCTCCCACTCGCCGCGCGGCGGCGGCGCCCGCGTCTGTAGCTGCCTTTACCGACGCCACATCACCGCGCACGATGGCCGTCACGAGGCCTGCGTCGACTTTCTGCCATCCCACGAATACCACGTTCGCGGCTTTGACCATGGCGTCGGTGGCCTCGACCATCCCGACAAAGCCACGCGTTTCAACGAGACCGAGCGCTTCGCCGAGCTCAGGTCGTCCGGAAGCCGGCTTGCGAGTATCAGCGCTCATTGCGTGCGATGGTATCACGTACACCGCGCCGCGATTACAAAAGACCGGGGAAGTTTGTTTGCCGAATCGCGTATCCCGGGAAGATCGGCGATGGATCGCTGATGCCAAGATGACGGACGACGACCTCGCCAAACACATCACGGAAATCGGTCGTCACGGCCAGGTCTCTCCGCTCGTACCGCTGATCAGCGCCCAGCCCAGGCCACTTTCCGTATACCTTGCCGCCTTTCACGGCGCCCCCGATCGCCATCATCGCGTTGCCGTGACCGTGGTCGGTGCCGCGATTGCCGTTCTCGGCCACCGCCCGCCCGAATTCTGACATCGTCAGAATCACCACGTCGTCCATGCGATCGCCGAGATCGGCGACGAGCGCGGAAATGCCCTGAGCGAAGTCGTCCAGCCGCGTGGCGAGTTGTCCGGTCGCTCCACCCTGGTTCACGTGATTGTCCCACCCGCCCACTTCGGCGAACGCGACTTCCAGACCAAGATCTGACTTGATGAGCTGGCCGATCTGGAGCATCGACTGCCCGAACGGCGAGCGCGGATACTGGGCACCGTTTGCGGGTTGATACTTCTGGGGCATCGCCGCCCGCATCGTCCTGATGGCCTCGAATGCCTCCCGTCCCGTCCCGCCCAGCACGCTATCGGCGGCCCCCGCGTACTGCGATTCGAGCGAAGCGCTCATCGTATCGCCGCCCCGAATGGAGAACTGCCCGATCTGGCTGATGGCGAGCGCGGCTTCACGGCCCTGCAGCGTCCGTGGCAGCTGCTGTGTCAGCGACACAGCGCGAAAGGTCGAGTGCTCTTCTGTGTGTTTCGCCTGAAGGTATCTGTTCAACCAGCCGTCAGGTGTACTCTTGCGTCCTGGAGTTCCGGTCTCCATGTAGTCCTGCGCGTCGAAGTGCGAGCGCGTACTGTCAGGAGACCCGCACGCATGAACGATCGCGAGCTCGCGGCGGGCATAGAGCTCGCGCAGCCGGGCGAGTCTCGGATGAAAAGCGAAAAAGCCATCGAGATCGAGCGCAGACTGGTCGGATGAACCCGGCCTGGGAATCGCGATGGTCGGCCGCGACGCGTAGTAGTCGCGCTCGGCGTACGGCACCACCATGTTCAATCCATCGACCGCGCCCCGCTGGAAAATCGCGACCAGCACCTTGCGCCGCGCGACCCCGGCAGCGTCCACCGTCCGCGTGAGAAACGACGGCGCGAACCCAAGGCTCACCAGGGCGAGACCGCCGTGTCGAATGAAGATGCGTCGGGAAATCATGCTGCCACCCTACTTTCGTTGAAATTCCGGCGAGCCAAGGGCCAGCGCGCTGATCTGAGTCTTGTCGAGTTCAATGCGGACGCCGGGCAAGCGGTTCTCAGCAAGCTCCACCGCGAAGTTCATCCTGTTGACGAGCCCGCCGGTGTTTACCCACGCGTCGGCGGTGTCCGCGTAACCCGTCGGCGGCTGTGCCTGATACAACGGCATCCCGAGTTGTTGGAGCGCGCGCATCACACCGGTGCCGTTCCGCACCTCCGCCGATGTCGCTCGCAGCGAACTGACGACGAACTCCAGCGGCGTCTTCACCTTCGCGCGCTGGGCTTCGGGGGCGAAGAACTCCGGCGACTCGACGATCGTCCGCACGACTTCGCGAAGATCTCCTTTGGTGTCGAGGAACCGTTTGGCCGCGCGATCGACCAGGGCCTGGGGGGGCGCGTCGCTCACGAACCGCCGCGCGAGCTTCGTTGCGATGAACTTGGCGGTCGATGGGTGATTCGCGAGGATGTCGAGCACCTGCTCGCCGTCGCTTTCGCCGCCGCCGGCCTTGATGGTGTGGCCGAGCACCCGCTTTTCCCCCGGATCGTGCATCCGCGGATCGAACTTGAATTCGCCGCCGAGGCGCGGCCTGTCGATCGTCCATCCTGTCAACGCCCGCGCCACTTCGATGACGTCCTGCTGCGTGTAGCCGCCGTCCACCCCGAGCGTGTGCAGTTCCATCAGCTCGCGCCCGTAGTTTTCATTCAAGCCGGTCGGCCGTGTCTTCTGCTGCTGGTCGAGTTTGTCCGCAAGGTCTGGCCGCATCACGCCGATCAGCCGGCGCCTGTTCTGCTGCTGCATTTCGTCGCGCTTGGTCAAGTGGAGCCCGTTGGGATCGGTACTCATCCAATTGTCGAGATAGAAGAGCATCGCGGGACTGTGCGCCGTGGCGCCGAGCAGCGTCCGGAAACTGCCCAGCACGTTCGGCCGAATGGCGTCGCGTTCGTACGCCGTCAGCAACTGCCGATCGGCGCCTTTTGCCGCGAAGACGTTGAAGTGGTTGAACCAGAAGTCCGCGAGCACTTCCTGCAACTGCCGCTCGCTGTAAGTCGCGCGAAGGATCTTTTGCTCATTCAGTTCGGAGATCACTTGCCGCGCTTTCATCAGTTCCGGTGAAATGTTCATGCGCGGCACTTGTGTGTCGCCCTTATCGCCGTTCTGGACCTGCGTTTGTTTCTGATCGCGTTTGGCCCGCTGCGCCGGAATGAAGATCTCCCGGGCCAGCGCCGACTGGCTCATTCCCACCGTCTTCAGGCGCTCGAGCCTCGCGTCAGCGTGGCCGTCGGCAATACGCTCGGGGTGCAGTTGCTGCTCGATATATGCGACGACGCCCAGGCTCCGGACTTTCTCGATGTCCCCGGGCCTGGCACCGTAGCCGAGGCGATCCAGCACGTGCGCAACGGTTTTGTCGTCGGTTTTTGCAGGGGTTGCGGCAATGACCAGAAACGCGGCAGCGACGACGCTTACGATTCTGCGAACTGGGGCGAACATGGCCACCTCCGGGTTGAAAACTGGGTGCTCGAAGGGTTAGACCGGGGCGGGGCGTGGAGGGTTAAATCAGTCGATAGACGATAGGCGATAGACGATAGTCAGAGACGATAGTCCACAGACGACGATGGACGATCGACGATGGACGATCGACGAACTATGGCGTTATGTCCACCGTCAGCGACAGTGCCTGACCCTCGCCCAGCGAGAAGCTCCTGGCCCGCGGTCGAAGTTGATTCAGCACTGCAGGGTCGTTTTGGGCGCCGTTTTCAAGAGATTCGATGGCCGAGGCCAGATACTGACCGGGCGGAAGGCCTTTCAGATTAAACGTGCCTTCCTGATTTGGCCTGGCTGTGCGCACGTAGCGCGACTGACCGCCCAGGAGCCTCGAGTCGGTCGGAAAAACCACCAGGACGTAGTCCTTCACGGCTAGGCCCTTCACGTCGCGAACACTTCCCGATAGATCGGTCACCCGATCGGTGAGCGTGACGACGACGCCGGTCACACTGTTGCCTGGCTTGAAGTCGTACCCGCTGTCTGTGATGTCCTGACCATTCAGCGCGATCGATTTCAGCGCCCAGCCGGCCGGTATGCCACTGACTCGGATTATCTGCGGACCCAGCACCCCTCGCAGCTCGAACGTACCGTCATCACCGACGCGGCCGCCGCCAAGGGCACGTCCCGCCATGCCCATAATGGATTGCTGGCCGGACACCGGCGCCACCATCACCTGCACGCCCCGCGTCGAAATCGTTTGCGATTTCTGTCCCTCGAAGGCCACTCGGCCGGAAATAGAAATGCCGGGCGTCGTCAGAATGGTCAGGCCTTTGATGTCCTCACCAGAGACGCTTAACGGAATCGATGCAAACTCGAGCTCGCCTCCCGCCATGGTCTGCAGGTCTCGCGGGCGCTGTTGCACGTCGAGCGTGTAGTCGCCTGGGGGAACGTTGTTGAGTGTGAAACTCCCGTCGGCGCCGACCTGATTGGCGCCGCCGATATTGAACGGTCCGACGGCTCCCCCTGTCGCAGGACGCATGACAACTACAGCTCCGCCGAGCGGCCTGCCGCTCGAGCTCAATACGTTCCCCGACACTCGCGCCAACCGTGCCGGTACGAGCGAGAACATCACGGAGCCCAGTTCCTGTCCGAGCGCCACGGCCACGGACTGCGCCTGCCCGACGTCGGTTGTGCCGGGATAGTAGGTCGTCGGATATCCGGACGGTTCTTCGGCGGCCATCACGGCCGCCGCCATTGCTCCGGCGTCGCGCACTGACGCACGGACGATATACTCGCCCGGCATCAGCCCGAAAATTCTGAACTGGCCCACGTCGTCGCTGATCGCCGTGCGGCCCGCGTTCACCAGTTGCCGCTGTCCGCTGGCGAACTGATATCGCATCGCCTGTACCTGCGCGTCTGCGATCGGTTCGCCGAACTCATCGGTAATGCGTCCGGCGATCACGCTCCCGCGCGGCAGACTGAAATCGATCTTGTCGAGCAGTTGTCCGTCCGCGAGGTCGAGCGGCTTGCCGGCTTCGAAGGGCCGGGCCTGGCCATACTCGAGCGTGACGTAACCCGCCTTGCTGATCTGAAGCCGATAGCGGGCGGCGGGCAGCTCGGCGACTTCAAAGTGGCCCTGATTATCCGTTGTGGCGACGCGGTTGACCCGGACGTCGGGTGCATTCACACGAACTTGCGCCCGGCGGATCGGATTGCCAGTGTCGGCCGAGACAACCCGGCCGCTGATTTTCGAAGTGCCCTTCACCGGCTGCACGTTGTCGCGAAGCGGGCCGCCGATTCGGCCGCCGCGTCCACCTGGCGCAGGAGGCAGCTGGCTGGGATCGATCAGTGGTCCCTGTCCGCCAAATCGTCCACCGCGGCCCCCATCGGGATCCTGGGCTTGCAGGCTGGCAACGGCGAGTGCCAGCGCGACGGCGACAAGAACGAGGGATGCTTTCCGGGTCATACCTGATCTATACGTATCGGCAGGCCAGATTGTTACGGGATGGGTCACAGCCTGAAGCGCGTTGCGCGCGGCCTCACGTGTGCCTGAAATGCCGGATCCCATTGCTCGCCTTGGTCGAGCATACGACCTCCAGGAAAAGGGGTCGGGTGCCTTTTTACTCAAAGCGTAAAAAGGCACCCGACCCCTTTTCATCAACGAATTCGAACGCGGCTTTGCTCCCGCATGAACTGCTGCACGTAATACGGCCCGCCCGTGCCGCGTCCCGTCGAGCCGCTGGCCTTCCAGCCGCCGAACGGATTTACGCCGGGCCAGGCCCCTGTCGTTGCCCCTGCACGCCGGTTCGCGTACGTGACGCCGGCCTGAATGCGATCGAAGAACTGCTTCACTTCGTTCTCGTTCTCAGAATAAATTCCGGCCGTCAGCCCGTACTCGGTGCGATTCGCCAATTCGATAGCTTCATCGACGGTCATGATGTCAGCGAGGACGGTAATCGGCACGAACAGCTCCTCCGAAAAGAGCGGGTGCGAAGCCGGCAGGCCGTCGATGATTGTCGGTTCGACGAAATAACCACGATCGAGTGGGGGCGTCGTCACCCGCTTGCCGCCAACCAGGATCTTGCCGCCGTCCTTCGTCGCGCGATCGATGGCCGAGAGATACGTGTTGACCGCCGCTTCGTTGATGACCGGCCCCAGCCAGACGTTGCGCTCGAGCGGATTGCCGATCTTCAAGCGTCTTGTTTTGTCGACCAGCATTGCCACGAACTTGCTGCGGACGTCTTTCTGAATGTAGACGCGAGAGCAGGCCGAGCACTTCTGGCCCTGCGCGCCGAATGCCGAGCGCATGACGCCATCGGACGCCTTGTCGAGGTCGGCCGTCGAGGCGATGATGGCTGGATTCTTGCCGCCCATCTCGATGATGAGGGGCCGCGGCACGGGACGCGCGGCATTGTCGCGCATCAGCTTCAACCCGACGGCCTTCGATCCTGTAAAGACGATGCCGTCGATACCGTCGTTATCGACGAGTTCCTGTCCGACGGTCGACCCCGGGCCCGTGACGAAGTTGAAGACGCCGCGCGGGAGGCCAGCCTCGATGACGATCTCGTTCAGCCGAGCGCCCAGGAATGGCGTGTCGCTCGCCGGCTTGAACACGACAGTATTGCCCGAGGCGAGCGCGCCGCCCGCCGGTCCTGCCGCCAGCGCGAGCGGGAAGTTGAATGGTGCGATGACAGCCCAGACGCCGTACGGTCTCAGAACGCTGACGTTTTCCTCGCCGGGTCCAAGAACGCCCATCTTCTCGACGAAACCGCCGTGCGATTCGATGCGGTCGCAGTAGTACGAAATGAGATCCGCCGATTCTTCCACATCGCCGACGCACTCGAGGCGGTTCTTGCCGACCTCGTAGCCCATCAGCGCCGAAAGATTCCAACGATGCTTGCGAATCCGATCGGCGATCCGACGGACGTAAACAAGCCGCTGCTGCCAGGGCAGCGCCGACCAGGCCGGAAACGCGGCGCGTGCGGAGGCAACGGCGTTCTTGACGTGCTCGCGTGTGCCGGTCTGGAAGGTGCCGAGCACGATACTCGTATCGATGGGGCTGCGATCCTCGAATTGCTGTTCGGCAAAAACTGGCTGGCCGTTGATCGAGATCGGGTGCGCACGGCCGAACAACTCGGGGACGCGCGCGATCGCCTGGTCGAGTTCGCGGTGGAGGTCCTCGAGTTGATCGCCGCCGAGCGTGGCGTAGGTGATCTTGGGAGCCATAGAGCCGTCTCTATGACGAGCCTAGCGTACTTCTAGTCGTCAGACGCGACAGCAGGGCGTTGATATACGATCTTCCCGTCGAAAATCGTGACCGACACGGCTGTCTCGCGGAGCGATTCCGGGGGATTTTCGAAAATGTTATTCGACAGAATCACGATGTCGGCCAGCATGCCGGCCGCGATCGTGCCCTTTCGCTGATCGTCGCGCGACGCGTACGCCACCTGAGTCGTGTACGCGTCAATGGCCGTCTTCAGCTCGGCAGGCGTGGTGACCGTCTGCTCAATGGCTTCGCGCGGATCGAGGGGAGCTGCGGGCCAGCTGCTGCCGAACAGAAGATGCGCAGTGCCGTCGCTCAGCAGGGTCTCATCGACTCGATAACGCCGGTTGCGGGCAGACGCAGGATTTGTGGTGGCGGCGTGATCGAAGGCATCGACCGCCGCGCGGACGTCCGCGCCATCCACCGTTCGCACGGTCACGTTCCACTCGTGTTTGTCGAGCAACGCGACCGCGCGATCGAGCGTCGCCGGATCGCATGCCGACGCCGTGATCCGCCCCCTTTTCGCACAAACGATCTCAACGCCTCCGAGTTTCAAGAGCGGATCGTCAGGGTACTCCCGACGCAACTCGTCGAGACTGGCGACCTCGGCTTCCGTGATTCCCGGGCCGACGGAGATCGAGCTGTACACGCGCATGGTAAGGTCGCCGTCCTCGCGGATCGCATTCAGGAGGTCGAGTTCCTCTTCCGCTGACGTCATCGTGTGCATGCTGGTGACGCCGAGCCGGTGCCCTTCTGCAATTGCGGCCAGCAGCGCCGCAGTTTTTTCTGCCCGTGTGGGTTTCGGCAGTACTCGTTCGACGAGATCCACCGCTGCATCCTTCAGCAAGCCTGTCGGTTCGCCGGTCCTGTGATCCTTGACCACGATGCCATCGACCGGATTGCGCGTGCGCCGGTTGATGCCGGCTTTTTCGAGTGCCATCGAATTCGCCCAGGCGACGCTGCCGTCCTGGCTGGTAACAAACACCGGCCGATCATGAACAGCGCTGTCGAGTACCTTTCGGGCGGTCACGTGTGTCGTCGTGAGGAGGGTGGCATTGCCGTTTCGTCCGAGCACCCACGGCCGCGCCGGCGCGTCTTCGGCATAGTGGCGAAGATCGGTCTCGAGGTCGGCGGTTGTTCGGGCAGGAGAGAGGTCGAGGCGCTCGAGCGCCAAGGCCCCCGACATCAGTCGCACGTGCCCGTCATTCAAGCCGGGAATCACTGCGGCGCCATGTGCGTCTAATACAAGAGTCTGGGCCCGGCGAAGGCGCTTCACCTCGCGATTGGAGCCGACTCGCAGGATTTGATTGCCGCGGACGGCAACGGCTTCCTGAAGCTCTTTACCGCCGCCAGGATAGACCTTGCCATTCACGATGATGAGGTCGACCGGGCCGTTCGCGTCGGCGCGTTGTGCCCCGACGATGAGGCCCGCGATCAGCGTGGCGCCGACGATCACGACGACCAGAAGTGTGGCTAATCGCGTCGCCATTTCGACGATTCTAGCATGGTAGCATCTAGGGCTATTTCAGTACTGAGGAGGGAAAAGATGACAGCTCAAGGTCAGGGATCGGACGTTCTGGTGAGCACCGATTGGGTCGCCCAGCACCTCTCGGACCCTTCAGTCAGAATTGCGGAAGTCGATGTCGATACCGCTGCGTACGACCAGGGGCACGTACCAGGGGCCGCCGGCTGGAACTGGACGACGCAGCTGTGCGACACGCTTGTGCGCGACGTCGTTCCGAAGAACAAGCTCGAGGAGCTGCTCGGCGCGTCCGGCATCGACAACGCCGCCACCATCATTTTGTACGGCGACAACAACAACTGGTTCGCTGCCTGGGCATTCTGGCAGTTGAAGCTCTACGGCCATCAAGACGTGCGCATCATGGACGGCGGACGCAAGAAGTGGCTGGCCGAAGGCAAAGAGCTCAGCACTGAGGCGCCGAAGGCGGCGAAGAAGACCTACAGCGCGAAAGCCCCGGACAATTCGCTGCGTGCGTTTCTGCCTGAAGTACAGGAATCGGTGAAAGGCGGGAAAGCCTCGCTCGTCGACGTGCGCAGCCCTGCGGAATTCACCGGAGAAATTCTGGCGCCGCCCGGACTCCCGGAAACCTGCCAGCGCGGCGGGCACATTCCAGGGGCGAAGAGTATGCCGTGGGCAAAACTCGCCAACGACGACGGCACGTTCAAGAGCCCGGCGGAGATCAAGGCGTTATACGACGGCGTCGGTGTCACCGGCGACAAACCCATCATCGCCTACTGCCGCATCGGCGAACGCTCGAGCCATTCGTGGTTTGCGCTGAAGTACCTCCTTGGCTACAACAACGTGAAGAACTATGACGGATCGTGGACCGAATGGGGCAATCTGGTGGGCGCGCCCGTCGAGAAGCCATAATGAGAGCTGAAGAGTTTTCTGAACGCAAAGACACGATCGACGGCTGGGCCGTCAACCTCGTGACCTATCGGATCGCCGATCGCTGGTACTGCACGATCGACAATGTCGACCCCGGCGCGCGTTTCGCGCGCGCCGAGGGTGGAACACGGGAAGACGCCGAACGGACCGCGCTGGAGAAAGCGCAGAAGTATCTCAAGCAGACCCGGCGGTTTCCGGCCAGCGGCTGAAGGCTTCCAGCGCCGCCGTTCGCTCCGATTCGGGTACGAGCGGAAACGACGACAGCACGTGCCCGAACTCTTCTTCCGTTAGTTGATACGCCTGCGCGGCGGCTGCTTGAAGCCGCGCCGCATCCTCCGGCGAGTACCGTCGTCCCAGCGCGCCTGCCAGCGACGAGATCCTCTGAAACTCCGCGGACGTCTGCGAGACCATCGGCACGCGAAGGTTTTCGACCGTCGTCGATCCAAGATGTGTCGTCATGACCTGTCGGACGAGGTAGTTCGCCACGAAACTATTCAGCATCCCGCATAGGTACTCCTGCTCGCGTGCTCCGAGAAATGTCTTCAGGCAGAACAGCGTATGAGTCGTCACGACGCCCGCAGGAAGAATCGCCGCGATAAGGGACATTCTGTTCGTCGAGCTCGCCACATCCCGATAGGCGAGCCGCGCGCGCCCGAACGATCGCGCCGGGTCGATCAGGCGGGCGGCCTGCCGTTCGGAGATGGTGTGGGTGCTGCGATCGACTCTCGCGGCGAAGCATTCAATGTGTTTTCCTTCGAGCACGGGCATTCCATGATGCTTGGCCGACGAAAAATGTGCCTTGTCGTCGGTGGCGTTCAGCTCGCGCCCGAATCGCACGTTCCAGCCGTCGGCGCTCGAAAGTCTGGGGAATCGATGGACGATGCGTTCCACGATCGAGAGGTCGCGCGGGGCCCGCAACTCTGGGATCGCTCGTTGCTCGCCGGTGAGACGGCCGATGAGATCGGGCGTCAGAGAAATCGTGTACATCGGGTCGGCCGCGCGATCTCCTTGATCCGGGATGGTGTCCAGGACGGCCGGATCGTCGATTCCGAACCGACACTTGATGGAGGCCGTAGGCCGGCCGGCTGTCGCGGTGAACAAGATGAAGCGGACGCTTCGGTGAATCGGAAAAATCGCGCGCCGGTTATCAAAGCCGGTGAGGCTGTCGATATCGCAGTGATCGATCACGCGCCGTCTGAGCCCAGACGAGGTGTGATCGGTCGCAAAACCTGACGGCAGCACCAGACCCATGCGTCCGCCCTGCTTCATCAGCGCGAGCGCACGCTCGACAAACAACTGGTACCGGTTGAGGTGGCCACCGCTCTGGTGCCGGTAGACGCCGGAGCCCCGGATAAAGGTTTTCTCGGGGCTGTCCCCACGCAGCATGTTCCACGGAGGGTTCCCGAGCACGGCGTCGAACCCGGGATTCTCGAGCGGCCGGCCAGCGCCGTCGAAAAAGATCTCGGGAAACTCGATCGGCCAGTGTAGAAATCGCCTGCTCTCGGCTATCGAGCGCGATGTCTCCAGAAATGGCTCCGTAACGTGCGTTGGCAGGACAGCCCGCCCGGACTGCAGCTGCTCGCACAGCGACGAAAAAACGGCACCACCCGGGGACTTCGTGTCGCGCGGCCACATCCAGCAAGCACACCAGAGATCCGCTATCGTTTTCCAACGGTCCACACCGTGGATCCGCTCGAGGCGTCTCTCCTTCTCCCAGACGACGGCGACGGTATCGTCTCGCGTATCCGCAATCCATCGGCGCTCCGTCACGGCTGCGGCGACAGATCCCTCGAAGTCGGTCTCCAGGAACAGCGGCGTCTCGATATTTCTCGATGAGGCCTTACGGCCGGCGCGGGGAGGCGCCTGACGGGCAAGATCGACGGGCGATGCGCCAAGGAGGCTATCTCCACACACCAGATGATGATCGAGGAAGCTTAATGGCTTGCCAGCTGCCAGAGTGGCCAGCCAGAGCGACAGACGCGCCAGCTGTACGGCCGTGGGATTCAGGTCGACGCCGAACAGGCAGCCCTGGGCGATGGCTCGCCTGAACCCGGCGCGATCGCCGTCTGTGAGCTCACCTTCGTGCAATGCGCCCTCGCGCAGCAAGGCACGTTCGTACGCTCGAGCGAGATACCGACAAGCGGCAACGAGAAACGCGGCGCTTCCCATCGAAGGATCGACGACACGAAGCTGCAGAATCTCCGCCGATGTCGCGCTGTCCACAAGCGGGTGAAGCGTCCGGCGAACCAGGTAGTCGGTGATCGATTGCGGCGTGTAAAACGATCCGGTCGTCTTGCGCTGATCGCCGCCCCGCCGTAGCAGAACCCGGTTTCCGGTTTTTCCGGGTTCTGTGAAGGCTGGACGGTACTCCAGCACGCTTTCGTAGACGGCGCCGAGCTGCTCAACGCCGAGGTCGCGGTAGTCGATCCGCCCCTGGCTCGCTGGCGTTCTTGATAGCGAAACGAGGGCGCTCCGCACAACATCATCGGGCAAGACTGAAGATTCGGCCATGGGTGAACGGGCCGGCGAAAACAGGCGACCGTTGAAGGCCGGAACCCACAGCGTTCCTGCCCGGCATCCGCGATGCGCCAAACGCGAAATCGCCTGTAGCGCTGGCCAGAGGCCGCTTGCGGGGCCCGGGCGATCTGCGGCGTCGCGAAGCGCCTCGATCGTGTAGTGGTCGCGATAGATTGGATGCCAATTCGGTACCAGTCCTCGAGCCTCCGCGAACATCAGAAACAACATCCGGTACACGAGGGTGAGCGACTCGTCGAGTCCTGCGTCGAGCTCGCCGCCCTTCAACCGTCTGTTCCCGCCGCGTGGGCCGAGCAGGCCCGTCAGCAGCGCAGCCACAGCATCGAGGACACCCGACCGCAGCGATCGGCCAACGGCCGTGCCGTGCCGTGCCGATTGCCGAACGATGCGCGTGATCAGCGGAGTGTCGTTCCCTCGCGCGTCAAACGCATCCGCACGCATGACACCCCAGAACACTGAAAACGCGTGCAGGTCGCCAGCGAGCCGTTCCAGATCGAATTGAAGATACGCGCGCGAGTATGTGCGTTCGGCGTCAACCAGCCTGAGCTCGCGCCCGTTGCAGCACAGACACCACGGCGTCGATGCTGCGAGCCCTGCGCGCACCGCGTTTCTCCAGAGCGCATCGAGCGAGTCGGTCCACACGCCTACGAGCAAAGGAACGCGGGCATTCCGATGAATGAGGACGCGTCCGCTCGCTACGCGGAAGCCAAGTGCTTCGACGAGTGGCAGCGCAGCCTGGTCTGTGATCGCCCGAAGACTCGACGCCGGCCCTAATTGCGACGCCTGCTGCCACCAGCGACCGAATCGATGGAAGGCGGGTGCGACAGTCTCTTCGCCCAGCGCACCCGAAAACTCGCCGGCAAGCCGGCACTCGGCGAAGTAGTGAGAGAGCAGAGAACCGCTAAGGCCGTTCAGCATCGCAGAAGAAGGAGCGCCAGCTCGGGTTCCTGGGCGGTCGTCAGGCCCTCCAGTCCGAGATGCCCAGCGCGAGACGCCGTCTCGGCCATCAGCCGATGGTGTTCTGCGCGGCCCTCTTCCCGCTGCCTGAGCGTTCGTCCGTCAAACAAGCCGGCCTGAAAGAGTGGGCTGGTGGTCTGAAGGGTCTGCGAGAGTTGCTGTTCGCGCGTTCGCGCCCGAACGATCCACTCGCGGCTTTCGCCAGCAATCACGGAGGCGCGCCGTTCGAGATGCAGTCGGGCCGCCGCCGATGCGGCTCCTTGATACTGCTCGAGAAGTCGCTCGGCGATGGCCCGAATGCTCCGTCGCCTGACGTCGGCCCAGCAGCAGCCGGCCACATCGGCCGCGGAAAGGGGAGATCGCACCGGCACGAGGACATCCTCAACGAGCCGGCCGCATCCGTTGACGATTCGCGTTCGATAGAACCAAAGGGCTTCTGGTGATTTGGAGAACCGGCGGTCTCGAGATCTGAGGACGCAGACAGGAAGTCGAGTGTAGTCGCCATGCCACGGAGGCGAGGCCGGCCGGCGTTTGAGGTCACGCAATCGTTCTGCCTCTCGGTCCGACTCTTTCTGGAGGTCGATGATCGTGGCGGCCGTATCCGCAGTCATGGACGGAGAAAAGCTCGGCTCGCGGCCGCCAATGACGCACCCGGCAATGTCGATCTCGCTTGCCCGTATCTTGTCGAGCCGCTTGAGGAGGCTCGCGAGCACGGTGGCCTCGGCCGTACCTTCAGCGAACAGATTGACCGCGTGAACCGTCCTCGACTGGCCGAGCCGATCGACCCTGCCAATGCGTTGCTCGAGACGAATCGGATTCCAGGGCAACTCGAGGTTGACGACGAGCCGGCAGCGCGGCTGCAGGTTCAAACCCTCAGAGCCGGCATCGGTGGCCAGTAGCAGATCGGCCGATCCACTGTTGAAGGCCTGGACGCCAATCCGCCGTTCGTCTGCGGACAAGCCTCCGTGCAGCAACACCAGCCGTCGGAACGGCGCCAGAGAGCTTGCCAGCAACGCGAGCGTGTCGCGATACTCGGTGAAAACGACAGCAGGCTCAGCTGCACGGCGGAGCAGCCGGACGAGCGCCTGCACTTTCGTTTCCTCGCGAACGCGGTAAGCGGCGGCGAGGATGGCCCGCAGTGATGCCCTTTCCTCATCAATGCGCTCAAAGGCAGGAATACCGAAGCCCGGCTCGGCGTCCGCTCGGTCGTCGTCCTCGGATGCACCGATCGGCAGACCGGTCTGAACGGGCTCCGAAACGCGATCGGTCAGGCAGCCCAGACGCCGTTCGATTGACGAAGCCAGCGAGGATGCGCTTGACAGTGCTCGCTTGCTCAAGACCATGGCAACGAGTCGTACGCTGCTTGCGTCTTCCCTGTCGCCTATTTGCCAGAGGCGTTGCACATAGCGGGCGAGCAGATGGTGCATCTCGCGCTCCTCCGGTCCGGGGCGAATCGCCAGCAGGCGAACTTTGCGCGTTCCTTTGAAACCGACCGTGTTCCTCGTGCGGCGGAAGAGCAGCAGCGGATCGTCGCCGCCGATCCGACCTATTGCGCAAAGCGATCGATACGCGGCTTCGTCGCCGGCGTGCGGGGTGGCGGTGATGAGCAGCAGATGTCGTGATCGTCGCGCAACCAGATTCACTGCTGCGGCTCGTTGAGGCGCCGTTGCGGCCTGATGGGCTTCGTCGACGATCAGGATGTCCCACAAAATCGATGCGGCGGCATGTAGAACCTCGGGTTGCTTGATGAAGTCGGTTGAGGCGATGACAACCCGTTCCACAGACCAGGGGTTGACGCCGAATGGCAGTGCAGCCGAGAGACCCCGGAGCGAGTTTGTATCGAGTACTGATGTGGCGATGCCGAACCGCCGGCCGAGTTCCTCGGCCCACTGCCGGCACAAACCCGCCGGGCTGAGAACGAGCGCGTGCTCGCACCACCCTCGCTGCCGTAGTTCGGCGAGCACGAGCCCGGCCTGAATGGTCTTTCCCAGTCCGACCTCGTCGGCCAACAGCACCCGCGCCGCACGTCCGCGGACGACTGCGAGCGCCGGCTCGAGCTGAAACGGAAGAATGTCGATTGCGGCCGAGCGGGCCGATCGCAGCTGGCCATGCCCGCGAAGGTCAGCGAGATGAAACTGCAGATTATTCATCCAGCGTGTGCGTGTGACGACGCGAGTCCTGCGTTCGGGCGTCGCGGCGACGGGCCGGTCGAATGGATGCAGAAGGCACGCCCGCCTGCCGTGGCCGGCACCACTAGCCGGTGCCGCAAGCTGCAGCAGCACGCAGTCCTCGAATGCCGTCGTCTCTTCGACGACCCAGCGCTCGCCACGTGCAATAACTGCATCGCCCGCCGCAAACGGCGGTCGCAGGTTCTGCAATAGCCGCCTCGCTCTTTTGAAGGTTGCCCCTGAAAACCGAGCGCCTGGCCGCGCTCAGGGAATCAAGAGAGCAATCGTCGCGCCGAGGTGGGAGTCGGCATCGTCGAAGAACTCGGCGACGAGAGGGTGGTTGTCGAGGAGCTGCTGAACGATGCCGCGCTGCACGCCGTGTCCCCGCCCGTGGATGAGGCGCAACTGTCTGATGCCTGCAGCGTGGGCCGCAGAGACGTATTCGTCAACCACCGAGGGGATGTCGGCCGGCTGGAACGCATGCAGATCCAGGATGCCGTCGATCGGGAGAGGAATCGGGTCCTTATCTTGCACGGTGGACGTTCCAGTTACGGCTTCTCGTAACGGACGGTGACCTCGGTCTTGATGCCGCCCCGGACAGAGAAATCACCGACAACCGTCATGCGTCTTGGTCGGCACGCGGCCACAAGATCGTCTAGGATCTGGTTGGTGACGTTCTCGTAGTAGATGCCTTTGTTCCGAAACTCGACCAGGTAGTACTTCAGCGCCTTCAGCTCGACGCACAACTGGTCGGGAACGTAGGTGATGCGAATCTCACCGAAGTCGGGCATCCCGGTTTTCGGGCACACCGACGTGAACTCGGGACAACTGATGGCGATCTCGTAATCGCGGGCGGGTTGCGGGTTGGGAAACGTCTCGATCGTCGTGCTTGACATGTTGAAAAATTCTAGCATCTACGGCCGGAAAATGGCTGTTTCTGGCCCCTTCTCGATTGACACCGCAGAGGGCGCGCGCTAGAGTACGGCGTTTTTTTCGAAAGTCTCGTCATCCGCATACGCCGCTGCGCGCACAGGCGTCTGCGGCCTTACCACGCGCGCTACGTTAGGGGGACGCCGATGGCGGACGCCCGCAGGATGGGCAAGTCGGAACTCTTCTCGCACTTCGCAGAACGGTTCGAAGTGAAGCGGACCCAGGCTCGTGAATTCTTTGACGAGCTGACGACGCTGGCCGAGAAGGAATTGAAGAGGTCGGGTGAATTCGTGCTGCCCGGGATGGTGAAGCTGGTGAAACAGCATCGCAAGGCCCGGATGGGACGCAACCCGGCGACTGGCGAAGCGATCAAGATTCCGGCGAAGACCGTCGTGAAGGCAAGGATCGCCAAGCAGCTGAAGGACGCCGTCCTGCCGCGCAAGTAGTTTGCGCGGTTGAGCCTTCGGGCGGCGCTCCTTGCGGGGAGCGCCGCGAATCGGCCTACGCCGCTGGTGACTTCGCCGCCAGCATCCGGCTCTGGAGCGTCGCGGGCATCAGTCGCGCGACTCGCAGTTCCAGATCGCTCAGCGTTGCCGCGTCAAGAATGATTCGATCGCCTGGTCCGAGCGCCAGCTCGGCGCTGTAGCGCTTGGCGCCTCGGGCTGTGGTGCCTTCGAAGTAGCAGACCGGGTAGTCCCGCCCCTCCATCTCGAGATCTTCCGTCTTGACGAGTGTCTTGAAGAGCATGGTGCCTCTCTAGCCTGCCGCGGCCACGACGGCCATCGGCCGTGCCGCGACGGGGAATCGCATCGTGAACGTCGTGCCCTTGCCCATTTCGCTCGAGACGGCGATCGTGCCGTCGAGTTGTTCGACAATGCGTTTGGTGATCGCAAGGCCAAGACCCAGGCCGCGTTTCTTTGTCGTGACGAAGTCGTCAAAGATGGCAGCCAGGCGTTCCTGCGGAATGCCGGAGCCGGTGTCCGAGACGCTCACTTCCACCATGGCGCCGGCGCGTGCGGTCGCCACGGTCACGCGTCCGCCGGCCTGTGTGGCCTGAATCGCGTTCGTAATGAGGTTGCGGTAGACGCGGCCGAGCGCAAACGCATCGCCTTCGACAATCACCGGCTCGCTCGAGAATTTCGACTCGAGGCCGATGCCCGATTCGTCGGCGTAGCCGCGCATCGACTCGACGATGTCGGCCACGGCCCGGTTCATGTCGAGGGGGAAGCGTTCGACTGGCGCCGGCCGTGCGACATTGCGCAGGTCGTCGAGCACGCGTTTCAGTGTGTCGATCTCGCGATCGATCGTGCGGGTGAACGTCTGGCGATACTCCGGATCGTCGAACACGCGGACGATCAGCTTGCAGCTGTTGCCGATGTTCTGCACCGGATGTGAGAGATCGTGGACGAGGCCGGCGGCCATGCGGCCGAACATGGCTTGTCGTTCTTTCTTTCGAACGTCCTCTGTCAGCTCGACGAGCTTGTCGGCCATGCTGTTGAACGCGTCGCCCAGCTGTTTGAACTCGTCCTTCGACGTGATCTTGACGCGCTCGGTCAGGCGGCCTCCGCCGACGGCCGCGGTTCCGCGCATGAGCTCGAAAATCGGCCGGATGAACGATCGGCCGAAGAAGTAGCCGACGGTGACGGTGACGAGCAGTGCCAGACCGATGATCATCACGAGCTGTCGCGTCAGGCGATCGGCGACCGCGTAGGCCTCGCTGCGCGGCTGTTCGACCATCACCGTCCAGCCGAGCGGCTCGAGCGGCGCGGCGACGCCCAGCATCTGAATTCCGCGATCGCTTGCAAATTCGAGCGACACCGGCCCTTTGTTCTGCTCTGCATGCACAAGCTGAACGAGCGGCTGATCCTTCAGGTTGTCGCCCCGCGCCACTCGCGGCTTCTCGTCGGGATTGCCATGGGCGATCAGCGCTCCCCCGGATGCGACGACGAGCGCGTACCCCTGCTCGCCTACCTTGATGCGATCGACCATCCGCCACATTTCTTCGAGGCTGATCTCGCCGACTAGAGAGCCGGAGCTTCGACCAACATGGGACAGCTTGATACCGACGACCGCCCGGGGCAGGAAGTCGCTGTCGATATCGATGGGCGACAGGATGATGTTCGAACCGAAGGGCGTTCCCGACTGAGGGAACCGAACGCCCGATTTCCCGACCCGGCTGGAAGCGAGTTGGCCGCCCGCCGCGTCGTACAAGGTGATTTCGCGGAATTCTGGAAAGTCGAGGACTGCGGTTTTCAGAATTCGATCCTGCTGCCACCGCTCGAGGTTCGTCTCTTCAAGATTCCCGCCGACGGACTTCAGAATGTCGACGTTGGTCTGGACGTAGAGGCCGATCTGTTCCGCTACGCGCCTGGCGACATTTTCGTTGCCGGAAATGACCGAGCGCCGTGTCGCATCGCGCAGGGAGAAGATCGACACGGCACCGTACAAGACCAGCGGCAGGATTCCCGCTGCTGCGAGCAACAAGGCGAAGCGCGAGGCGATGCGCTTCAATTCGAATCCCGTTCTGCGCCCTGAACTGCCAGGTGCCATTCATTGATCGAGCGGATGATGTCGTTCCCAGGGACTACGGTGACCGTGAAGCGTCGACTGACCGCGCGTGTCAGTTGACCGAACGCAAGAAAAACGCCAGGAGGATCGTCGAGCATCTGCAATTGGAGGTCGCGGAAAGCCGCCCTCGTTTGGGCATCATCTGTCGCTTGCCTGAGGCGATCGAAGGCGTTGTCTACCTGGGGGTTTTGATAGCCTACCGAATTCTGCTTGCTGCTTGAGTGCCAGAACACGTAAGGGCGGCCAGCCGAGTTTCCAGCGATCAACTCAGAGAGCACAGCGTCAAAATCTCCGTTCACACGACGGCGGTTGAACTCGGCGAGCGGAAGTTCCTCGAATTGAACGTCGACGCCTATTTGTGAGAAGTCGCGCTGGACCATAAGCGCCATTCGCTCCCACACCGGATTGGTCGGAAAGATGCATTTGAAACGCATCCGCGCCGGGGGGCGGTCATCATCGATCTTCAGTCCTGCTTCCTCCATCAAAGCAGTGGCTCTGGCGGGATCGTAGGTGTAGTTCGGCAGATTCCGGTCGGATGCCCAGTGATCGGGCCACGTTGGAGTGTTTGCGGGAACACCGTGGCCATCAAAGGCCTGATTGATTAGAGCAACTCGATTGACCGCGTGGTTCAGCGCGCGCCTGACCCTCGAGTCGCGAAAGATAGGGCGGTGCATGTTGAACACGACTCCATGAACGTAGTTCCTGAGAAATGAGAATTTCTCGACCGAGTCCTCACTGCTCATGAACTCGAAAGCATCTGGAGGCACCTCGAACAGTACATCGATCTCGCCTCTCATCATTGAGGCCCACGATGCGCGAGCAGTCGGGTACGACTTCCAAACGATTCGATCCGCACTCGGAACCCCGCGATAGTAAGAGGGGAAAGCCTTCATCGTGACTTCAGTCGGCGTCGTCGAGTCTGTCACGTATGGCCCTGTGCCGACGGGCGGACCATCCGGTGACGGCTTGGAGATGGAGACGACGAGATCATCGAGCAGAAACGTCGACCGTCTCCTGAGCTTGATGACCAACTGATAAGGCTTTGGGGTGTCGATGCCGATGATGTCCACCAACCCTGGCGACATAGCCACGGCCGGACTTGAAAGTGTCCGCTCCAGCGATGCCTTCACCGCGGTCGAATCCACAGGGCTGCCGTCATGAAAGAATGCGTTGTCGCGCAATTGGAACGTCCACGACAGTCCGTCCGGCGATACGGTCCATCCTTGGGCGAGTCGTGGTTGCGGTCGCCCCTCCGGCTCGATCTGGGCGAGTCCCTCAAAGCTGAGGAGCCGAACTGCCTGCTGAATACCGTTCAGTGAGTCTCGTCCACTCATGAACGGTAACCCGATGGTGAGGGTGACGGAGTCGCTGGAAGAACGAGCCGAGGCAGCCGGCGGATGAGAGCATGCCGGCAGGCTCAGGCAGATGAAGAGTCCGAGTAACCGGACGGCAAGCATCGGGGGCTCCCTCGACCGGGGGAGCAACGGTTCGGCGGCGGGGGAGCGACGCTCCATGCCACCGCCGAAACCTGGATCATACTCCTGGCGGTCGATACGCTTTTCGGCGCAAGGCCGCCAGATGTTTAGGCCCTACTTCTGTTTAGCGTCGTCGGACTCTACAACCCACGGGCAGTAGTTCTGTGGCTTCGCGGTTTCCTTACCTGACTTGATGACCTTGATCTTTGCCATGATTCCGACTCCTAGGATGCGCTGGCCGCGTCATGCGCCAGCGAAATGAGTGCCGATTCAAAAGCCGGCTTGTGACACGTCGGCATATTCATGTCACCAAGCTCGGTGTGCGAGGCAACCGAGCAGCCTCCCGCGCACACCGGCATGAACGCGCAATCCCCGCAGTTGTGCCACGCCGAGAGATGTTCGAATCGCTCGGCCGCCGACATCCGCCAGCTTTCCGTGCGGCCGTCGATGTGGCCCGTCGACAGCATCGGATCGCCCGTGAACCCCGGGCACGCATACGTCGAACCGTTGGGCCCGATCGTGTAGGCGTGCCGTTTGTGAATTTCGCACGGTCCCATGTGGACGCCGTCCACCGTCTTGAAGCCGCGCTTCTTCGTTTCCTCGCGCAAGTGCGAGAGTTGCTCGTCCACGAACTGACAGGTGTCGCAGATGCTCGATCCGCCAGAACCGGCCGCCGTCATGCACGTCCCATTCAGCGGTTTGTCGGTGACGATCGTCAGCGGGATGATGTTTTTGGGAGCCTGACGCTCGCGCACGACAGGCTTGAACGCCACCTTGGCCAGCTTGTCGGCGAAGTCCTGTTCCTTGAGGAAATCAAGCAACGCGGGGTAGCTCGCCACCGAGTCGGCGTCGAAATTCCCGCCAATCGCCACGCGGACCTTGCCGGCGATCTTCCGGACGTTCTCCACGATCCGGTCAAACGTGCCCTGGCCGCCGCGCAGCGGGCGCATCTGGTTGTGCGTGTCGCGGTCGCCGTCGAGCGTCACCTTGACGTAGCCCAGCCCGTAGGGCACGAGCCGATCGACCATTTCTTCGGTCAGGAGGAGTCCGTTGGTGATGATGCCAAGCGCCAGCGTCACGCCACGCTTCTCGCATGCCGCAAGCGCTCGCTCTGCCTGGTCGTACACGACCGGCATGTTCAGCAGCGGCTCGCCACCGAAGAACGTCAGCGTCAGGCGCTTCGGTTTCAGCTCATCGAGTCGAGTTTCGATCCAGGCCGAGAGACGCGCACTGTCCTCGAGCGACATCTTGTCGGCGTGCTTGTTGTAGTCGCCGTGGTCGCCCTGGAAGCAGTAGTCGCACGCAAAATTGCACTGCAGGGTCGTCAGGACCGTGACGCGCATCTGCTCGGTGTCTTCGCGGTAGTCCGTGAAGAACTTGTTCAGCGCCTCGGTGTCGGCCGCGCGATTCGGGACGATGAAGCCATGCTCGGTCAGCGTGATGAGCGCTTCACGCTCGTCCTCGTTCAGCCGCTCGCTCTCAATCGAAGGCGGATCGTCTGTCAGACGATCGAGCAATCCAGCGATCTCAGGGGGCACGATCAACTGCGCGTCCGTCAAGGTGTTCATCAGGAACACTTCTCCCGACTCGGGGAGGGGGACACGGAGGTTGAACATCGATTGCTGCATAGCTCCGAAAACCCGGAGTAGAGAGTGGATTGAACGCCTCTGGAAAGAACCGCAGGGCCGCGTTCAGACCCGAATACAAATTTCCGTATGACGCTAGAGCAATGGGTATTCCATCGATCGGAGCGGAAACCGCGCAGGAATTAAACTATTGTGAAGTAAGGCTTTACCGGTCTAGTTCGTCTTGAATTTCGTGCCGGATTTCCAACGCCTTCGGCTAACGCATTAGCCGACCTAAATCGGAGTCCGTCCTACGCGATCTCTGTAACTAATTACAAATTAGGTGGTTAGGTAGATCGGCAGGAGGTTAGCCGATCGGCCAATGGATTGGCCGCGAATCAGGCGCCGCGGAGTTTCTTTGCGAGCTCGCGAATGTCGAGGCGGTCCATCTTGAACTTCAGCGTGCTGAGCGGGATGCCCAGGTAGCGCGCCGTCGCGGTGACGTTCCACCCGGACTTCTCGAGCGCGCGAAGAATGAAGTTCCGCTCGAACGTGTTGGTTGCCTCCTGAAAGAGGCTCTCGCCGTGGATGGGCACTCGATCGAGTTGAGCGAAGTGGAACTCGAAGGGCAAATCCTCGTCGGTAATCCATTCCTTGTCGCTTACCGCGACGAGGCGCTCAATCAGGTTCTCGAGCTCGCGGATATTGCCAGGCCACCAGTAGCTCGAAAGGACCTTGAGTGTTGAATCGGAGATGCCCTGGATAGCCTTCCGGAATCGCACCTTGTAGCGATTGAGGAAGAACATCGCCAATTCGGGCAGATCTTCCATGCGGTCGCGGAGCGGCGGCAACTTGATGGGGATGACGTTGATCCGGTAGTAGAGGTCTTCCCGGAACCGCCCGTCCTTGACAGCTTTTTCGAGGTCGACGTTGGTGGCGGCGATCAGCCGGAAGTCGGTCTTGATCGGCTTCGCACCACCGACACGCTCGATTTCGCCCTCCTGGATTGCACGCAGCAGCTTCGCCTGCAGCTCGAGCGGGAGGTCGCCGATCTCGTCCAGGAACAACGTGCCGCCCGACGCGAGCTCGAACTTTCCGAGCTGCTGCTTCATGGCGCCGGTGAACGATCCGCGCTCGTGGCCGAACAGCGTGCTTTCAACGAGCTCGCGGGGAATGGCCGCAAGGTTGACGGCGATGAACGGCGAATCGGCATTCCCGCTCTCGCGATGGATGAGCCGAGCGAGCAGCTCCTTGCCCGTCCCGCTCTCTCCGAGGATCAAGACCGTCGCGGACAGCTTGGCGACACGCTGCACGAGGTCGACGATATCGCGCGTGAGCTTGCTTGGGCCGACGACGAACTCGCGGTCGCCCTGGTCGGCGACCTGCGCGCTGAGCGTCATCACCTGCCGGTTCAGATCCTGGCGCTCGCTGGCGTTGTGGACGAGCGAGCGAATCGTTTCGTAGTCGAACTCTTTTGTGGTGTAGTGGTAGGCCCCGAACTTCATCGCCTTCACGGCGGTTTCAATCTCGGTGATCGCCGAGATCATGATCACCTCGACGAGCCCGTAGTTCTCTTTCGTGATGCGGAGCACGTCGAAGCCGTCGATGCCGGGAAGGCGCACGTCGAGCAGCATCAGATCGACGTCCTCGCGGTTCAGAATCGCCAGCGCGGCTTCGCCGCTTGCGGCCCGCAGCACGCGATAATCGCGGCGCAGGATCGCGTTCAGCGTGTCGCGCATCCCCTCGTCGTCATCGACGATCAGGACCGTTTTTGGCTTGGAATTCATTGGCCGAACGTGTGCCATTGTAGCGCGTTTCGTTGCTTGACACCCCACAGTGGGTCCAGTAAGTTGCCCTGCTGGAGATCACATGGCGAGCGAATTCGATGTCGTGGTGATTGGCGCAGGTACGGGCGGGTACGTCGCAGCCATTCGCGCGGCTCAACTTGGTTTGAAAGTCGGTGTCGTCGAAAAGCAGAAGGCGCTTGGTGGTACCTGCCTCATCTGGGGCTGCATCCCGACCAAGGCGCTGCTCGAACATGCCCACGCGCTGAAGGTTGTCCAGAACGTGAAGGAATGGGGCGTGACGATCGGCGAAGGCGCTGTCGGCATCGACATGCAGCGGGTGCAGGAGCGCAAGGACAAAGTCGTAACGGGCCTCACGAAAGGCGTCGAATTTCTCTTCAAGAAGAACAAGATCGAATGGATCAAGGGGACCGCCCGCATCGCTGGTCGCGGAAAGGTTGAGGTGACCGACGGAGATGCGCAAGCCCTGTCGGCGCGCGAGATTGTCATCGCGACAGGATCGGCTCCTCGCAGCGTGCCTGGCGTCGAGATCGATCGGAAGCGAATCATCACGAGCGATGAAGCGATCGGACTCCGCGAGGTCCCGAAATCGCTGGTGATTCTCGGCAGCGGCGCAGTGGGTGTGGAGTTCGCCTCGATTTTCCGCCGATTCGGAAGCCAGGTCACGATCATCGAGCTGCTGCCCAGACTAGTGCCAGTCGAGGACGAAGCGATTTCTGCCGAGCTGCTGAAGTCGTTCAAGAAACAGGGCATCGTGATTCGCACCGGGACGAAGGTGACGAAGGCCGTGGCGTCGGCGAGTGGCGTCGATGTCGAGGCGCAACTGCCAGACGGCGGCATCGAGAAGATCAGCGCCGACTATCTGCTGGTCGCGACCGGCCGTGGGCCGGTGACGACTGGTTTGGGTGTCGAAGGGCTCGGGTTCAACCTCGATCGCGGCTACGTGTCGGTTGATCCGTTGTTCAGAACCGGCATGCCGGGATTCTCTGCCGTCGGCGACGTCATCACGTTCGGCACTGGCGGGGCACCTCATCCTCAACTCGCGCACGTGTCGTCGGCTGAAGGCGTGATTACGGCCGAGCGGATTGCCGGACGAGAAGTGAAGCCTATCAACTACGATCACGTTCCGGCCTGCACGTATTGCGATCCGGAAATCGGCAGCGTCGGGCTCACTGAGAGCGAAGCGACAGAGAAGGGGTACGACGTGCAGATCGGCACTTTCCCCTTTTTCGTGCTCGGCCGGGCGAAGATGGCAGGAGAGACTGAAGGCTTCGTGAAAATCGTTGCCGACAAGAAGTACGATGAGGTGCTGGGCGTGCACATGATCGGCCCGCGCGCCACCGAGCTCGTCGCTGAAGCCACGCTGGCGTTACGGCTCGAGTGCACTGTCGAAGAGTTGATTCGCACAATCCATGCTCACCCGACGTTCTCGGAGGCGATCGGGGAAGCCGCACACGCGACGCATGGGGCGGCGATACACATGTAGTTATCAGTGGTCAGTCGTCAGTTGTCAGTTCCCGCACTACAAGCTGACAACGGACGACCAAACTGAAAACTGACAACTGAAAACTGAGAACTCACAATGCCGACACCTGTTGTCATGCCGCAGATGGGCGAATCGGTGGCCGAAGGCACGATCGTCCGATGGCTGAAGAAGGTTGGAGATCTCGTCGAGCGCGACGAGCCGCTGTTCGAGATCTCCACGGACAAGGTTGACGCCGAGATTCCATCGCCGGCCGCAGGAATCCTCAGCGAGATTAAGGTCAAAGAGGGCGAGACCGTCGCGGTCAGCAGTGTCGTCGCGGTGATTGGAGAGGCTGGCGGGGCGTCCGCTTCGGCCTCCGCCCCCCGCGCCACGGCGGACAAACTCGCGCCTGTCGCGAATATGCCCGCGCCTTCTGCCTCAGCGCCTCGCGCTGCAGCGAGCCGCCCCGCACCTCTGGCACCCTCCGCACCTCCCGCACCCGGACTTTCCCGTCCCTGGTCCGCTTCCGAGGCGCGAGCGCTACGTTTATCTCCGCTCGTCCGGAAGATCGCGCGGGAACATCGCATCGATGTGCGGAACATTGCCGGCAGCGGCTCTGGCGGCCGCGTAACGAAGGCAGATATTTTGGGCTATCTCGAAGCCGGCGCGCCGATTGGCGCGGCGACGTCGGGCAGTTCGGCGCTGCAGCCCGCCGTTCGAATGGTGCCCGCCGACGTTGAGGGCGTCGAGCGCCTCGCGATGACCGTCATGCGCCGGAAGATCGCCGAGCACATGGTGATGAGCCGCCGGACATCGGCCCACGTGCACTCGGTGTTCGAGGTCGATTTCACGAGGGTCGACGAGATTCGCAAGGCCAGGAAACGGGAATACGAACAGAAGGGCTCCAAGATCACGTACATGGCCTTCATTACACAGGCCGTGGCCGCTGCGCTGAAAGCCGTGCCCATCGTGAACTCCTCGATCGACGGCACAGACATCCTTTATAAGAAGCACGTCAACATCGGGATGGCCGTGGCGCTCGACCGGGGTCTCATCGTGCCCGTCATCAAGGACGCTGACAAGAAGAGCCTCTTCGACATCAGCAAGACGATCGTCGATCTTGCGGCACGCGCTCGCGACAAGAAGCTGACGCCCGACGACGTGCAGGGGGGGACGTTCACCATCACGAATCCCGGCGTGTTCGGCGCGCTGTTCGGGATGCCGATCATCAACCAACCGCAAGTGGCCATCCTCGGCGTCGGCGCCGTTGAAAAACGGCCGGTCGTCATCGAAGACGCCATCACCATCAGGCTTCGCGCCTACTTGTGCCTGGGATACGACCATCGCACGATCGACGGTGCGATCGCCGACGAGTTCATGGTGCACCTCAAGAAAGGCTTGGAAGACTTCACAGACCAAGCCTAGGACAACTAGAAACTGGAAACTGTAAACTAGAAACTAAGTGGAGAAGTAGTTTGTCACTTACTTTCAAGTTCACAGTTTCGAGTTTCAAGTTGCTCTAATGCGTCCCCTTGAAGTTCGCCATCTGGGAGTCGTTCCCTATGCCGTTGCCGCCGAGATGCAGCGCACGCTCGTCGAGGAACGTCGTGCGGAGCGGGTGCCGGATCTGCTCCTGCTGCTCGAGCATCCCCACGTCATCACGATGGGTGTAAAGCGCGACGCTGCCCGCTCGCATCTGATTGCGAGCCCAGAGTTGCTCGCCGAGCGCCGTGTCGAGATCCATGACTCCGGCAGGGGCGGGGACATCACATACCACGGTCCTGGCCAGCTGGTCGGCTACCCGATTCTCGACTTGCGGCCCGATCGCTGCGACGTCCACAAGTACGTGCGCGATCTGGAAGAAGTGATGATTCGGGCGGCCGCAGATTTCGGGCTCGGTGCCGGGCGGGTGAAGGGGCTGACGGGCGCCTGGGTAGGCGCCGATAAGTTGGGAGCGATTGGAGTCCGCATATCACGCTGGATCACCAGCCACGGGTTTGCGCTTAACGTCATGACCGATTTGGACTACTTCAATCTCATCGTGCCTTGCGGAATTGCCAGCGGGGGCGTCACGTCTCTTACGAGAGCGACCGGCCGCCCTGTCGGCATGCAGGAAGCCGGCGCGGCGATCATCAGCCGCTTTTCCGACGTGTTCGAGCGGCAGGTGGTCACACCCGCGGGTATGACCAGTGCCTTTGGCGAATGACGACGAGAATCTACCGCCCTACGGTGCCCACACTGGTCGGGGTCGCGACGACCATCGCGTCGACCTTCTGGACGATTGGTTTCATCCTCGGGCGAGGTCCGCTCCTGCCGCGTTTTCTGGCAGTCCATTTCGATTCGGATGGCATCGCCGATCGCTGGCTTCCGCCAACGCTGACCGTGGTGTTCATACCGGTCTGGATCCAGCTCACGCTGGCGTTGGTGTTCGGCGCGATTGGCACCCTGCTGTTGTACCGCACGCAGCGCGCGCGACAGGCCGTCGAAGACGAAGTCAGCCGGCAGGATCGCGAACGGATGCTAGCAACGGCGGAAGCGATCAGCTTGCTCGCGGCGATCTGGGTCAGCGTGCAGGCACTGGGCGCGACGCGGCTCTTCATCATGTGGCAGCGAGGCTGTTGCGGTATGGGCAACATTTACGACCAGAGCCTGATTGTCGCGATCGTCCTGTCGATCGTGGTCGGCATCAGGGCATCCGCGTACACCCGCCATCCGAAGGTGGTGACGCGGCCGACAAGTGACGCGCACTGGCGGCTGCGCGGTCTCTATTTCAACCCCCAGGATCCCGCTATGTTCGTTCCCCTGCGCAGCGGCATCGGCTGGACGCTGAATTTCGGCCGCCCGAGAGCCGTCTTTTTCCTGGCGATTTTCCTCGCTTTTGGCGTCGCTGCCCCCGTTTTCATCATCAGAATCCTGCTCGGGGAATAAAACCGGCCCTGCCGGTGTTCTAGTAGGCATGACCAACACTAGGGATCTCGTCGATCGGTTGAAGGCCCACGACCAATCGGCCGTGGCGGACTTATCGGAGTCGTATGGCTCCAAAATTTATCAGCTCGCGTTCCGCTATCTTAAGAATCGTGAAGATGCAGAAGAGGTTGCACAGGATGTGCTGTTGAAGGTGTATCAGAAGATCGACGCCTTCCGCGGCGACGCGGCGCTCTCGTCGTGGATCTACCGGATCACGTTCAACGCGGCAATGTCGCGGCTGCGCGAGTTCAGGCAGAATCTGCCAAACGCGCCGGAGAAGGCACTGGACGACGAGGGTCTGCAGCCCGTGAAGCGGGAAGTCGTCGACTGGTCGCCGCTCGCCGACGAGGCGGTGCTGCGATCCGAGATGCGGAAGACGCTGGTCCACGCGCTGAAGGACATGCCGATCCTCTATCGCGCGCCAGTGCTGCTGCGAGACGTGCAGGGGCTGAGCACCGAAGAGGCAAGCGCCATTCTTCATGTGAAAGAGCAGACGCTGAAGTCTCGGCTGCATCGCGGACGGCTGATGCTGCGCGAGCACCTCTCGGATTTTTCGGGAGGTCTGTCGCTCCACTAACTAGTGCGCAAGGAACCCGGCTGCTACGGTCTGTTCGTCAACTCCACCGTTGCCGTGATGGGTTTGCCATCGCGCAACACCGTCACGGCGACCTTGTCACCAGGCTTCTTGTCGCGCAGCGCGAAGGTGAAGTCGTAGAGCGTTTTGATTGGAGCACCGCCGAACGATGTCATCACATCCCCGGCTTTGAATCCCGCCTTGGCGGCGGGACTGCCGGCGCGCACATCGGAGAACTTCACGCCTTGTCCTTCGTTAGCGAAATCCGGTACGGATCCGAAGTAGGGGCCGTAGCCGGAAGCGGGTGCTCCTGCGCTGCCGGAACTGTGTTGCTCCTGAACGGTCTCCACGAATTCCGGCCGCTGAGGCCGGTTCGCAATCTGCCGGGCGAGCGCAAGGGCGAGATCCGCCACTGCCGCGCCTCCGGCTGCGTCGATCTTGTCCCACGTGTCGCTCGGACGGTGGTAATCGGAATGGAAGCCGGAGAAGAAATTGATGGCCGGGATTTTTCTGGCGAGGAATGTCGCGTCATCGCTCGCGCCGGCGCCGGCGCTCCCATGCAGTGCAGCGAGCTTGATGCCGCGGCCGGTCTGCGTGTTCTGAGCCGCCTTCAGGTCGTCCTCGAGCGCGGGCGCGTTGGCGAATCCGTCGACGAGGATCCGCCCGCCGGAGCGGCCCACCATATCGAGGTTGATCATGGCCGCAGTCTGCTCGAGCGGAACCGCGGGATGACTGACGTAGTGGGACGATCCCAGCAGCCCGAGCTCTTCGCCGGCAAAGGTGATGAAGACGATCGAGCGGCGGATGTCAGACCGCGACTCGACAGCGGCTTTCGCCATTTCGAGAATCGCGGCGGTTCCCGACGCGTTGTCGTCGGCGCCGTGATGAATCTGTCCGGTGCTTTCGGGCGCCATCGAGAATCGCGCGCTTCGACCCAGATGGTCGTAGTGAGCGCCCACGACCACAACCTCGGCACTACGCGCTGCATCGCTCCCTCTCAGGATGCCGACGACATTTCGTACCGGCTTCCTGACTTTCTGGGTTCGATCGACGGCGGTCAGCGATGTGTCGCGCAGGATCCGGGATTTTGCCGCAAAGTCACGATCAATCTCGCGCGACACGGCTGCCAGATTCAGTGAGGTACCGAGCGCCTGCTGCACGCGATCGCGCGAGACGTGGAACACGGGGACGCCATACTCCTCGGCTTGGGGGTCGCGCATCCACCGGCGGTACTGATCAGGCTGCACGCGATGATTCATGTCGTCGATCAGCAGGACGGCTGACGCGCCATGCGAGCGCGCGGCTTCGACCTTGCGGAGGATCGTCGAATGGGCGGTGTTGGTTTGCCCCTCGAAGGCACTACGGGGGTCGTCCTCCTGAGGTTCGTGCGTGAAAACAAGCACAGCCTTGCCTCTCGCATCGATGTCCGCGTAATCGTCGTAGTGCTGCGCGGGCGCCGTGATGCCATAGCCCGCAAAGACGAACGGCAGCGGTATCGACGTCGAGGGCTCGGAGGATGTGGAGACGATTCGGTAATCGCGGCCGATCTCGAACGACACGGTAGAGCCGCCGAGCATCAGTGACAGCGTGTTGCCAGGGTCGAGCGAGACACCGGTGACGATTTGAAACGTCTGGAAAAACGTGCCGGCGTCGCCGGCCGGCTCGAGGCCGCTGGCGCGGAAGCTCTTCTCGATGTAGTCCGCCGCCTTTTCCATCCCAGGGGCGCCATCGCCGCGTCCTTCGAGCTCGTCGGACGCGAGAAACTTGACGTGCTGAATGTAGGCGAGCGGATCGATTCGCCGCACGTCGCCGTGCAGCTGAATCGCGAACGCCGTCGAAAGGAAGACCGCAAGCAGACGCCTCATTCCAGAACCTCATCCATGACAACGCGGTCACGGCCTGTCAGCGACGGCGCAGCTACGCGCTCGAGGCCGCTCGGGCCGAGTGAAACAGGCCACGCGCAGACCGGGGCCCGCGTGCCATTATCGCGATCGAGAGAAACGAATGCGCTGAACAGCCGCCGCGACCCGGTGGCGACGGCTTCAGCGACCATCGCTGCTGCAGTGCCCAGCGCGCCAGCCCCGGGCGGCCAGAGTCCATGCAGTCGCGTCTCGACGCGATGAAGCTGAGCGGCCGACAGGATAGACGCGATGGAGTTGCCGCCGATAGAGCCCTCAGTCCAAGGTATCACCATTCGGTCGGGTGGCCGGCCCATAACCGTCAGGGCGACTTGAACAGCCGACACGTTCGCCTCAATGGCCACGAGCGCGCGCGCCATTGCGGCGAGGGCCTCGGGCGCCGATCCGATCACATGCCGCCGCGGGAAGTGCAGCTCATCGAGAGCAAGCTGCATCAGCGCCCGTTGGCCTGCGCCGGCGCAGATCAAAACGGAATGCTGGAGGTGTCCCCACTCGCTGATCCTGCGAAGCAGCGCCAGGCCTGCATCTCCAGCCCATTCCGCTCCAGGAGTTCCCGCCGGATCGGCCACGATAATCACCGTTGCGCCGCCCGCTGCAGAAAAGTCGTCGGAGCCCTCGATTCTCGTGTCGGAGCCGACAATCGGGGAAGCCTGACGCAGATCCAACGCCTTGCCCGCGGCTATGCCCGGGCTCTCGTCGATGAGCTGCACCGTGTCGATTCGTGCGCGGGCCGCGAGAACGCGGGCGGCCGCTCCGCCTATCTCGCCCGCGCCAAAGATTGCCACCCGTGACATTCGCGGTCATTTTATTGCTATCGTAGCCCCTTGCCCCAGCGATGTCGTTTCCTCTGGCTTCTGCTGGGGTTCTGCCTGCCGGTGGAGCCGCTGGCCGCCCAGCCGGATCGGCGGATGTCCGAGCTGCTCGAACGTTACGCCGGCGGCGACTACGCTGGCGCAGCGGAGGCGCTGACCGGGATCACCGACTACCGATCGGCGCTCAACCAGCTCGACAAGATCGCCGTCCCCTGGATCCGGTCGGCGGGGCCGCAGGAGATGCCTCGCCGGCGTCTCATCGTGGCCGGTTTCGCCATCGAGACGGCGCGTGCCGGACTGCCTCAGTGGCAGGAGGCGCGGAATTTCATCGAGTGGGCGTGCGTGTTGCTGCGAGCAGGCGGCCTGCCGAGACCTGTCGAGCGCGCGTGGCATCTCGCGGCGCTCGCCCTGGCCCAGGGTGCACACGATCCAGATCTTCTCGCGCACGATTTCACACAGACGAGGCGGGGCCCAAGAGAGATGGATCACCTTCGTCACAGCGCGTTTCGCTTTCCAGACGACGATCGTCTGCGGCTTGCACGCGCGACGGTGGACGAAGTTCGCACGCTGGGTTCGGATCCCAAACATCCGCGGGTATCCTCGTTTGAGCAGGGTCAGCAGGCCCTCCTGCGACCGTTCATGGCGGGGGAACCGACGCCGGTCGAAGTCTTCGATCGAGCGACGGCCAAGCAGATGCTGTCGGTTTCCAGCCGCACGCACCAGCCCGTGCTTTACGCCGCGCGCCGCAGTATGTGGCTCTGGGATTTGACGGAGCAATGGAAGGACCTGGTGCCACGCCCGTCTGTCGGGAGTGAAGCCGCCATTCATCTCGCGAACACATACCTTCGACTGGGGCGCCAGGATCTCGCCTTGGAAGCGCTGGACCACACGCCCCAATCAAGTGGAGATGCGACGCTGACTTACCTCGCCCAGTACCTGAGAGGAAGGGCAGCCGAGGCGACTGGCAATGTCCAGATGGCAGAGGACGCGTATCGCGCCGCCCTTGCGGCCGTCCCGCGCGCGCAATCGGCGGCCATCGCTCTTGCGTCGCTGCTGTTTCTGTCCGACTCGCGAGATGAAGCGATTGAGCTCGTCGGGAATCTGTTTTCGACGGCACTCGTCGTTGATCCATGGAAGGATTATCAGGCGGGCGACTTTCGATTCTGGCCGCAGCGGCTCGCCGAATTGCGCGAAGCCTATCGCGAATGACATGAATACGAGATTGATGCTGGCTGTGGTCTGTGCGCTGGTCATCGTGATGTCTGCGCCGGCGCCCGCCCGGCAGGGACGCCCCGCCTTTCGTGCCGAGACGACCACGGTGTCGGTGAATGTCTCGGTGCGCGACGGAAACCGCCCGGTCACGGGGCTGACCGCCGATGACTTTCAATTGTTGGATTCCGGCATCGTCCAGCGAGTCGGAGACGTGGCCGTCGAGTCGATTCCGATTGACGTGACGCTCGTCGTCGATACCAGCAACAGCGCGCGCGCAGAGTTCGAGCGTTTCAGAAAGGACACGAAGCGGATCGCCGGTTTCCTGCGGGAGCAAGATCGGCTGCGCCTGATGACGATTGATACGTATGTTCACGAGCTGCTGCCGATGAAGGCCTCGCGCGAGGTGACGATTCCCGAGAGCATCGGCGCCGGTGGCATGACGTCGGCCTACGACGCCGTAGCGGCCGCTCTTATCACCAGAGTCGACCTCGACCGCCGGCATCTGGTCGTCGCGATGACCGACGCGTGGGACACGATGAGCGTGCTCGATGCTGAAACCTTGCGGGACGTGGCGAGCCGATCCGAAGCCGTCCTGCACGTCGCGCTGACGAACGAAACGTCCGGCGAGTACAACCCGTTTCCCATGCGATCGCTGTATCACGATCGCGATCTGAACGCGCTTCGCGACGCCACGTTGCGCACCGGCGGCGACCTTCACGACGCAGGGTTTTTTGCCGCGGCCGACGCCGTCGATATTTTCAGGAAAGTGTTCGAGGACTTCCGCGTCAGCTACGTGCTCCACTACAGCCCGACTGGCGTGCAGCGAAACGGCTGGCACCCGCTGAAGGTGACCGTTCCCAAATTCCCGAAATATAGCCTGAGGTCTCGCCAAGGGTACTTCGGAGGCTAGTGCAATGTCAGGGCAGAGGGCGCTGATCGCCTGCCTTATCGCCTGCACCACGGTTGCGTTCGCTCAGAACGCGAGGCCGGACGACCCCGCGCTCGTCGGAATGCTTCGGTGGCTGGAAGTCGCACAACTGCACACGCCCGGTGAAGCCGACGTTCCGGCCACCGAGATCGGCCGCTGGTCACGCATCGCGCTCGTCGTGCTGGCCGGAGACATCAGAAAGCTTGCGACATTTCTGCAGAGGGCCCGGGAGGGAAGTCTCGGCCCTCTTCCAACGATTCAGCTGTACAACCGTCGATTCACGCTCGTCGAGATCGAGAAAGTCTTTCACGGCAATGACACGCTGAAGAAAGGCGCCGTTCTGCACGCCGACATCGCCGTCCTCGTTGTCGATGATGCGAGCCGCAGGAGCGGCTTCTTCGAGGACGCCAGCGTCTTCATGGTCGACGATGGCCGCCGAAGCGGTGTGCGATACGAGAGCGCTCATTGGCAGATAGGACGCGCCCTCCTCGATGGCATCACCCCCAGCCCCGGCGCCGATGCGGGCGCGCTGTTGTGGTATCGCGCAGCATCCTCGTGCCTTCTCCGCGATGGTCATCTCGCCGAATCGCGAGTGCACCTCGATCGTGCGCGGCAGTTGTTTCCAAACAGCTCGCACTTTCTTCTGGATAGCGCATACCTGCATCAGAAATTCTCGTCCGACACGATACAGGCTGCGGTCGAGGATCTGCGATCGGCGCGTGCAAACCCGGACGTCGGTTCCCGCCGGATGGAGCTGGAGCGCGCGGAGCGCTTCTTTCGGCAGACGCTGGCGCTGGAGCCTGCCGCAGCAGGCGCGCGAATCCGGCTTGGGCACACCCTCGGCGAGCTTGGACGCCACGAGGAGGCGGCGAGCGAGCTCCGCCGTGCGATCGACGCCAGACTCGACGGGCCGGACCTCTACTTTGCGGAGCTATTCCTCGGTTATGAAGAGCAGACGCTCGGAAAGCCGGGCGAAGCGAAGCGCCACTACGAGAACGCGGCCGAGCTCTACCCGAGAGCACAGTCACCCTGGCTTGCGCTCAGCCAACTGGCTCGTCAGTCGGGCGACCGCGCTGGCGCCCTGGGCGCTCTCCGTAGTGTGACTGCGCTTCCGCCAGATGCCTCCGACCGGTGGGACCCGTGGTGGGACTACTACGAGGTCCACCGTGATGATGCCGAGAGACTCCTGGATCAGATGCGCGACCTGGCGCTTACAGAGGTCCGATGAGCCGCCATTTCCTTGGTGTGTTCTTGACGATGGCCGCGAGCACCACTGTGGTCGCACAGGCGCCGTCGTTTTCAAGCCGGGTCGAGGCCGTTCGCGTCGACGTCCTGGTCACTGAAAATGGCAGGCTCGTATCCGGGCTCGCGCCAGGAGATTTCGAGGTGCTCGATAACGGCGTGCCTCAAAAAGTGGATTTGGCGAGCCTGGAAGAGATTCCCTTGAATGTCGTCCTGGCGCTCGACGTGAGTGGGAGCCTGAACGCCCAGCAGATCGGGCATCTTCAGACGGCCGGCAGCACACTGCTCGACGGCTTGAAACAAACCGATCAGGCAGCGCTGCTCACCTTCAGCCATGTTGTGTCGCAGGGCTCGCCGTTGACGTCCGATTTCAATCGGATTCGTGCGGCGCTGAAGGAAACCGGGACCTCTGGCCAGACGTCGCTGGTGGACGCGGCCTACGCGGGCATGATGATTGGCGAATCCGACGTGGGCCGGTCGCTGCTCATCGTGTTCACCGATGGAGTCGACACCCGCAGCTGGTTGACTGCGGACGCCGTCCTCGAGACCGCGAAGCGCTGCGACGTGGTGGTGTACGGCGTTGACGTGGGGACTCGACGCGCCAGTTTTTCGCGCGAACTGAGTGCAGCGACAGGCGGACGGCTGGTTGAAATCGAATCGACTCGAGATCTGAACGCGACATTCCGCGGGATCCTCGACGAGTTCCGGCAGCGGTACTTGATCAGTTACTCGCCCGAAGGCGTCACGCCTGGCGGCTGGCATCGTCTCGACGTGCGTGTCAAGGCACGCAGCGTGACGGTACGCGCCCGTCCCGGCTACTTGTCCAGTCACTAACGATAGAATGACCCCATGACGACCCTCGCTGGACAGGTAGCGATCGTGACGGGCGGATCTCGCGGCATCGGGCGGGCGATCGCTGCGGCGTTTCTCGGTGAGGGCATTCACGTGGCCGTCACCGGCGTGAATCCCAACCACCTCGCCGAGGCAGAGCGCGTGCTGTCGTCGCATGCGGCTGGAGGCGCCAGCGTATCCACGTTTGCCGCCGACGTTCGCGACCATCTCGCCGTGGAGTCGGTCTTCGATGAGATGGTCCGGCGCCTGGGCGGTGTCGATATCCTCATCAACAACGCCGGCGTCGGCTGGTTCGGTAGCGTTGAGAGCCAGGCGCACGACGACTGGCGACGGGTGATGGATACCAACGTCACGGGCGTGTTCAACTGCTGCAAGGCCGCCATTCCGCATCTGCGCAGGCGCGGCGGCGGCTGGATCATCAACATCAGCAGCCTCGCGGGCTCCAATCCGTTTGTTGGTGGTGCCGGATATTGCGCGTCCAAGGCCGCGCTGGACGTCTTCAGCGAAGCGCTGATGCAGGAAGTGCGGCAGGACGGCATCCGGGTCAGCTATGTGAAGCCTGGGTCGGTGAACACCGATTTTGTCGGGCACGCGGACCCGGCCAACGAGTGGAAGCTGCGGGCGGAAGACGTCGCTCAGGTCGTGGTCGATCTCGTGGCGCACGATCAGCGCAGCCTGCCGAGTCGCGTCGAGATCCGCCCCTCGAAACCGCCACGCAAGTAAGCTGCATGCCTGAGGCGATCGCCCACTACAAGATCCTCGATCAGCTCGGCACCGGCGGGCTTGGCGACGTCTATCGCGCCCGCGACACGCGACTGGGTCGAACGGTTGCGGTCAAAGTGCTCCCTCCCTGGATCGCCGGCGATCCCGCCAGGCTCGCCGACCTGCTGAACACTGTGAAGCCGCTTGCTGCACTGTCTCACCCGAACATCGCCATGCTCTTCGAGAGCGGCGAGGACGGCGACAGGCGGTACCTCGTCTTCGAGTTCGTTCAGGGAGATCCACTCGGGAAGATTCTGAAGGAACGCGGGCTGAACGTACGTCGTGCACTCGAGTTTGCGACGAACCTGGCCGACGCGCTCGCGGATGCGCATGGCGTCGACGTGGTTCACGGAGACATCAGGCCAGACACGATCATGATCACGCCGAAGGATCGAGCCAAGTTCGTGAACTTTGGCCTTTCGGCATTCACCGGAGGCGGGGCCCAGCGTGTCAGTCCGCCGACGCCCTACACAGCGCCCGAGGAGCTGACGGGCCAGCCGCCGGATCCGCGCAGCGACATCTATGCGCTTGGTGCGGTGCTGTTCGAAATGCTCACGGGCAGGCAGCGCGCACGCGGCGTCGTATTGAGCGGGTTGAATCCAAATGTGCCGCCGGAGCTGGATCAGCTCGTCGCTCGCATGCTCGCGGCGAACGTCGAGAGCCGCGCTCAGAGCGCCGCAACCATTGCGGCCGAGCTTCGCAGCATCACGGCGGCGCTCGATGCGCGGGCGGAAGAGGACGAGATGTCGTTCGAGCCGCCCAGGCGGACTGGGCGGCGGCTGCGAAGTATCCTCACGGCCGCGCTGCTTGCCTTTGCGATCGTCGCGCTGGTCTTCTGGCTGTGGCGAACCCAGCCGTGGAGACTGCTGTCGTGATTCTGGAGATTCGTGCCGTTCCCCCGTTTGGCAAGAACGGATTCGTCATCGGTTCGGAGAAGACACGTGAGGCGGTGGTCATCGATCCCGGCGACGAAGTCGACGAGTTGCTCGACATCGTCGGCCAGCGCAGGCTGGAGGTGACGCGTATCCTCTTGACTCATGCCCATGTCGACCATGTGACCGGCGTCGGTGCGGCCAAGCGTGCGCTCGGGGTGCCGATCTATCTCCACAAGGACGACAATTTTCTGTACGAGGCCGTGCCCGAACAGGCGGCGTTCTTCGGATTCGAGGCTGCCAGGCCGCCTCCGGTCGATCACTTCTACGATCCCGCCCAGACGTTTGCGATGGGTGAATGGGAGATTAGCGTGCACCACACGCCGGGCCACTGCCCGGGAGGTGTCTGTCTGGCCGTGGGCGTCGCTGGCGAGGCGAAGCGTGACCTGTTCGTCGGGGACACCCTGTTTGCGGGCTCAATCGGGCGCACGGATCTTCCGGGTGCGGATCACGGGACTTTGCTGCGATCGATCAAGGACGTCCTGTTTGCGTTCGGAGACGCGGCGCGAGTGTATCCAGGGCACGGGCCGGCGACGACCATCGGCCAGGAACGGCGGTCGAACCCGTTTCTGATCTAGTTCGACTGATGTGAAACCTTGAGCTCGACGCGTCCCACCGCCAGACGATCTCCATCCTGAAGCTCGGCAGACGCAACGCGTTTCCCGTTGACGAACGTGCCGTTTGTGCTGTCGAGATCTTTGACGTGCAGCGCGCCGCCCGTGGCGGACAACTGACAGTGCAGCCGGGACACGAGCGCGGCGTCGACCATGAATTCCGCGCCGGTCGATCGGCCAATCGTTTTTACCGAACCCTCGGGGATTCGAAACGTCATCCGCCCGGGTGCCGCGCCGTCCGTCTCGAGAATCCACATTACCTGGACGGCTCCGGGGCGAGGGCTGTCTTCAGCCACGAGACGATCTCGAGTGCGGCGGCAGGACTGATGTGGCGCTCGGGCAGCGTGCCATACTCGCTGACCTGTCCGGTGACGGCGGGCGTCAGCAGGTGATTCAGATTGGGCAAGCGGACGAAATCGGTTCCGCGCGCCCGTGGCCGCGAACGGCCGATCTGCGCGAGCTGCTCGCCGTGGTAGACCGGCACTTCCTTGTCGAGGTCCGGCTGAAGGATCAGGAGCGCTTGTCGAAGCCTCGACAAGATCGGCGCCGGGTCGAAGCTCAAAAAGCTCCGGTACAAGGGTGTGTCGACCCGCCGTCTGATATCTGGTGGAATCGCGTCCCAGTCCTTCCCCGTGACGACCGCCTGCAGGATCCGCTTCTGCTGCTCGATGGCCGCCTGTTGGGCGCCAGCACTCGTGTCGCTGTTTTCGAACATCCGCCGCTGTTGCTCAAGGACGAGCTCGATACCTGAGATCGATGGCGTCGCCACGAGGGCGAGCGCCGCGATCTTGCTTTCTCGCAGGGCGACGACCATCGACACCCAGCCCCCGTCGCCATATCCCACAACCGCGATGCGCTTGGGATCAATGTCCTTGCGTTTGGCAAGGTAGGTGAAGACGGCGCGCGCATCGGAGGCGAAGTCCTCATACGTGGCAGATTCCGATCGCCCGCCGCTCTGTCCTGCGCCGCGTTCGTCATAGCGGACGACAAGATAGCCGGCGTCGGCGAGCGCCGCCGCGAGCTGCGCGAAGATAGGGATGCCGGCGACAATCTCGTCGCGTTCGCTCGGCGTCGAGCCGGACACGAGTACGACGGCGGGCAGCCTGGTGCCCGGCGCCTCCGCAGGTTTCGAGATCGTGGCCGCAAGGTTGAAGCCGTTTGCTGGAATGGCCACCTGTTCATCATTGCCGCGCGCCAGTGTCACCAGGCGCGCCGAGACGCTCGCGATGTCGGCGCGAAGCACGCTCACCATCTGGCTCGGAACATCGACGCGGAGCAGTCGCTGTCCTTCGGTCCAGACGTCGACGTCGAGCGCTCCCACCGTACCGCCAAAGTGAAGCGTCCACTTTCGCGCCGCAAGTTTGCGCCCAGGAATCTCGATGGTCTCGTCCGTGACGCGCATCACCGCCGCCGGGACGATGTCTTGCGGCACGACGAACACCTGAAGCTCGTCGCCTACTTTGGCCGTGGCAAGCTTCGCGGCCAGCGCTTCGTACGCGCCGAACACAAGGTTGGGCAGGAAAATCGTGCCGGCGGCGACGACTTGGTTACGACGCTGGTTCTGACCGTTCTGGGCCACGTCCGTGGACGCGTTGGTGCCGTTGACGGTCGTGTGGACAGTCCAGCGGTTGTTCCCTTCCACCAGGTTGACGGTGAGCTCAACTGGTGTCCAGGACCGGTCGTACCTGGCCTCCCAGTATTCGATTCCCAGGTTCAGGGGAGCGTTCAGGCGACCGGATCCGCGCAGCGTGTGTCCGTCGGCTGATTCGAGGAGCGTGACTTCCTCGCTCCCGACGTCGCCGCCTCGGACGAAGACGCGAAAGGTGCGCGCGTCGACGGTCTGCGCCGTCGCTTCGCCGGCGGCCAGCAGCAGCAACGCGCCGGCAACGGTAAGATGTCTGAGGGGAATTCGCACTCGTTGACATCAGGATAGCAGATGTTTTCAATCGACCAGTATCAAGCGGCTCGCACGTCGGCGATTGTTGTCGATCGAAACTCACGCGGAACGATCGCATTCACCGGCGCGGATCGCGCGACATTTCTTCACGGGCTCCTCACCAATGACGTCGCGCAGTTGACGAAGGGGATGGGGGTCTATTCGGCGTACCTGACACCACAAGGCCGCATGATCTCGGACATGCGCGTCGTGGAGACAGGCGACCGGCTGTTGCTCGAGGTGGAGGAATTGGTCGCCGGACCCCTCGCCCAGCGCTTCGACAAGCTGATTTTTTCTGAGGACGTTCAGGTTCAGAACGTCACGGATCTGCTGGGAGAAGCGAGCGTGCACGGGCCCATGGCAGCTCGCGCGATCGAAGTCGCAACCGGCGTTCCCCTCGCGGGGCTCGTGAACCAATACGACAACAGGACTGAAGGGGGATACACGATCGTGCGCGACGATTCCCTCGGCGTCGCCGGCTTCGACATCTACGTGGAGGCTGGCAACGTCGATCATCTTCTCGCCGGGCTGATGGAGGCGGGCGCGGTGGCGGCGGGCGCCGCGACGGCCGACGTACTTCGGATCGAAGCGGGCCGGCCCAGGTTTGGCGTCGACATGAACACCGATACGATCCCCCTCGAGGCCGGCATCGAAGATCGGGCGATCAGCATGACGAAAGGCTGCTACGTCGGCCAGGAAGTGATCGTCCGCGTATTGCACCGAGGCCACGGCCGTGTCGCCCGTCGTCTGGTCGGGCTTGTGCTTTCCGCCGGCGAAGTTCCCTCCGCGGGCGATCCAGTTCTTACCGGCGAAGAAGAGATCGGAGAGGTGACGAGCGCTGCCCGGTCACCCGCTATGGGGGCCACAATCGCGCTTGCGTACGTCGGGCGGGACTACACGAGCGTGGGCACCGAGGTTCTCGTCAGAAGCGCCAGCGGAGAGCTGCCCGCTCGTGTGCACGTGCTGCCCTTCACCGGCCGCTGACCAGCAGTGCAATCAACTCCGCGTCGGCCGGAGGAAACTCGAGCGCCGGGAAATCACTTCGCTTGATCCAGCGCAACGCCTGTCCCAGCACAGGTTCAGGCGTCCCACTCAGTGTCCCGCGATAGAAATACAGGTCGATTGTCCGGTCTGCGTAATCGTGCGAGGTGTGAAAGATTTCCTCGAGGCCATCAATCGCCGTATTGAGTTCTTCGGCGATTTCGCGACGCAGGGCGTCCTCGCGTGTTTCGCCATCGTGCACTTTGCCGCCTGGAAACTCCCAGTAGCCAGCCAGATGCGTGCCCGTCAGGCGCTTGGCGACCAGGAACTCGCCGTTGCGTTCGATCACCGCAGCGACGACGACAATCGGCTCGCCCATCGATGACTACTGTTCGTGCCTGGGATTGAAGGGATACGCGGCGCAGCGCGACGCCATGGGGCAGATCAGGCATTTCGGCTTCCGCGCTGTGCAGAGCATCGCTCCGAAATCCATGAGCGCCTGGTTGAAATCAAAGGCCCGAGCGCGAGGGACGAGCGCCGCGGACATGCCCCAGAGCACACGCTTGGTGGCGTGCGCCTTCAACTCGCCGTGGCCGATGAAGACCCTGAAGAGCACACGAGCGACGTTCGTGTCGAGAATCGCCGCGCGTTGACGAAAGGCGAAACTGCGGATGGCGCCCGCTGTGTATTCTCCGATCCCTTTGAATGAGAGCAGCGTCGGCCCATCGTCAGGCAACTTGCCGCCATAGTTGGCAACGGCCTCACGCGCGATGGCCTGCAGGCGCTTCGGGCGGATGTTGTAGCCGAGCGGATACCAGGTGTCGGTCACATCCTGCTCAGGCGCTTCGGCCAGTGCCTCAAACGACGGGTACTTCCCAAGCCACTCGTGGTACTTGGGTAGCACGCGGTCGACCTGCGTCTGTTGCAGCATGATCTCAGAGACCAGAATGTGGTACGGGTCGGTCGTTTCCCTCCAGGGCAACGAGCGTCCGTTGCGATCGTACCAACTCAAAAGCTGGCGCCGGAAGACTCGCCTGGCCGCGGCCGGGGGGATGGGCGATGGCTCCCGGCGGGACGCCTTACGTATACTGGCGGCCATGAAGATCTACACGCGAACGGGTGACCAGGGGCAGACCGGGCTCTTTGGCGGTACGCGCGTGTCGAAAGCCGATCCCAGAGTTGCCGCCTACGGCGACGTGGACGAGCTGAACGCGTGCCTCGGTCTGGTCGTAGCGCAGGGCGAGTTCGCCGGAGACGTGACGGATCTGCTGGAGCAGCTGCAGAAGGATCTTTTTGCAATTGGCGCCCGTCTGGCCAATCCGGGCGACAACCCCGATCGACGATCGACGATCGACGATGGACGATCGACGACGATCACTCCCGCCGATGTGGCGCGCCTTGAAGACTGGATCGATCGACTCGAGGCAGAGCTTCCGCCCCTCCGGCGGTTCATTCTTCCTGGAGGCAGCCGTGCCGGCGCCCTCCTGCACTTTTCGCGCACGGTATGTCGCCGCGCGGAACGCGCCATCGTGTCGTTGGGGATGGACCATGTCGACGAGCATCTGGTGATCTACGTGAATCGCCTTTCCGATCTGCTGTTCGTACTGGCCCGCGCCGTCAATCACCGAAGCGGCCAGCCAGAAACACCTTGGTAGTCTCTCAGGCGCGATCCTCGAGAGCCGACTTCACGGCGGCGAAGATTGTTCTCGCCAGCTCCTGGGAGACCCGTTCGCGCACCGCACCACACTCGACAAGCAGACTGCCGTTGACCGTTTCGACGGCGACATCCCATCGGTCGCGGGCGATGCCTTCCGGGCGATCCTCGAACGATGTCGGCTGAAGGTGAGCGGCCGACTGCCAGCGCGGCGAAACGAACCCGGCGATCGGCGAGCCGTTGATGAGCACACGCACCGCCATGATGTCGCGCTTATCGATCGGCGCGGCGCCATAATAAAAGTGTTCGGTATCTTCCGTGAAGAGTGTCAGTTCGGGATCGGTCGGCAGCTCAACGATAATGCGGCGGCCGCGGGCGATCTCCCCGTCCCGCGCCTCCCTGTGCCGTTTTCGATAGAAGTGCAGCGTCGTCAGCAGGCTGAGCGCGAAGAACACGAGGCCGGCGGCGACCAGCGCGGCTACGAAGTCGCGCATCGTGAATCACCAGTAAAATAAGGGCCTTGAATCCCCTGAAGCTGCGTGACGCCTACGCAGAGTGCGAACGTCTGGCGCGCGCCCACTACGAAAATTTCCCGGTCGCGTCGTGGCTGCTGCCGGCCGAGATGCGACCCCACGTGGCCGCGCTGTATGCCTTCGCGCGGACCGCGGACGATTTCGCCGACGAGGGGCGCCGGCCCCCCGACGAGCGACGGAGACTGTTGGACGACTGGGAGAAGCGATTGCACGCGTGTGCTTGGGCTGAAGACTGGATGTCCGACGATCCGATATTTCTGGCGCTTGGCGCGACGATTCGAGACCGCGGCCTTCCCATTCAACTGTTCGCCGATCTGCTCAGCGCGTTTCGTCAGGATATCACGACGCATCGGTACGCCACCTGGGACTCGGTGCTCGACTATTGCCGGCGATCGGCAAATCCCGTAGGCCGTCTCGTGCTGCGCATTGCGGGTTACGACGATCCACGACTCGATCGATCCTCCGACGCCCTCTGCACGGCGCTTCAACTGACCAACTTCTGGCAGGATCTTGCTCGCGACTGGGAGAACGGCCGTCTCTACGTGCCCATCGAGGATGTCGACGCGTGCCGCGCTCGCGTCCAGGATCTGTCTGATGCCCGGCTGACAGAACCGTGGCGTCAGGCGCTTCAGACGGTCGCGCGCCGCACGCGGGAGTCCTTTCTCGAAGGGCGGGATGTCTGCGACGGTGTTCAGGGGCGCCTTCGATACGAGCTGCGGCTGACCTGGCTCGGCGGTATGCGGATTCTCGAGAATCTCGAGCGCGCCGATTTTAACGTGTTCGCGTCCAGGCCGACGCTGACTTCACGCGACGCTCCACTGCTTCTCTGGCGGGTGTTGACCTGGAGCGGCGCATGAGTGGACGCGCGACGAGCTTCTACTACTCATTTCTGGCCCTGCCCAGGCCCAAACGCGAGGCCATCGTCGCCGTCTGGGACTTCTGCCGCGCCGTCGACGATGCGGTCGATGAAGCCGAGGATGGCTCGGCCGCGAACGCCCTCGCGCAGTGGCGCGAGGAACTGAACACCATTTATGACGGACAATTGCCCGCGACACCTCAGGGCCGGCAGTTGATGACCCATGTCGCCAGATTCAAGCTCCCGCGGTCGGCGTTCGAGGATCTCATCGACGGGGTGGGGATGGATCTCGAGCAGCGGCGGTATGAAACGTTTGACGCCCTGCGACAGTACTGCCTCAGAGTCGCCTCGGCTGTCGGTCTCGTGTGTGTCGAAATTTTCGGATACCGCAACGTGCAGACGCGCGATTATGCGATTGATCTTGGAATCGCCTTGCAGTTGACCAACATCATCCGGGATGTATCGCCGGATCTGGAGCGCGGCCGGGTGTACATCCCGCTGGAGGATCTGCGGCGGTTCAATGTGTCGGAAGACGACCTGCGCGCCGGACGGCTCACCGAGAGCATGCGGGCGCTGCTCGCTCATCAATGCGATCGGGCGCGCCAGTTCTATCGGAAGGCAAATGCCGCGCTGCCGAAAGCCGACGAGAAAGGCCTGGTGGCGTCGCGCATCATGGGCGCCATCTATTTCGATCTGCTGCGATCGATCGAGCGGGCAGGATTCGACGTGTTCAGCCGTCGCATTCGAGTCTCGCGTCCGCGGCAGGCCGTTCTTGCGATGACCACATGGTTGAGGGTGATGGTGCGATGAGCCCGGATGTCGTCGTTGTCGGTGCCGGCGTGGCCGGGCTGACTGCCGCCGTGGAGCTCGCCGATCGCGGCGCGCGCGTGTGTGTGCTCGAGGCGAAGGCAGTACTCGGCGGCCGCGCGACGGCCTTCACTGATCCGCAAACCGGTGAACGGGTCGACAACGGTCAGCACGTGCTGCTCGGCTGCTACCACGACACGTTCAGGTTTCTGAAGAAGATCGGGACGGATGGCCGCGTGCGCCTGCAGACGTACCTCGATGTCGAGTTTGTCGATCGGGGCGGAGTGCGCAGCCGGCTGCAGTGCCCACCGTTGCCTGCGCCGCTGAATCTCGTGGGTGGCCTGCTGCAGTGGGACGCATTGGGATGGGCAGACAGGCTCTCGGCGCTGAAGATGGCGACGCCGATTCGGATTGCGCAGGAAGGGCTGAGGGCTGAGGGCAAAGGGCGAAATCCGACGCGGATTGCCGCCTCGCCAGGCGAGACGGTCGAGCAATGGCTGATCAACAACGGCCAGACGGCGAGATTGCGCGAGATGCTCTGGGAGCCCCTTGCGCTTGCCGCACTGAACCAATCCGTACGCGAGGCGTCGGCGCCGCCATTTGCGCGTGTGCTTGGGCAGATGTTCGGCGGGGATCCACGCGATGCGGCGTTGGGCCTTCCAGCCTGCCCGCTCGACGAGCTGTATGCCGAGCCGGCTCGCGAGTTCATTCAGCGGCACGGGGGCGAAGTACGTATCGGATCGCCGGCTCGGGTGGTGCTCGAAGGCGGCCGTGTTGCGCATGTTGAATCGCGAGGGGAGCGGCTACAGCCGGCCTGCGTCGTCTGCGCCGTGGCGTGGCATGCGCTGCCGGATCTGTTTCAGGGCGAGACCGGTCCCGTCGATGCCGTCCGGCTGGCCGCCGCGAACACGGCGGCGTCGCCGATCGCGAGCGTCAACCTGTGGCTCGATCGCCGGATCATGAACGCCGCGTTTCTCGGGTTGCCGGGCCGCACGATGCAATGGGTGTTCGACAAGTCACAGATGTTCGACGGTGGCACGTCGCACCTGACTCTCGTGGCGAGCGGCGCCGAAGACGTGATGGAGATGACCAACGATGCCCTGGTGGCGCTCGCGCTCAGCGAGCTGTGCGAGGCGTTGCCGGACGCACGCGCGGCGCGCGTGCAGCGCGTGTCGGTTGTCCGCGAGCGGCGCGCGACGTTCTCGCTCGCGCCCGGCCAGCCGGCGCGACCGGGCACCCGCACCGGTATCAAGGGATTGGTGCTCGCCGGTGACTGGATCGACACTGGCCTGCCGGCGACGATCGAGGGAGCCGCTCTTAGCGGACGGCTGGCTGCCGAGGCGATTTCATGAATTCCATCGTCGTCCACTATCAGGAAATCGCGCTCAAAGGACGGAACCGTCCCTGGTTCATCGGCCGGCTCGTCCGGAACATTCGCACAGCGACGAGCGATCTCGATGTGAAGCAGGTGATCAACAAGATGGGCCGGATTGAAGTCGTGCTCGGCTCACCGGCGGCGTGGGACCCGGTGGCCGAGCGTCTGCGGCATGTGTTCGGCATCGCGAATTTTTCGCTCGCGGGCCACGTGGTGCTCGATGTGGACGTGATAGCCAAGGCCATTCTCGACGACCTCGCCGCGCTTGCCGAGTTGAAGGTGTCAACCTTCAGAGTCTCTGCGCGGCGGGCGGATAAACGCTTTCCGCTGACGTCGCCGCAGATTGAGCGCGAGGTCGGAGGCCGTATCAAAGAGGCCCGGGGATGGACGGTGAACCTGGACGCGCCGGAGTTCACGATTCACGTCGAGGCGCTCACCGGCGAAGCGTTCTACCATTTCGGGAAGCACCCTGGGCCAGGTGGTATGCCGACCGGCGTCAGCGGCCGCGTTGTGGCGCTGCTGTCGGGCGGTATTGATTCACCCGTCGCCATGTATCGCCTGATGAAGCGCGGCTGCCGTGTGCTGCCGGTGCATTTTCACAGCTACCCGATACTGTCGCGTGCCTCGCAGGAAAAAGTCCGCGAGCTCGTCGCCCTGCTGACCCGATACCAGCAGCACACGCGACTGTACCTCGTCGCGTTCGGCGACATTCAGCAGCAGGTCATGTTGACTGTCGCGGCGCCCCTGCGGGTTGTGATCTATCGGCGCCTCATGTTCCGGATCGCGGAGGGGATCGCGCGCAAGGCGCATGCGCAGGCCTTGGTGACAGGCGAAGTGATCGGGCAGGTTGCGTCGCAGACGCTCGAAAACATGACGACCATCGGCGCTGCTACGACGCTGCCCGTCTTCCGCCCTCTGATTGGGATGGACAAGGACGAGATTACGGCGGAGGCGCAGCGCCTGGGCAGCTATCCGATCTCGATCATCGAAGATCAGGACTGCTGCCAGCTGTTCACGCCAAAGCATCCGGCCACGAAAGCGCGGCCGGCCGATGTCGAGGAGGCGGAGCGCGCGCTGCCGATCGACGAATTTGTGCGCCAAGCCGTTGAAAGCGCAGCGATAGAGGACTTCAATTTCCCGGTGATAAAATACCCGGCGAAAGGAAATTATGGCCGTTCAAAGTGTTAGTTCGAAGATTGAAGACATTCTGGGCGCCGAAGGCGCCAGCCTGCTTCAGCATCAGTGCAAGACGATTTCGAGGGACACGCTGCATCTGCCCGGACCGGACTATGTCGAGCGGATTTACAGCCTTTCGGATCGTCCGACACCCGTGCTCGGCAGCCTGCAGTCGATGCTGGATCACGGACGCCTGGGCGGCACCGGATACGTGTCGATCCTTCCCGTCGATCAGGGGATCGAACACTCTGCGGGAGCGTCCTTTGCGCCGAACCCCGCGTATTTCGATCCGGAGAACATCGTCAAGCTGGCGATCGAAGGCGGCTGCAACGCCGTAGCGTCGACGCTGGGCGTGCTCGGATCGGTCGCGCGGAAGTACGCGCACAAGATCCCGTTCCTGCTGAAGGTGAATCACAACGAGTTTCTGTCGTACCCCAACGCGTACGATCAGATTCGCTTCGCGAACATCCGGCAGGCATACGAGATGGGCGCGAAAGGCGTGGGCGCGACGATCTACTTCGGGTCGGAAGAGTCCAAGCGGCAGATTCAGGAAGTCACCGAGCAGTTCCATCAGGCGCACGAGCTCGGCATGTTCACCGTGTTGTGGTGCTACCTTCGGAATCCGGCGTTCAAGACCAAAGAAGCCGACTATCACGTTGCCGCCGATCTTACCGGCCAGGCGAACCACCTGGGTGTGACGATCCAGGCCGACATCATCAAGCAGAAGCTGCCGGAGAATAACGGCGGCTACAACGCCGTCAATTTCGGCAAGACGCACAAGAAGGTGTATTCGGAGCTGTCATCCGATCACCCGATCGACCTCACGCGCTATCAGTTGGCCAACTGCTACATGGGTCGCGCCGGACTGATTAATTCCGGTGGCGCCTCGTCGGGCGAGAGCGACCTGAAGGAAGCGGTCAAGACCGCCGTCATCAACAAGCGCGCCGGTGGTATGGGGCTGATCTCCGGACGCAAGGCGTTTCAGCGTCCGATGAAGGAGGGGGTCGGGCTGCTGAACGCGATTCAGGATGTCTACCTGAACAAGGACGTGACTATCGCGTAATCGTTTCCGATCCGCTTACGGGCAGCGAGCACACGGTGCCGGCGTAGTTGATGAGAATGTTCGACGTTCCCTGGAACGTTCCCGATCCAGTCAGCGAGAACGTGCAGGTGTTTCCTCCCTGGGTTGCTGTCCCAGACGCGGCCCAGGGAATGGTTGTGTCGCCGTGTGTGGCCACGACCGTGCCGGCCAGCGTGGTGCCGCTCGCGCACGTCGCTTGAAAATCTCCGCTGATCTGCGCTCCCGATTGCGACGTGACTTTCCACTGCATGTTTCCGCAGCTCTGCGCCGTCGGGTAGGACGTAATCGTCGGCCCAACCCAGGTTCCGAGATAGGACCGGATGGTCGTCGACGCCGACGTGGTCTCGCTTGGGCTCGTCGGCGACTTTCCGCCCAGGAGATCTTCGAGCCCGAAACAGGCGGTCGAGGCCATGATGACGATCAATATGAGGGCGGTCCGCAGATACTGCATACCTAATCATATCGGACCTGGAGACAGGACCCGATAGTGACTGTGCATTGAAGATTGAAGATTGGAACATTGTTGGATTGATTGGATAATTGGCTGAAGTTATGTCGCTACTGAAAGTTGCCCGCCTGGGCCATCCGGTGCTGCGGACGCGCGCCCGCGAGATCGAGCGCGCCGAGCTGAAGCAGCCGTCGATGCAGAAGCTGATCGACGACATGATCGACACCATGCACGAGTACCATGGCGTCGGCCTCGCGGCCCCGCAGATTCACGAGGGTCTGCGCATTTTCGTAGCCGCCATCAACCCCGCCGAAGAGGACCCGTTGTCTTCGGATCGTGAGCCGATGGTGTTTATCAACCCCATTGTCACACCCATCGGTCCCCACATGCGCGAGGACTGGGAAGGCTGCCTCAGCATTCCCGACATTCGCGGACGAGTGCCGCGCGCGATCACGATCAAAGTGAGCGCGATGGATCGCTTTGGTGCGACGATCGACTTCACGTCTCAGGACTTTCCGGCGCGCGTGATTCAACACGAGGCCGATCACCTCGATGGCGTCCTCTTCCTTGATCGGATGCGATCGTTCGAGACGCTTGCGTTCCTGGACGAGTACTCGCGATACTGGGCCAGGGGGGATGACGACTGACATGCGCACGACAATGACATTGGTGTTGGCGGGCGTGGTGGGCCTGTGCGGGATGATGCGTGCGCAGGCTCAACCGGCGCATGCCCGAGTGGTGGAAATCACCGCCAAGAAATACGAGTTCGACGCTCGCAAGATTGAGGTGAAGGCCGGCGAGACGCTGGAACTGCACCTGACGAGCCTGGACGCCAAGCACGGCTTCGAGTGCAAGGATCTGGGAGTCCAGAAAGTGACGTTCGAGAAAGGAAAGCCGGCGACCGTGACGTTCACCGCCGGCAAGCCGGGAACCTACGAGTTCAAGTGTGCGAGTTTCTGCGGGATGGGCCACGGCAAGATGAAGGGCGAGATCGTTGTGACGCCCCGATAGCCGTCTGCAGTGCTTCCAAATCGGGCGGCGTCCGCCTCCGCTGGTTAGGCAGCTCGTAGCAGATGGCGTCAGCCTGGTTGATGCCAGCGATCACGCCTCGCCTTCAGGATCGAGTCTGCTGCGGTGCTTCACGAGGACTTCGCGGACGAACGGGGTAACGGACCAGCCTTCGTACTTGTCCATCTCCTGGTCGAGATCCGACCAGTACCAGACCGAATGGGCATGAACGTCAATGTTCTCGTCCAACCATCGAAGTACGCGAGCCCATCGATCATCAACCTCGAGCGGCGCTTCGAGGTCGGCGAATGACTGAAGAAGAATCTCCATCAGGACGAACTGCTCGTCCTCCGAGAGGTCCCCGCTCTCGTAGGCGGACATGAACTCGTCGATCCGCGACCGATCCGCCACCTCCCATTCCCAATCCTGCATGTCGCGTGTGTTCGGCAGATCGAAGCGCTTCGCCAACGAGTCAATCGCTGCGCCGGTCGGGAATCGTAGAAGATGGTCCGGTACAGCCATAGCAGTGTCCGCCTAACGGTTCATCTCCGTCGCCAGCGACGAATCAAGCGGCAGCGAATGCAGCGACATGAAGGTGAAGAGCACAAACGGGAAGTCTTCATGAAATGCCCTGCAATTAACCCATTGGAGGACAGGCGCCTCTTCATATCAGTGTATCCAGTTTCGAGTAGCTTCTGCAGAGCCGTGGCTTCGACGTCACGTTCGGGACTGAGTTTCACATGGCGCATGAATTTGCCTGTGCCTTCCAACAGGCCCTCCGGATCGGCAATCTCGGCGCCACGAAAGAACCCAACATTGACATGAGCTGTGAAGACATTGACATGGGCGGCGCCGTATAACTGGTATTCTTACAGGTCAGAGCATTGATGGATTCCGACCCCTCCGGCCCGCGCACCCCGGACCACCATGCTGACGGCCCGGACGACCCGGGCGCGCCGGCAACGGAAAGAACCGGGCTGGCCAAGGAGCAGCGCGACGTGGCCGAGGCACAGCGCGAGGTAGCCGAAGCGCAGCGCGAGGTGGCCGAGGGGCAACGCGAGGTGGCCGAAGGGCAGCGCGCGTCGGCCGAGCAGCAGCGCGCGGTCGCCGAGGAACAGCGTGACAAGGCGGAAACCTCGCGAGTCGCGGACGAGGGCCTGCGACGTGTTGGCGAGGAGACACGCGACGCAAGCGAACAGGCCCGGCGTAACGCTGAGCACACACGCCAGACTGCGGATGACACACGCAAGATGGGTGATTCCCTCCCGAGCGCGCCCGTGCAGAGTCCAGGAGCCGACGCCAGGATCCCCAGCACCGACGAGATGGGCGTGCCAGGCGACCTGGAGAAGGACGCGAGCTGACTTCTCTGGTGACCGTCAGATCCAGCGCAGATCTGCCTAACGTCCGCGAATGAGCCGCGCGCCGCGGCGGCACGTTAGCACGGACTGCGCGCGTCGGGTCCAGCGCATGCTGGGCTGCCCAGTTAGAGATCCGAAGGAAATCTCTGAGATCCGTGATGGACCGTCAGGATGTGAACCTGGTCGACGCCCACGAGCCGATAGACGATTCGGTACGGTCGATGGACGATCTCGCGAACAAGCGGGTTATCGAATTCTGGAACCGCCCGCCCCGATTCAGGAAACGTGATCAGTCGGTCGGTTGTGGCAATGAGCTGGGCCACGACGACCGATGCGTAGTGAGGGGAGTCTTGACTGATGAAGGCGCGAATGGCAGCGAGATCGGAACGGGCTTGATGTGTCCAGCGAACAATTCTCACGGCAAGAACTGTTTCTTGACCTCGTCATGCGACACGAGCTGACCAGCCTCGGATTGCCGAAGGCCCTCTTCGATCTTCGCGATGAAGCACAGGCGTTCGATGGCGTCTTCGATCGTTGCCCGCTCAGGCAGAGTCTTGAGTGCCTCGATCGCCCGCTGTTTCTCCGTGGTTGCCATGTTCAGGATTCTACCATTGTCAGCGTGATCGGTGTTTCGTTGTCAGCCGAACGGCAGGCATCAGCCGCAGTGCGGCCAGCGTCCGCCGCGCACTGTCGGCTGCATGCCGTGTCAGGCCCCATTCTGTTCCTCTGTGCGCTTCAGCAAGGAACCCGGAAGTTCACTGCATGTATCCGTCGATGTGAATCTTGCCGACAGCAAGATTCACAGTCCCAACCCCCCACACCTGTCGCGTGTTGACCCAGACGTATTCCTCGGCCGCCGTGCTGAGGCTGACGTTCTCAAAAAGGTCGGCGATCGGCTCAGCCATGCGCGGCATCGCCACGCCGTCGGCAGACAGCGCAATCCTGCGACCGTTCTCAGTTTCAACGACTGCGCGAATATCAAGGTCGATGCGGCCGTCGGCGCGCATCCGGAGATAGTCGATGTCCCGCACTCGCCCAGCCAACCGGCCTACAGCACGGCCCTCAAAGGCGACGTCGATGCGAACCCCCTGCGGCGGGACTCTTTCCTGGCCCGAAAGAACAGACTCCAACGTAACGCCGTAGTCTGTCACTCCCGTAACATCGAGATCGTACTCATAGATCTTCTCGCCCCTCATTGAGAGCCCTCCCTTTGCTTCCTTGAGTTTGTTGGTGTCACCCGTTGGGAGACACACTATCTCGAACTCGTCGTCGTGAGGCCTAATGGCTGCAACCGCTGGTTAGACCGCCCGCATCGGCGAGACTTCTTGTGATGACCAAGACGACCATCACGCAGCCAGCAGATGTCGCGCGAGTGCACTCAGCCGCGCACGGGTTTCCGGTTGCATGCGAGCTGCAAAGTCGGTCGCCGCCTGCCCGTGGCGGGGAATGAACGCGCCTTGGAGCGATCGCCGCGGCGCGTCCGACGTGTTCGCGGTATGGCCGTGCCACGCCGACCCGTTGAAGATCAGGAGTGAGCCCGCAGGACCTCGCGCCAGCACCTGATCGGTCCGGTCGGCCCGAAGATCGGAAATGGTACCCTCCGGTGCGCTCAACCACTCGTGCGATCCAGGCACGAAGCGCGTGGCGCCATTCTCGTGCCGAAACTCATCGATCATCAGGATGAAGCCGAGGAGTGGCCAATCGGCGCAGTCGCGCCGGACGTCGACGTGCAGCTCTTGTGCGGGAGTGTGCGGCCTAAGCGTCCGTGCCTGCAGCGAGCTGAGCTTGAATGGCTGGCCGATGACGCGGCAGCAGGCGTCGAGCAAAGGGGGGAATATGTAGAGCGCGTCGAAGTCCGTTCCGCGATTCACGAAATCGCTGACGCGCGTGCTCGTGCTGCCGACCCTCACGTCCGGGTCTGATGCCGACGACATGGCCTCGGTGAACGCGTCGGTGAACGATTCCATACGCTTTGGTGGCACTGGCCCAGGCAGAACGATGAAGCCTCGGTGATACAACTCAGAGGCAGCGTCGGCCGAAAGCTCACGTCTTGTCGCCAACGTCTCGAACCAGTCAGCCATCGTTCTTTTTCCCTGGGCGGTCTAACGTCCGCGAATGGGCCGCGCGCCGCGCGGCGGCACGTTAGCACAGACAGTTGGCGCGACGGCTCCAGCGCCTGTTAGGCGGCCCTACGGACCAAGCCATGTCTGCCACAAGTCTGCTCCCTTTGGATGCTCCCGAATACCAGATGCCAAGCGGCGCTCAACGAGTCCTTGAGGATCGGCGAGGAGCTCTCCCAAGACAGACACGATCGGAACGCTCTCGAGTGTGAATTCCGAACCTTCTGACGCTCGGCGAAACCGCTGAATAATCGTGGCCGGCCCCTGCATCCCATTCGCCCAGAAGTCGACCACCACAACGTCAGAGCCAGCTCCGCTCTCCCTGAACATTCCCTCGCGAGCAAACGCCCAGGCATCGGCCGTGGCACTCCACACCGCCATCGACTTCTTCCCCGCCGCAATCGCCTCCACTTGCGTATCCGCTTCAAAGGGCTGAAGTTCTCGGCGCCCTGATCGTTCGACAATCGCGAACGGCGCCAATAGGTCCTGTTGATCCGAGACAATCCAGGCCGCATGAGCCAGTGCGAAACCGCCAATAGCCCACGCCGCAGAAGGGATTTCGTTCATGAGCGATGAAGAGAAGAGCCGCCTAACGATCGCGTTTCAGCCGCGCTGGCTCATGATGGCACCGGCCGGCGACGGCTGCAAACGCCGGTTAGGCACCAACGCGCTGGATCTTCCCCGCTTCGATGTGCCCCAGCGCAGCCAAGATGTCGCTGACGAGTGGCCGAAGATCCTCCACCCGATTTGACCGAGCCCGAATGACGACGATGCCGAACGAAAGCCCGTCGAGCTTCTGTTGAACCTCGAGATTGCGATCCATGGTGAGAAAGGCGTCTATCTTGCCCGATGCCTGCCGCAGCAACTCGCCGTTCTTGATGCCCGCCCAGCCGAAGCCCTGGACGGTGGCCACATCGTGCCCCACCAGCTCCGAAGCTAGGTCGTGAGGAAGATTTTCGTCAAGTCAGGACGCGCACTGGTCAACAACGTGTCGCGAGCAAGTTCGAGCGCCGCAACAGCCTGAGCGCGCTTAACGGAAGGAAACTGTCGCAGAAATTCGTCGAGTGTGTCCCCACCCTCGAGATAGTCAAAGAGAGACTGGACGGGAACGCGGGTGCCAACAAACACAGGTGTGCCCCCAAGGATCTCCGGGTCGCTGTGAACGACTGTTGGCTTAGCTGCCATGGTTGGCTGGGTCCCGTGTCTTTCGAGTATACCGCCAAGTCCGCGATTTATTTGAGTGCCTAACAAGTAGTAGGCTGAACTCGATAATCCCTTAGTCGGCTCGGCCTCGCAGTCTAGCGCGCCTCTCGATCTGGCGCAATTTTGTCCGCAAGCCCAATAATCCCGGGGTCATCCCACCGAAGGACTGCGCCCGTCGCGTGGGGCGTTATGCGGATCTGCATAACACGGACGTCCCAGCAGACCTTGCGTGATATCTCATCACTTCCGGTAGGGCGACTTGCCCCCGAGTTGATCCAGTGGGCTCCTGACGCCACGCCCACCCTGGTTCAACACGTGCGTATAAATCATCGTTGAGCTCACCTCGCGATGCCCCAGCAGCTCCTGGATAGTCCGGATGTCATAGCCCGCCTCGAGCAGGTGAGTCGCGAACGAGTGCCGCAGAGAGTGGCACGTCGCAGGCCGCGGGATGCCAGCGGCACGTACCGCATCCTTCACGGCACGCTGAAGGACCGACTCGTGCAGATGATGCCGGCGCCGCTCTCCAGTCGCTTGGTCCACGGAGAACCGGGTCGCGGGGAAAACCCACTGCCAGGCCCACTCGAACGGCGCGTTCGGGTAACCGCGTGCCGCCACCTTCCGGAGGAAGACGCGCTCGTTATTTCAGAAGTCGCCACGCCTAACACACTCAACCTGTGCGAAAAATGCTATGCGAATACCAGGCGGATGCCGGGCGCTTGACTCAACGCCGCCGACGATGCCATCGTCGTCGGCATGGCACACAGATGTCTGCAGGGAAGGAGGTGGCCGATGATGCACCTAAACTAGGGAGGTACGACTGCGATGCATATCAAGATTCAGGGTGGAACGGTACAAAATGGGCAATCTTCCCTCTGCCACACGTGCCGGCGCGCGACGGTCGTGAAGGGGGCGAGTCTTAGTCATGAAATCGTCGAATGCTCTGCTGTCGAGAGTCGCGTAACGTTTGCGGTCGCATCCTGCACGAGCTACGTCAATCGCCAGCATCCGAGTCTGTACGACATGGAAGACATCGCGTGGATCCTGAGGACGGACGCCAAGCGCAGCCGCGTCGGATTCGTCGGATCAAAGGACTTGAAATTCAGAGAACGGCACGTGTTGAGCGAGGACTGACAGGCGGCCGAGGCACTTCAGCGCCGGCGTGCAGACTACTTCCCCGCAATCCACTCGTTGACCCGCTGCTCGAGAATATTGAGCGGCACGGCGCCCGTCTGCAGAACAACATCGTTGAAGTCGCGCAAATCGAACTTCTCGCCCAGCGCCTTCTGTGCTCTCGCCCGAAGCTCCTTGATTTTCAGTTCGCCCACCTTATAAGCCAGTGCCTGACCGGGATAGGAAATGTAGCGGTCGATCTCGTTGGTGACGTCATTCTCGGTCTTGGCGGCGTTGTCCATGAAGTACTTGATCGCA
>JAMQPK010000015.1 GCA_023717525.1 Vicinamibacterales bacterium | reverse complement strand
GGCGCCGAACAGGAAGGGGCCATGAATCCTGTAGAGCGCGACGTACGAGGGAATCGCGGTGCCCTGCAGAGAGTGCAAACGGCCCTCTTCGATCAGGCGTCCGGTGACTCGCGCCACCGACGTCGTGCTGGCGACTCTTCTGATGAACAGCAGCGCCGCGAGCACCATTCCCACCTCGACGGCGACGGTGAGGTCGGCTACGACGGTCAGCGTGAACGTGGTGAGCCAGACCGCAATGTCGGCCTTCGTCAGCTTCAGCAGGGCCGGGATCTCGCGCCACTCACCCATGTTGTACGCCACGACGACGAGAATCGCCGCCAGCAGCGCCAGGGGCACACGCGCCGCGAGCGGAGCCGCAAAGAGCAGGACGAGGAGCAACGTCAGGGCATGAATCATCCCCGCAACGGGAGTCCTCGCGCCGGAGCGGATGTTGGTCGCCGTCCGGGCAATCGCACCCGTCGCCGGCAGCCCGCCCACGAGCGGCGAGAAGATATTGGCGACGCCCTGAGCGATCAGCTCGACATTGGGATTGTGACGCCTTCCGCCGCCCATCATTCGATCGGCGACCGTCGCCGACAACAGCGATTCGATCGCACCAAGCATGGCCACGGTGATCGCCGGCGATAGCAGCTTCAATATCAAGGACGGGCGGAACCTGGGAATCTGCACATGCGGCAGGCCCGAGGGCACGCCACCGAACTGCGTGCCGATGGTCTCGATCGGCAGGGCAATGACCGAAACCGCAATGGTGACACCAACCATAGCCACGATCATGGCGGGCACTTTCGGCAGAATCCTCGGCAGCAGCACGAGAATCGCGAGCGTTGCCAGGCCGACCGACGTCGCCGGCCACGATAGTGTGTGAAACCCCTGGGCGAGAACGCGGATTCTGCCGAAAAAATCGTCTGGAACCTGCGCGACCTGCAGACCAAAAAAAGCCCGAACCTGCGTGCTCACAATCAGGATGGCGATGCCGTTGGTGAATCCGACGATCACCGGCCGAGGAATGTATTTGATCGCCGATCCCACCTGCGTGGCGCCCAGTGCCACGAGAATTACACCCGCCATCAGCGTGCACATGAACAGCCCGTCGACGCCGTACTGCGCGATGATGCCGGCGATGACGACGACGAAGGCGCCGGTCGGCCCGCCGATCGCTGTGGGCGATCCGCCAAGGGCCGAGGTGATGAATCCCGCAACGACCGCCGTGTAGATGCCGGCCTGCGGCGGCATGCCGGACGCAATGGCGAACGCCATGCCCAAAGGCAGCGCGACAAGACCGACCGTGACGCCGGCGAGCGCATCCGCAAGGAGGGTCTGCCGGTCGTACTGGCGAAGGGCACCGACCGACTGAGGCAGCCAACGGGTCATCGTGTGGAGGCCAATGTTATAATAAGGAGTTTATGATCTCCGTCAGCGGCGTCTCCATGCGGTACGGCTCGAAGACACTCTTCGAGGACGTCACGACGACGTTTTCGAAGGGCCGGCGATACGGCCTCACTGGCCCGAACGGATCCGGCAAATCGACGTTCATGAAGCTGCTGACCGGAGAGCTCGATCCGCAGCGTGGATCGGTCGTGCGCCCGGCGAAGCTGGGCGTGCTCGGGCAGGATCAATATGCCTTCGATCAGCATCGTGTTGTCGACACGGTCATCATGGGCAACCGGCGTCTCTGGAAGGCGCTCATCGAACGCGATGAACTGTACGCCCAGCCCGAGATGACCCATGAGGCCGGCATGCGGCTCGGCGAGCTCGAAGGTATCGTCGGCGAGGAAGACGGCTACGCGGCGGAGAGCGACGCGGCAATTCTACTGCAAGGACTCGACATCGCCGACCAACTGCATGGCCGCAAGATGGCCGAGCTGCAGGGCGGTCAGAAGGTCCGCGTACTGCTGGCGCAGGCGCTCTTCGGCCACCCCGAGGCGCTGTTGCTCGACGAACCGACCAACCACCTCGACCTCGAGTCGATTCACTGGCTCGAGCATTTTCTCGAGCGTTACGACGGCACACTGATCGTGATCTCGCACGATCGTCATTTCCTGAACGCGGTCTGCACGCACACGGCCGACATCGACTACCAGACCATCATCACCTATACCGGCGGCTACGATGACATGGTCGTCGCCAAGACCCAGATTCGATCGACGATCGAATCTGAGAACGCACAGCGCGAAAAGAAGATCGCCCAGCTGAACGAGTTCATTGCGCGATTCGGCGCCGGCACTCGCGCCAGCCAGGTGACGTCTCGGCGCAAAGAAGTCGAGCGCCTGCAGACGACCGATCTTGCGCGATCGAATATCCAGCGTCCATACATCAAGTTCACGATGAAACGGCCTTCTGGCAAAGTGGCGGTCGAGATCGAGGGCGTGAAGAAGGCGTTCGGCAAGCTGCACGTCGTCCCCGGGTTCAGCGCAGTCGTCAACCGTGGCGAGAAGATCGTTCTCGTCGGGCGCAACGGCGCCGGCAAGACAACGCTTCTGCGCGCGCTGCTGCACGATGCCCCTGGGCTACCGGTGTCGAAGAAGGATATCGACGCCGGAAAAGTGAATTGGGGCCACGAGGCATCGATCGGCTATTTCCCCCAGGACCAGACCGGCCAGATTGAAAAGGGATTGACGGCTGCCGACTGGCTGCACCGTTTTGATCCGGGCGCGTCGCGCCAGGAGATTCACGGCCTGCTGGGCCAGATGCTGTTCAGCGGCGAGGAAGGCCTCAAGCCCACCGAAGCGCTGTCTGGCGGCGAGACCGCGCGGCTGCTCTTCTGCCGCATCATGCTCCAGAAGCCGAATGTGCTGGTGCTCGACGAACCGACCAACCATCTCGATCTCGAATCGATCAACGCGCTGAACATCGCGCTGCAGAAGTTCGAGGGCACGATTCTGCTGGTCACTCACGATCAGGACCTTCTGGAGGAAGTCGGAACTCGCGTGTGGCAGTTCGAGCACGGCAAAATCAAGGACTTCAAAGGGACCTACGAAGAACTCGCGCCGTCGCTCGCGTGACGCGGTGCCCTATGGCGCCTTCACTCTTCGGGCCACGATGCCCCACGCCTTCAGCGAATCCTGAAATCCCGTCTCGGCCTGGTCATTCGGCACGATGCGGGTGCCGTCGGCATCCGCAACCATCGCCTTCCGCAGTTTCCGGTTGCTGTCCGACAGGTAATTATTCGTCACGCCCGCGAGATCGCGAAACGTGAACACGATGTCGTCGCTGACGGGCTTCACGAGAATCGTGAACACATAGAGGCCGATGGCCGTTTCGGCTTTGAATTGCTTCGCCGATACCTCGCCGCCATCGCCGATGCCCAGGGCTTTTACGACAGGTGGGTCGAGGTTGGCGGCCTTCGCGCCCTGAGTGATCGTTTTCAGCTTCTGCAGCGCCTCGACCGTGAGCAGTTCCTGCGAACGCAGCGGGACGAAGATCAGAGAGATCAGAACGATGGACAGGAGAGTGCGGGGCATGGGGACCTCAAGGAAGAGTTCTAGGGTTCTAGCGTTCTAGAGTTCTAAGGTTCTACCAGCACCCTGGAACTCTGGAACCCTAGAACCCTAGAACCCTAGAACCTCTATATTTTCTAAATTTTCATCTTACAAACAACGCCCACGTCGTCGCAGTACCACAGGGTGCCGTTCCAGATGGTCAGGCCATGCGCCACAGGATCGGCGTCGCCCAACTGGATCTTCTCGACGATGCCGCCCGTATCGGGATCGTATTTGAAGAATGCGGCGAGATTCGAATCGCCATGCCACAAGTATCGACCCTCGAACGCGAGGCCGTGCGGACGATTGCCCGGCACTGGAAAGCGTCTTTCAACGGTCCACGTCTTCGCGTCGATGCAGAAGATCGTCCGGGCCGAGGTGGAGGTCGTCCAGAGCTTTCCGTCGCGCCACTCCTGGCCGTGTGCACCCTGCAGCCGGTTGCTCGGCTGCTGAGTCAGGCGCATCAATGTCTCCTGTCCTGCCCCATCCGCCGGTCCAGGCCGCATCTGCGCCATCGGTCCGCCGGCGAGAGGGCTTCGACGCTGCGGCGGGTCACCAGCCATCGTGTACATGATGGAGCCTGGTGTGGGTCGGCGCTCGAGCACCGCGCCCGTCGTCGCATTGCACCGGACGTTCTCGTAGCTGAACGTCGACCCGATCCAGAGCGCTTCACCGTCGAACGTGATGCCGCTCGGCCTCACGGTGTCGGTATCGAACGAGCGAAGAACCTTGCCGTCCGCGTAGTCCACGAGCGTCACTCGGCTGCCCGCGCTTTGATCGATGATCCACAAGCCTTCCTTTGTCGCCTGCAGGCCATTGGGCTGAGGTCCCGGAGACCTGAAGGCGATTTCGACCTTGCCCACCCTGCGAACCGGGATAGACGAAAGCCCCGGCACATCAGCGGCGGCGGCGTTCGCGGCGCGACTGACGCCAGCAGCAGGAGCGACAGCGGCAAAGCTCAGAAACGCACGGCGGCTGATCATGGTGTTGATCTCCTCTCTGTCTCAGCACGGAGAGCACAAAGACACAGAGCCTTCTTTCTTAAGAAAAGACATTCTCTGTGTCTCTGTGCCCTCTGTGCTGAGATAGCTAAGCGGCGATTTTACACCCCGGCTGGGGTCTTGCTGGACACTTCTTCGGCGAAGTGGCACGCCGAACAGTGCCCAGGCGCGACCTCCCGCAGCGGAGGCTCCTCGACAGCGCAGACGGGTTGAGCCATGAAGCACCGCGGATGAAACCGGCAGCCGGATGGAGGCTTCGCAGGATTCGGCACGTCGCCCTTCAGCACGATTCGCGTTTTCTTGTGCGTCACATCGTGTGAAGGAATCGCAGACAGCAGCGACACCGTGTACGGGTGTCGCGGGCTCCTGTAGAGGTCGAGGCTGGGCGCGAGCTCAACGATCTTTCCCAGATACATGACGGCGACGCGGTTGCTGATGTGCTCGACGACCGACAGATCGTGAGCAATGAAGAGGTATGTCAGCGACATCTCCTTCTGGAGATCTCGCAGCAGGTTCACGATCTGAGCCTGAATCGACACATCGAGCGCAGACACCGGTTCGTCGGCGATGATCAGCTTCGGTTCGACGGCCAGCGCGCGGGCAATCCCGAGCCGCTGCCGCTGCCCGCCGGAAAACTCGTGGGGATATCGGTCGGCCTGGCTCGGCGAGAGGCCAACCAGCCGAAGAAGATCACCAACACGCTCGCGGGCGGCTGCACCGTTAGCGAGGCCGTGGACCGTGAGCACTTCGGTCAGCATCCTCCTGACGCTGAGCCGAGGGTTCAGGCTCGAGTACGGATCCTGGAAGATAATCTGCATCTGGCGCCGCAGCCGGCGCATCTCGGAGAATGGCAGCCCGATAATCTCCTGCCCATCGAACTTCACACTGCCTTCAGTCGGCTCGATGAGCCGCAGTACACAGCGTCCTGTCGTGGTCTTTCCGCAGCCACTTTCTCCGACCAGACCAAGGACCTCGCCCTGTTTCACGGCGAACGACACGCCATCAACCGCCCTGACGTGTCCAACGGTCCGCGACAGCAGTCCCTTCTTGATAGGGAAATACTTCTTGAGGTTCGTCACCTCGAGCAGCGTGCGCGTGGCCTCGGTCATGCCTTCACCGGTGGTGGCGCGGGGTCCAGGGTGCGAGCCGCAATCTCGCGCGCACGCCAGCAACGAGACAGGTGAGCGCCGTCAATCGATTCGAGCGCGGGATCTTGCAGGCACTGCTCGACCATCACGGGACATCGTGGATGAAAGCGGCAACCCACCGGGAACCGCGCCGGATTGGGAACCGTGCCCGGGATGACGCGCAGCCGATCGACCACCTCTCCGAGCTTCGGCAACGAGGCCTGCAACCCAGCCGTGTAGGGATGCATGGGCTTGGTAAAGGTATCCAGGACATTCGAATACTCGACCACCTGGCCGGCATACATCACAGCGACGCGGTCGGCCGTTTCGGCAACGACCCCGAGATCGTGCGTAATCAGAATGACGGCCATCCCAAGCTCGCGCTGCAACTCGCCGAGCAGCTCGAGGATCTGGGCCTGGATGGTGACGTCGAGCGCCGTCGTCGGCTCGTCCGCAATGACGACCGCCGGCTTGCAGGCCAGCGCCATCGCGATCATCACGCGCTGACGCATACCGCCGGACATCTGATGCGGATATTCGTCAACACGCTGCCGGGCCGCGGGAATACCGACGCGATCGAGCATCTCGATGGCGCGCGTCTTGGCATCGCGGCGCGTCAAGTGCTCGTGCAGGACCAGGGTCTCGATGATCTGCTCGCCGCACGTATAAACGGGATTCAGGGCGGTCATCGGCTCCTGGAAAATCATCGAGATTTCCTTGCCGCGAATCGCCCTCATCTCGGCATTCGACAGATTGACGAGGTCTCGCCCTTTGAACAGGATCCGCCCACCCACGATCCGGCCGGGCGGCGACGCAACGAGCTTGAGAATCGAGAGCGCCGTCACGCTCTTCCCGCTTCCCGACTCCCCTACAACCGCGAGCGTTTCGCCGGCATTCACCTCGAACGACACACCATCGACCGCCTTGATCACGGCCGTATCGGTGTAGAAGTAGGTCTTGAGATCCTCTACCCGCAGCAACGCGTCAGCCGACGATGGACGATCGACGATGAACGATGGACGATCCACTTACGCCTTCCCTCCCGAGACCCGTCGTGGGTCGAGCGCGTCGCGCAACCCGTCGCCGAGGAAGTTGAACGCCATGACCGTAAGAAAGATCGCCGTGCCAGGCACGAGCAGCAGCCAGGGGAAAGTCGTCAGTGCGCGGATGCTGCGCGCCTGATTCAGCATGTTGCCCCACGATGCGCTGGGCTCCTGGACGCCGACGCCGAGAAACGACAGCACGACTTCGCCAAGGATGTAGCCCGGGATGGACAGCGTGGCCGCAACAATCACATAGGACATCGTGTTCGGCAGCACGTGTCTGGCGATCACGCGCAGGCGGCTAAAGCCAAGCGCTTCGGCGGCCGTCACAAAATCGCTCTTGCGCATCGATAAGACGAGACCGCGAATCACGCGCGCGAGCCCGGCCCAGCCGATGAACGCCAGAATGGCGACGATGCCGAGATAGATCTGGCGGCTTGGCAGGTCTACTGGGAACACCGCGCGCAACGCAATGATCAGATAGAGCGACGGAACGCTCAGCAGCAATTCCGTGATGCGCATGATGACCGTGTCGGCAAACCCGCCAAAGTACCCGGCAATGCCGCCCAGCAACAGTCCCAGCGTGAACGAGATGATGATACCGACGACCCCGACCGTCAGGGAGATCTGCGAGCCGTAGAGCAGACGCGACACCACGTCGCGACCAAACGAATCGGATCCCAGAAGAAAGACGCGGCCTGGCGGATCGACGCCGTATAAGTGAAGGCTGGTGGGCAGCACACCGAGAATGTAAATAGGCTCGCCACGCACGAAGAACCTCAGCGGGAGCTCGCGCACAGGGTCCTCCTGATACTCGAAGCTGCCGACATCGACCAGCCGCTCTTCCCTGACGTAGGGCCGAAGGCTGAAGCTGCCATCCGCCCGGATCCAGTGCAGTCCTTGGGGCGGATGGAAGTATTTCGTGCGATCCATTTCTTCCTGCGGATATGGCGCGACAAACGGCGCCAGCATCGCCAGGAGGTAGAACAACCCGAGGAGGACGCCACCGGCGATCGCCAACGGGCTCTTCTTCATCTGCGTCCAGAACACGACGCCTGGCGACTGCGGCGCAACGACTTCGACGGGGTCAGTCATAGCTAATCCGCGGATCCGCCACCGCGAGCAGCAAATCCGCGATGAGGTTACCCAGAATAAGCACGAGCGACGCCATCAGCACGGCGCCCATGACGAGGTACTGGTCCTGCTGAAGAATTGCATCGAGCGTGATACGGCCAAGGCCCGGCCACGAGAAGATGATCTCGACGATGAAGGATCCGGAGACGAGGGCGCCGAGCGTATAGCCGAAGAGGGTGATCATCGGATTCAGCGCATTCCTGAGCGCGTGTTTCGTAATCACGACCCGCTCGCTCAGCCCCTTGGCTCGTGCCGTCGTCACATAGTCGAGGCGCAGCACATCGAGCAGGCTGCCGCGCATCTGCCGCATGCGGCTGGCGAGTGGAATCAACCCGACGACGAGCGCAGGCAGCGCCAGATGGTGCAGCACATCCATGAATTGCCCGAGACCGTCGAGATCGTCGTAGTCGAGCGATCGCATCCCGCCGACGGGAAACCATCCGGTCCGCGCTGCCATCATCAGCAGGAGCAGGGCCGCAAGGATCTCTGGAATCGACAGCCACACGAACGACACGAGCGAGAGCGTCCGATCGACCCACGAATGCTGCCGAACCGCCGCCAGGACTCCGAGCGGAATGGCCAGGCCCCATGTGATGATCGCCGCCGCACCCGCGAGGATCAGCGTGTTGTTGAAGCCGTCGCTGAGCACCTCGAAGACGGGTTGATGGCGCGCGAACGACTCGCCGAAATCGAAATGCAGGATGACGTTCTTCAGGTAGATGACGTACTGGATGTACCAGGGTCTGTCGAGGCCGAACCGGACGCGCATGGCCTCGATGGTTTCGGCAGAGATGCCGGGGTTCTCCGCCATCTGGTTCAGGAAGTCCCCTGGGGCGAGCTGCAGCAGCAGGAACGTGATGAGTGAAATCCCGAAGAGGAGCGGAATCGTCTGCAGCACGCGCCGCAGCACATAAGTGCGCATGGCGGGCCGTCAGTTCTCGCGGGGTTTCACGTAGAGGCGCTCGACATTCCACAGAAGCCGATGCGCCATGATGCTCGGTTGCACATTCCCGAATCGGTTGCTCACGGGCAGCTTGATTTCGAGGACTGGCAGCCAGATCATCCAGGCCTGCTCGCTGACGATGACCTGCATCTCGCGCCACGCTTTTTTCTGGGCGGCGACGTCCTGATTCGTCAGGATCTCGTCCATCAACTGGTCAATACGGGCCTCTTCGGGTGTCACCGGCTTCTGCTGCTTGATGAACCACTCGTGCGTCTCACCGGACGACCGCCAGACGTTCTGACCGTTCCCCGGCGTGGGCGGCACGGAACCCTGCAGCCCGAGCAGGATGACGTCGTACTGAAGGTCCGCCCGGAGATTCGTGATGAGGGTGTTGAAGTCGACCGGCGTCAGGATGACTTTGATGCCGACCTTCGCCAAATCGTCTCGAACGAAGTTTGCCATGCCGACCCGGATGATGTTGTCGGCGTTGGTCTTCATCGTGAACGTAATCGGGTTCCCGCGCGTGTCTTCGAGCACGCCGTCGCCGTTACTGTCCTTCCATCCCAGGCTCGCCAGAAGCCTCTTGGCCTCGGCGGGGTTGTAGTCGTACTTTGGGAGGTCCGGGATGTACCACTCCTTGTTGGCGGGCGTATCGAGCGAGAAATTCTTCTTGGCGTAGCCAAAGAACACGCTGGGAATCATGGCATCGCGATCGACCGCCAGCGATACCGCCCGCCGGAACGTCACGTTGTTGAACCACGCGTATTTTTCCGGGCTCGTGAACGGCTCGCCCACTTTCTTTCCTGGAACAGGTTTTTCGCCCGGTAGTGCCGCCTGTACTCTGTTCAGGTTGAACCAGAAAAAGTACTGGTTGTGCGCAGGACCAAGCTCATACAACGTGAACTTTCCGTCCTTCTGATGATCCTCGTACCACTTGTAGTTCTCGGGCTTCACGTTGTCGAGCCCGTCGAGTTCTCCACCGCGAAATTTCAGATCAGCGGCATCCTGGTCGGGAACCAGCAGGAAAACCAGCTCGTTCAGATATGGCAGCCGCTGCTTCTGCTGATCGAACCCGTAGTAGTACGGATTGCGCGCGAGCACGACCTTTTCTCCCGGAACGAACTGTCCGAGCCGCCATGCGCCGGTGGTGACGAGCTTGTCGGGCGGCGTGCTGACGTTGTACGCGGAGCCGAAGCTCCCGTCCTTGAACGCAGCCTCGAGCGCATGCTTCGGCATGATTAGCAGCCCGCCAACGCACAACGCATCGAGCAGAGCCGAGTTGGGCTTCAGCGTGTTGATGACCACCGTGTAAGGATCCGGCGCCGACACCTTGAACTTCTCGCCGCCCACCTTCAGCAGATCCTGAATCGAAGGATGCAGCACCGGGTCGTACGCGATATCGAAGGCGAAGAGCACATCTTCCGCGGTGATGGGATGTCCGTCGGATGCTTTCGCCCCCTTCCGCAAATGAAAGGTCCACGTCACACCGTCCGGGGCGACCTCCCACGATTTGGCAAGCTCGGGGCCGAATTTCTGTGTCGCGTTGTCGAACGCAACCAGCGTGGTAAAGAGCAGATTGTCCACGTCGAGCGACGACGTTTCAGTGGCCATGATCCCGTTGAAGGTCTTCGGCGCAACCGTCGTCCCGAAGATGAATCGCCCGCCGTGACGGCCGACTGTCGCCACTTCCCGAACCATCGGCTCTTCCGGTGGAGGCACCGCATCGTGGTAGGCGTCGGCCTCGGCCGCCCGTCTGCCGCATCCGCCCGCCGCGAGCGTCGTCATCGCGAGCGCGACTGCGAGAACGGGTTTCAGCGATCTCATCGAGGTTGGCATCATTTCACGTAGACCCTGTCGATGTTCCAGATAACGCGAGGAGTGATGACGCTCGGCTGTGCGTTGCCGAACTTGCTGCCCATCGGATTCTTGACTTTCAGAACCGGGAGCCAGATGTACCAGCTCTGCTCGTTCCAGATAGTCTGGATCTCTTTCCAGGCGGCCTGTTGCGTGGGCAGATCGATCGTCGTCACGATTGTGTCCATCAGCTGATCGATGCGGGCCTCTTCAGGCGTGGCTGGTTTCTGCTGTCGGACGAAGTGGTAGTGGGTGATTCCGCCGGAGCGAACGACGTTCCCGAAGTTCGACGGCCACGGAGGAACAGCGCCGCTGATTCCGAGCAGGATCGCGTCGTAGTCGAAGTCGTTGCGGATGTTGGTAACAAGCGTATTGAAGTCAACAGGCGCAAGCGTCATCTTGATTCCGACCTTCGCCAGATCGTCCTTGATGAAATTGCCTGTGGCTACGCGGATGACATTGTCGGCGTTGGTCTTCAGCGTAAACGTGATGGGGTTGCCCCGTGCGTCCTCGAGCACCCCATCCTTATTCGTATCCTTGAAGCCCAGGGTCGCCAGCAGCCGCTTTGATTCCTCAACGTTGTAATCGTAGTGCACGAGGTCGGGGTTGTACCATTGCTTGTTGGTCCGCGCCACTTGCGACCAGGCTTTTTCCCCGTATCCGAACAGTACGCTCTGGATGATGGCGTCGCGATCGATGGCGTGCGACACCGCGCGGCGGAACACAGGATTGCCGAACCAGGAGTACTTCACCGGGTCGACGAAGCTTTCGCCCACTCGTCTGCCCGGTGGCAGCTTCGCTCCCCCGACTGGCGGCTGGACCTTGTTCAAGTTGAACCAGAAGAAACGACCGGAGTACTCAGGGCCCAGATCGTAGAGCGTGTAATTCCCTTTCTGCTGGTTATCCTCGTACCACCGATAGTTTTCCGGTTTCACGTTGTCGAGCCCGTCGAGCTCGCCAGCTCTGAACTTCAAGTCGGCAGCATCCTGATCCGGTACCACCAGGAACACAAATTCGTCAAGATACGGTAATCGCTTGTTCGCCTTGTCGACGCCAAACCAGTAGGGATTGCGCTCGAGCACGGTCTTCTCGCCGGATACAAATTGCTTCAGACGCCACGGCCCACTCGTGACGAGCTTGTCCGGAGGAGTGTTCACGCCGTAGGCAGAGGCAAACGTCCCGTTCTTAAACGCCGGCTCGAGCACATGCTTGGGCATGATCTCGAGGCTCCCAACGGCAATCGGCATCGTCGCGAAGGGCTTCGAGCTCTTCACCACCACAGTGAGCGGATCGGGTGCTGAAAACTCGAACTTCTTCCCGTCGATCATCAAGTAGTCGTATACAGCAGGGTGAAGGGTATCGTCCTGTGCGATCTGTGCAACAAACAGGACATCTTCCGACGTCATCGGATGACCGTCAGAGAACTTCGCACCCCGCCTCAGATGAAACGTCCAGGTGAGGCCATCGGGTGATACCTCCCAGGATTTCGCAAGCATTGGCACGAATTCCTGCGTAATGTTGTCGAAGTCGATGGGAGTAACGAAGAGATTGCGATTCGTGATGTCGTTCGACGACGCTTCGTTGGCCATCATGCCGTTGAACGTCTTCGGACTGGTGGTCCCGCCAAAGATGAACCGTCCTCCGTACTTGCCGATGGTCGGCGCATTCACCACCATCGGTTCCTCCGGAAGAGGATGGGGGTCCTTGTACTCCTCGACCTGGCGTCTCGTCCGTTGACCGCAGCCACTACCAACGACAACCGACGCGACCAGCACTCCTAGAAAGACCTTATGTCTTATTTGCATTCGGAAACACCCCCTACTGGCGACTCACCCTTACTGATTCGATGCAGTCGTTGAAGCCATCGTGGTCGCAATCCCCCGCCACGAGCTGCAGATTGGACACATCGCTGGAAATCTCGACCGACTTTCCATGGAAGTCGGTCTCGACATAAAGCGTCGCCTTCCAGCCCGCGGCGACACGGATCGAAGATATACAGTTTTTCCAGGTGTAGTTGGTGTCGCTCTGGCCTTGGCCGTACGAAGTCGTAAACATGCACGGACCTTTATAGTCGTCGAGATTCGAAATGTTCTTGTCGACCAGCGCTGACTCCCCAAGATAGTTCGCGTGCTCATAGACAATGACGCCTCTCGACCAGTCTGACGGCGCCATCGGCAGCGCGTCCTCACAGCCGAGCCCAGAGAGAGCCAGAACGAGCGAAGCGACGAAAACACCGCGGTACACGCGCGACTACTCTATCAACTGCGGAACTGGAGGACTACGTAGATCAGAAAACTAGGGAGATTTGGGGAGGTGCGGGCGAAAGTTGGGTCGCCAAACATGAAAATTTTTCCCTATTCCCTTGCTTGGTAATTCCGCAGTGTTCCAATCCTCCAATTCCCCGATTCCCCGCCCTTGGCCCTAATTCTGCATTTACTCCCGTGTACTCGTCTTTTCACACAATTTCATTGATTTCTTGGCCGTACGGATAGCAGGAATTGTACGTACCGATACAAGATCGTAAGGGATCAAAAATGAAGAATATTGGGCTGGTTGCCACGCTCCTTGCCTCTGCTGTCGTCAGCGGCTGTAACTTTCAAAGCAAGACGACCTCCCTCTTGCCGACAGCGCCGTCGAGCAACGCCTCGACGAGCGGCGGAGCGTCATCGCCTTCTCCTGCCCCGGAAGTGGCTTCGTCTCCCGCCGGGTCTTCGCCTTTCGTCGGCACCTGGGCTTCACCAACGATCAATGGCCTGCCGAACATCAACAGCTGCACAGATCTCCAGTGGCAGATCACTAACCTGACGGAAACGGAGATTCAGGGACGCGTGTCCGCCGTGTGCGCCGGGGCCGTGGCAGTTGCCGCAAACCTCTCGGGCAAGTTGAACGGCACCGACTCGCTCGACCTCTCGGCAAGCGGCCAGGCGGTCGGGTTCGGCATCACCTGCGGATTCAGCCTGACGGCCGTCGGCACACGCCAGTCAGACGACTCAGTGCGGCTCGACTACCAGGGGACGACCTGCCTGGGCCCGGTGAGCGGCTCGGAAATGCTCCGGCGCAAGTCGCCTTCGCCCGCACCGACACCGGCCACGCCATCGGCCCCAGAGCCGCAGCCGGCGCAGGCTCCCGATGATGAGGTGTTCGGGTGCACGCGCATGCTGCCCGACAAGTTCAAGTATGTGGAGTGCATCCACGATCGGATCCGTCCGACCAACGAGTTCAGTGCCTTCGAGGTCACCAAGCGCGTGGCCTGGGGGCTCCGGGACGAAGGAGCCGGCCTGCTGCTGAAGCCGACTGGGGAGAACATCGTTACCTGGCGCGGCTATACCTTCGCCGCGGGTCGCATCATCTACGCCGACGGCCACCTCTTCAAGGTCATTGCCGATGTCGGCCCGGGGGGCTCGAACGCGCCAAGCTGGCAGGATGAGGGCTTCCTGGACCCAAGCCGGCGTCTGCCGGCACTGGACCCGAAGCTTCCGTAGCACCGCTGAACTATTTTGCCAGGAGTTGTCGCATTGCCTGATAGAAAGAATAATCTGGCAATGCGACACCTGACTTTTCTCGCGATTCTCCTCTTCCCGGCTCTCCTCTCGGCGCAAACGACAACATCCCCAGAGATCTTTGTACGAGCCGGGCTGGTCAAACTCTGGGACGATGAGGGCAATCTCGGCACAGGTCCGTCATTCGGAGGCGGCGCCGGCATCCGACTGCCCATCGGCATCGGCATCGAAGTGATCGCCGAGCATCACAACAACGACCGCGATTTCTCGAGCGGCGCCACATTCCACTCCACGGCGACGTCCGTTATGGGCCGCGTGGCGAAGTACGTGGGCGCCTCTCGAACACAACCGTATTTCGGGGGCAGTCTGGGCGTGCTGCAGGTAAGGACGGTCAGCCAGTTTCCGGGGCAACCGACCAACGATCGGACCACAACTTCAGCCGCGTTTGGCGGATTTACCGGTGTCCGGTTCGCAGCCGGGCGGCATGTATTCGTGCGGCCGGAGTTCGAGTTGTCGTTCGCAGGCGAGCATTTTCGAATGGGCGGATCGGTGGCCGCCGGCTACTCGTGGTAGGACGAGGGCCTGGCGCTCCTAGAAGACGCCCGACACTTCCGCGGATATGATGCATTCGCAGGCCGGGCAGACAACCGCGCGGCCGCTTCGCGGCAGCGTCGAGGTGAAGGCCACTTTCGAGCGAACCATGCGAATCACTTTGAGCGTGCGAATCGGCGATCGACAGAACGGGCAGCGCGCCGGCAGTTCCATGTCGTAAGTCCCGATCGCCTGGCAGTTCTCGGGAATCTCGACGTCCGCGGTCTCCGCGATGACGTAGGCGTCATCGTCCTTCTGAACGACCGGTTTGGCGTCACTCACGA
>JAMQPK010000072.1 GCA_023717525.1 Vicinamibacterales bacterium | reverse complement strand
CCAACGTAGTTCACTGTCGGTTCGGTGTTCTCGGAATCGTTCCGGGGAGGTTCGTATGAAGAGACACGGTCGATCGCACGTCCTCGAGCGAGAGCGTGCAGCCGGAGGCCACATCATGAGGGCCAGGCTGACGATGGGCGCGGGCATCACACGCGCGGATCGGGCGTTCGACAACCCGCACGAATCGCGTCGCACAACGTTGCCCATCTTGCTCACGGTCGACGAGGCCGCGGATCTGCTGCGAACCACGCGCCGAGGGATCTACACGATGATCGAACGGCGCCAGTTGCCCGGCGTGATCCGCATCCGCCGGCGAGTCCTCCTGCGCGCGGAAGATTTGCTAAACTGGCTGGACCAGAAGCGTGCGCCATCACCGGAGGAGTAACCGGCGATGAGCGTCACAATCCGTCCGTATCGAAGCGGCGGCTGGGAGATCGACATCCGCGTCGTCACGCCTGACGGCGCGCGGGATTTGCGGGAGCGCAGACGCGCTCCGATGTCGTCCCGATCGGCCGCCGTACGCTGGGCTGAGGGCCGCGAACGCGTCCTGTTCGATCGGCTCGTCAGTCCCGCGCCGGACTCGACATCGAAGAAGGAGGTGCCCACCTTACAAGCCTTCGCGCCGAGATTCATCGACGGCCACGCCAGGGCGAATCGGCTGAAGCCGAGCGGGATCGCATCAAAGAACGCGATCCTCCGGCTCTATCTGATTCCGGCGTTCGGTCGAAAGCGGCTCGACGCGATCAAAAGCGAAGACGTACAACGGTTGAAGGCGCAGCTGGAATTCAAATCGCCCAAGACCGTGAACAACGTCCTCGCGGTGCTGAGTGTGCTGCTGAAGAAAGCGGTCGAGTGGGAAGTCATCGAGCGGATGCCCTGCACGGTGAAGCTGCTGCGCGTCGACAAAGGCACGGCAGCCTTCCACGATTTCGACGAGTACGAACGACTCGTCGAGGTCGCACGCTCGATCGACCCGCGCACGTTGCTCGTGGTGCTGCTCGGCGGTGACGCCGGCATGCGCTGCGGCGAGATCCTGGCGCTCGAATGGAACGACGTCGATCTCGTGAAGCGGCAACTGTGCGTCCGTCAGTCGGACTGGAACGGGCAAGTCGGAACGCCGAAGAGTGGACGGCTACGATATGTGCCGCTCACGCGACGGTTGACCGCGGCGCTCGTCGAGCATCGGCACCTGCGAAGCAAGCGGGTGCTCTGCCAGGCGGACGGCTCGCCGTTCACTCGGCAGATCGTGCAGAACCGGATGATCCTGGCGGCGCGGCGAGCGAACGTGAAGAAGGGCGTTCACATCCTTCGTCACACATTCTGCTCGCACTTGTCGATGCGGGGTGCGCCGGCGAAGGCGATTCAGGAGCTCGCGGGGCACGCCGACCTGACGATGACGCAGCGGTACATGCACCTGAGCCCGGCCGCGCTCGATGCGGCCATCCGGCTGCTCGACGAACCGCGGCGCGAGCGTGGTTTGGGCTGAATCGAGCGGTCAATCTGACGCTAAGTGATGCACCGTCTTGCAGAAGTTTGGAGACCTGGGGGAGACGGGCCGCCAGGATCAAAAACGATCAATGAATCCGGGGGGAAAACTGGCGGTGAGGCAGGGATTCGAACCCTGGATACAGGTTTTAGCCCGTATAACGGTTTAGCAAACCGCCGCCTTCAGCCTCTCGGCCACCTCACCGTGCGTGGATTTCCTAAGGATTTTGCGATTTCTCGCCGTCGCCGAAGGCTAAGGATGGGCTAGTGTGCCCGCCAGTGTGCCCAAGACGACGAGAAGCGTCCCGCAGATCTCCGTCGCTGACGACATTATAGCGATCAAAAACGCTGCGAGTCTTGTGGCCGGTCAATTTCATGGCCACGCGCTCTGGAATGCCGGCACGGACCATGTTGCGGATGGCCGTTCGCCGGAAGTCGTGCGGAATGCTGCCGGGGCATCCGGCCGCCGTCCGGGCCCGCCGCCAGGCCTGGTAGACGCCGCACTCGGAGATGCGCTGGCCGGCCAAGTGCCCGAGGGCACCCGCCTTGGTTACTGGGCGATGGAAGAAGACGTGTTGCACGATCAT
>JAMQPK010000058.1 GCA_023717525.1 Vicinamibacterales bacterium | reverse complement strand
ATCGGCTCCGGCGCGACCGCCGTCACGCTCGTGCCGGCGATGGCGCAGGACGCGAGCCACGTGGTCATGCTGCAGCGCTCGCCCTCCTATGTCCTTTCCCTTCCCGATCCCGACCCGATGTCCAAAGTGCTGCGTGCCGTGCTGCCGGAGCGCTGGGCCCATGCAATCACGCGCTGGCGGAACATCCGCTTCCAGAGCTTCTTGTACCGCCGCTCGCGCAGCCATCCTGCCCAGTTCCGGGCGATCCTCCTGAGGATGGTCAGGAAAGCGCTCGGGCCGGGTTACGACGTCGAGACCCACTTCACGCCGCGCTACAACCCGTGGGACCAGCGCCTGTGCATCGTGCCGAATGGCGATCTGTTCAACGCGATCCGCTCCGGCAAGGCATCCGTTGCCACCGACCGCATCGAGCGCATTACTGAAACCGGCATTCGTCTCGCCTCGGGCCGCACGCTCGAAGCCGACATCATGGTCACCGCGACCGGCCTCGAGCTGGTCATGCCCGGCGAGATGCAGTTCGAAGTAGACGGTGCGCAGATCGACTTCGCGCAGACCTGGACCTACAAGGGCATCATGTACTCGGGCGTGCCGAACCTGGTCACGACCTTTGGCTACATCAATGCCTCGTGGACGCTGCGCGCCGATCTGATTGCCGGGTTTGTCTGCCGGCTGATCAATCACATGGACCGCATCGGTGCGCGCGAAGTCGTGCCGCGCCTGCGGGCCGCCGACCGTGACATGCCGGCGCGGCCCTGGATCGACAACTTCTCCTCCGGTTACATGCAACGCATGTTGCACCGGTTCCCGAAGCAGGGCGATCGCGACCCGTGGATCAATCGTCAGGACTACGCCTTCGAACTTACGTCGATCGGCCTCGGCACACTCGACGACGGCGTGTTGAGTTTCAGCAGCCGTTCAATGCCCGTCGCACGCGAAGCTCAGGCGATGTCCTCGTGAATGCAGAGGTAATTTCCCTCGGTGTCCTTGAACCAGGCTGCCTTCTCGGCGCCAAGAACGCACACCTGGTCGACGGTCTTCAGCCCGGGAAAGTCGTAGTCTTCGAACACCACTCCGTTTGACTTCAGCTCCTTGATCGCCACTCCGATGTCCTTGACCTGGAAGCTGACTGCCGTGTGATCGGCTTTCGTCCCGCCCTCCTTGGGAAAGAGCGCGATTACCGCGCCGCCGCCACATTCATAGACGAATTTCCCATCCGGCTTGAAGCCGACGGCTTTCAGACCGAGCCTGGTCTCGTAGAAACTCCGCGCTCGCTTCATGTCCTTGACGGGCAGGATGGTCGTGACCGGGGCACTCGTCAACATGCCTTTCTCCTTGTCGAAAAACTTCTTATTCGGCCCACTACCGCGGCGCGCGACCGGCCTCGTGCGCACGAAGATTCTGCGCCGAGCTTCGAGGACGAACAAGCCAGGACAGCTCGCGGCGCTTCCAGTCGTCGCCCCGCCCGCCGAACGTGCGTCGCAGACCTTTAGTAGACCGGCGCCTCGCCGGGAGGCCGGGTCCTGAAACGCTTCTGTGACCACAGGTACTGCTCCGGAAACCGCCGCACCCAGCGCTCGATTTCGCGGTTCATGTGTGCGGTGTCCTCTTCGACCGACGCACCCGGGAAATCCTGCCACGGCGGTTCGACATGAACGACGTAACCGTCCGTTGTCATTTCGGTAACCGCCATGGCCGCTTTCGCTCCAGTCACACGCGCCAGGCGAGACACCATCGGAATTGTTGCGGCCGTGACGCCGAAGAAAGGAACGAAGATCGAATTGGCCGGACCGAGATCCACGTCCGGCAGATAGCCCAGCGGGATCCCGTCCTTGAGCGTGCGGATCACGAGGCGCATGTCGATGTCCTGCCGCGGGAACAGGATCGGTTCATTGAAACGCAGGCGTGCCTTGCGCAGCCACTCTTCCCACACCGCATTCTTCTGCCGCGAGTAAACCACCGACAGCTTGGCATGCAGACACATGCCTATGCCGCCGGCATCGATTCCGAGAAGATGCGGCATGACGAGAATCAATGGCCGATTCGCCGCGTCGGTCAGGTAGTGGCTGCCTTCGACGCGTATGTAGCGTTCCATCGTCGCGCGGTCGGCCTTCCACAGTATCGAGTGATCAAGCGCGGCGCGCGCGATGCTGCGGAATGAATGTCGCCCGATGCGTGCGCGCTGCTTTTCCGTCATGTGCGGAAAGCACAGGCGCAGGTTGGTCATGGTCACGCGGAGCTTCGATCTCGCCAGAAACCAGAAGATGTCGGCCACGACGGCGGCGATCGCTGTCCGACCACGTTGGGGAAGCAGTCCGGTCAAGTTGAACAGACTGATTCCTAGGCGTGCAAAAAATTCATCCAACGACTGATCTCCTCGGCGGGTTCGGATTCGGCACTAGTCCGCAGCTTGTCGTGTTTTTAACCCTGACAATTCTGCCGAACATTCGCGGACCCATCGCTCGGGTCCATGCCTGGCCAGCGCTGCGTCACTCGCCGGCCAATTGCACTACGGCACATCTGATGAGAGTTCGCACTCAAAACGATACGTTGATCGAGCCGACAAAGATCTGATCCTCGGATCCGGGGTTGAACCAGAACCCGCCGATCGTAAAGTGGCCCCAGGTCACCTGGGCGAACGGACCGCGCTGGAATTCGCGGTCACCACCGTAGGCCCGGGTGCGCTGGCCCGAGAAACCGACGCGCAGCCACTCCACCGGCCGGAATCCCAATTCACTCCACGCATATGTGTAGCTGTCGGTCAGCTCGTTCGAGCTGCGCACATATTCGGCCTCCACATAGAAGTCCAGCTGCCTCCAGGCCACGCTCAACTCAAACGCAGGCACGAATGCCTGTGTTGTGCCCCAGGCGCCCCCGAGCAGCGGCGTCAATTCCCACGTCACGGCTTCCCCGCCGGAAAACGTCCAACCGACAAAGGCCGAACGCGCACCGATCGACTCGTAGTTGTATCTGGCTTCAAGGTGCAGCGGGCCACGATCGGCGACCGCGATCGCCGAGGTGTAGTTCTCGCCGTTGCGAACGATGGTGGGATACGCAGTGATACCGAAGTCCCACGACGGTTTCTCGGGGTGGGACGCACGACGCCCGCTTTGGCCTTCGTCAGCAGCAAGCGCCGCCGTACTGATTGCGGCGGCGAGCGCGGCGAAGACCCGCAAGGCCCGCTTCATCCGCCAAGGGCGATGACTGCGGCCACGAGCGCTGTGCCCAGTCCCGCCATCATGAACCCTACCTTCCAGCTACCGTAGCCGGCGTATCGGCCGAGTGCGAGGCCCCCGAAGAACAGCATCGTCAGCGCGATGGCGCGCGATACCGTCATCGCCGTTCCGACATCGGCGAACACCACGAAGGGCAACGCCACGGGAAAGGTCGACGCGACCACG
>JAMQPK010000049.1 GCA_023717525.1 Vicinamibacterales bacterium | reverse complement strand
ACCCGTCTTGTCCTGCAGCGACAGCGAGATGAACAGGTCGCCGTTTCTGCCCGACCGGACGTCCTTCTGGGTGCACAGAAAGAACGCCCAGCCGCTGGCGTCGGCGGCAATCACGCGAATGAACGGCAACCGTGTGTTCGACACACTAAGAGTTTACTGCGATACGATCACAGCAGTGGGAACCAGCACCCAGCACCCCGCACCCCGCACCCAGCACCAGTCGATCATGCTCACCGGCATGACGTGCGCGGCGTGTGCCCGGACGATCGAGCGTGCCTTGCAGAAGGTCGACGGCGTTTCGCAGGCGTCCGTGAACTTCGCGACAAGCCGGGCGGCTGTTCAATTCAATCCCTCGGTCACCGACATCCCCCATTTGGTGGCGGCCGTCCGCGACGTGGGCTACGACGTCTTCGTGCTGCTTGGACGTGTCCTCGAAGCTCGCGCGGTTGCCAACAGCCTCCGCTTGAGGAGCGCGAAATGGATTCAAGCCAGGTCCTGGTGACGCTCGGTGGGGCCATGGCGATCGCCGGGGTGCTGGTTTTCTTTTTCGGCCGGCGCTGAAGTAGACTGAGGAATCTCTATGACGAAGACATTTCTGCCGACGATTGCGCTTTGCGGTGTCATCGCCCTCAGCGCGTGCTCACGGAATAGCGAGGCGCCGGCTGGCGCGGCGAACACGGCAGCGGCCGAGAAGGCCGCCACCGATACCGCGGCGACAGCGGCCAAGGTCGAAAATCAGCCAACCATCGATCATCCGCTGACGAAAACGATCGTCGTCCCGCCGAAAGTCGCGTCGGGCGCACCGCATGGCCCCGGCTTTGACATGCCGCTCATCGAGCTCGGGGGCTACGCGCCGCCCCGCCCGATGGAGGTGCTCCGAGACGCGCATATCTTCACGGCCGATCACCCGGAAGTCGCGAGCTTCATCCCGTGCTACTGCGGATGCGGTCAGTCCGGGCACAAAGACAACGCGGACTGCTTCATTCGAGGCCGCGATCCACAGGGCCGCGTGACCGAGTGGGAGCCGCACGGCGCAGCCTGTGCGGTTTGCATCGACATCGCCGTGGAGTCTATGAGGATGCGGAATTCGGGCGCGTCGGTCACAGCGATTCGGCAGCAGGTGCAGAACGAGTATCGGCCGAACTTCCCGAGCACCGAAACGCCGACGCCGGCTCCGCCAGCCGGGAAATAACCTTGCCGGACAACCGCGGCGACGCCTTCGCACGGCTGTTCGAGGCGGTTCACGAGGGCGTCTATATCGGTCTTCTCGGGCCGCGTGACACGACGACGCTCGCGGCCAACCCTCATCTGAAAGCGATGTTCGGCTATGGAGCCGCCGCGGCCGACGCCGAGATCCGGCCATTCGACCCCTCGCGCTTTGTCGATCCGCAAGCGCGCGTCGGCTTCATTGGTCGACTCGCGGACGAAGGCGCCGTCACCGACCACCTATTGCGCCTGCGACGCGTGGACAATGCACCCGTCTGGGTGGAAGTGACAGCTCACGCCGATCGGCCGACGGCCGATGGTTCGGTGCGCATCGACGCGCTCGTCCGCAACGTCAGCGAGCGAAAGAAACTCGAGGATCAAACGCGCGATTTGTACGGCCAGCTCCTGCAGGCTGAAAAGCTTGCCGCGCTCGGCCAGACGATTTCTGGCGTGGCGCACGAGCTGAACAATCCGCTCGCGACGATCCTGACGTGGGCCGAACGGCTCTCGCAGCGGGCCCTCGACGAGAACACAAAACGCGGCGTCGATACCATCCTCCACGAATCGGAGCGCGCGGCAAAGATCGTGCGAAACCTTCTCACATTTGCGCGCAAGCGGCAGTCAACTCGAACGATGGTCGATCTGAACACCGTCGTTCGCGAGACGCTGGCGCTGCGCTCGTACGAACAGCGGATTACGAACATCAGCGTCGTCGATGGGCTCTCGTTGGGCTTACCGCAGGTATTTGCCGATTCACACCAGGTCCAGCAGGTGCTGCTGAATCTCATCATCAACGCCGAGCAGGCAATGCTCGGAGCCAACGGCCGCGGCACGCTCGTCGTTCGCAGCTGGCACGACGCGGACAGAGAGGCGGTCGTTCTCGAGATCAATGACGATGGGCCTGGGATCGCCGACGAGCTGCAGCCGAAGATTTTCGATCCATTTTTCACGACGAAAGAGGTCGGCAAAGGCACAGGGCTCGGGCTGACCGTTGCCTACGCGATCGTGCAGGAGCATGGAGGACGCATTCGTCTCGCCTCGCACAAGGGCGCGGGCGCGTCGTTCTATGTGGAGTTGCCGGTCAGCGGCACACCGTCGGGCGCATCGAGCTCAGCGCCATCCAATGCCGATTTCGCGTCGCTCATCGGTTCGACGGTGCTTGTCGTCGAGGATGAGCCTGCGCTCGCGGCCGCCGTCAGCGAGGCTCTCACCGACGCCGGCCTCGACGTTGATCGTGCGGGCGACGGCCAGGAGGCCCTGCGCCGCGTCGATATGAAAGCCTACGATCTCATCATCTGCGACTTGAAGATGCCAAAGATCGATGGGATCCGTTTCTACCAGCGCTTGACCGCGACGCACCAGGACCTGGCCAAGCGCGTGATCTTCGTAACCGGCGACGTTGCCGGCACCGAAGCTGAAAAATTTCTGCAGGAAAGCGGTTGCCGCTGGCTGGCGAAGCCCTTCAGGCTGGGCGACTTGCTGCGGGCGGCGCGGGAAATTCTGGCCTAGGCGGTCTTCAGTATCAGCGTCGCCAGGGCAAGCATCCCTGTCGTCATCAGAAAAATCACGGCCCAGAGCCGGTTGTCGATCATCTCGAAGCGGCGGTCGATCATCTCGAAACGGCGATCGATGCCATCGAACCGCCGTTCGAGTATGTCGAATCGCCGGTCGATTGAGTTGAAGCGGGTGTCGATGGCGCCCAGGCGGGTGTCGATGCCTTCGAAGCGGCGGTCCATCGCATCAAGGCGCTGGTCCATCGCGTCGAGGCGGTTGTCGATGGCATTGAGGCGCTGGTCCATCGCATCGAAGCGCCG
>JAMQPK010000040.1 GCA_023717525.1 Vicinamibacterales bacterium | reverse complement strand
TTTCTGATCGAGTTGGAGTTTCTCAACGGGCGGGACAAACTTGGGCGGGAAAAAGTGTTCAGCGTACTAAAGTACTAGTTCGTGCTGAATGTTCTGATTCTCTTCGTGGGCGCGGGTGTTGCTGCGGCAGCGCTTGCGGTGCGTCGGCTGGCCAGGAGTCTCGACAGACAGCGGCAGGACGCCATCGTTCAACAGCAGTTGACCACGTTTGCACCAGCGCTCGCCGCGGTGCGCCAGGATCCGAAAGAGTTGCTCGTCTGGTACCCCTTGGCGCAGGCAAGCCGTCGATTGTTCCCAGAGGCATTTGCCGCGCTCGACAGGGCCTTTGGCGGGACGTTTCCTTTTACAAAGGAACAGCTTCAGGCTGCGCACGCGAAGTGGAGCGCCGACTGGCTGGCGTGGGAGCGTGCGCACGACGCGGAGTGTTCGCTGAAGGCCGCTGAAGTGCAGAACGAAATCGATCGATCAGGGCACAGCGCCGCACAGGCATCGCCGCTGCTGCGCACGCGCCTCGCGGCGGTTGAACAGCAGAAGCTCGAGCGGTATCAGCAGCGCTACGAGGAGTACATCAAGACAGCCAAGGCGCTTGCTGCATTCGTGGAATAAGTGATGCGCCGTATCCTCCACATCGACATGGACGCCTTTTTTGCGTCGGTCGAACAACGCGACAATCCGGAGTTGCGCGGGAAGCCTGTGGCGGTCGGGGGACAGCCCGACAAGCGGGGTGTCGTCGCGGCAGCCAGCTACGAAGCACGCACGTTCGGCGTGCGCTCAGCCATGTCGATGGCCAAAGCCGTTCGGCTCTGTCCGTCGCTCGTGATTGTGCCGTCCGATTTCACACGCTACAAAGCGGCCTCGACGCTTATCTTCAGCCTGTATCGCGAGGTCACACCGCTCGTCGAGCCGTTGTCGCTGGACGAGGCGTATCTCGATGTGACGGAGAACGCGTGGCGGGAGCCCCTGGCGACAAACGTTGCGAGGCGGCTGAAGGAGCGCATTCGCACCGAGACAGGCCTGACCGCGTCGGCCGGTGTGGCCCCCAACAAGTTTCTCGCAAAGATTGCGTCGGGATGGAAGAAGCCCGATGGCCTCACCGTCATCAGTCCCGGCCGTGTCGAGCCTTTCCTGCGGCAACTTCCCGTTGATGCACTGTGGGGTGTCGGCCCGGTTACCGCTCGTAAGCTCCGAGATCACGGCATTACGCGCCTGATTGACGTACGTGCCGTGCACGAGGACGTGCTGCGCGGCGCGGTCGGCAGCATGGCCGACTGGCTCCGGTCGCTGGCCCATGGCCTCGACGAGCGGCCGGTGGTGCCACACCGGGAAGTGAAGTCGTCTGGATCGGAGAACACGTACCCGGAAGATCTCGTCGACCGGGCGATGATTCGCCGAGAGATCGCCGACATGGCCGCCCGCGCCGTTGGCTGGCTGATTCGCCGGGACCTCCTCGCGAGGACCGTCACGATCAAAGTCCGCTATGCCGACTTCACGACCATTACACGGAGCCACACGGCGTCTCCGTCGCGGGCCGAGCCGGAAATCATTGCGAGAGCGGAGCAGTTGCTCGAGAAGACGGAAGCCGGCGTGCGGCCCATCAGGTTGCTCGGCGTCAGCGTTCACAACCTCCGCGCCGTCGGAGGGCCTGCACCGGCTCTGGACGCCGAAGGCTGGCTGCCGTTTTTAGAGTGAGGTGCGATCATCGGGCTGTTGCCAGAGTCGAAGATCGCCGGCGAGGCGTGCCTTGCTCAACAGGATGATCTGCCCGGTGTGCATGCCGAAGTGCTCGACGACGTGATAGACGGCCTCGAGCACCGAGACGTCATAGCCCTGAATCGAGCGGCGGTTGAGCAGCGCCCTTTCGTCGAGCGACTCGATGATGGCGTCGGCCTCATCGACGACGCCTCTGAGCTTCGTGCGCAGTTCTTCCTTGGGGATGTGTCGCCGCTCGTCGAATTCCTGCTGTCGGTTCCGCTCGAATAGGCGCTGTCCGACACCGCCGACGATCCACATCGTGACGTTGCCACACAGGTGAAGGATGAGGTTCCCGACGCTGTTCGAGGCTTCATTGGGCCTCCACCAGACATCCTCTTCGCTGAGGCGGTGGAGGCACGATTCGATTTTCGGCAGGTAGTCAGTCGCGAGGAGGTGCCGCGACTTGTCTGTAAACGCGCGTGCGATCAACGGCTCTGACTATCGCCCGTATTGACAGTGATATCGAAGATCTTCACAAACTTCACCGGCTTGCCCTCGAGCTGGGCGGGCTGATACGTCCAGTGTCTGGCCGCCTCCATTACGAGCGGATCGTACGAGGGCCACACCGACTTCACGAGCGTCGCTCTCTCGACGCTGCCGCGCTCGTCAACGACGACCTCGAGCCGGCCCGTGTAGACCCGGCCGCGAAGATACTGCTGGGTTGGCCGCCATGCGGGCATCGCCTGCTGAATCGCGACCGGCCCGCGGACCCCGGGGTCGACCGCCGTGTAGATCCGGATCGCGGGAGGCGCCGTCGGGGCAACGATTGGAGCCGCCGCGGCGACCGCGGCTGGCGCGGGAATATCGCGAAGCTTCTGTTCGGACAGTTTCATGAACCCGTCGGAGAGCTCGCGGAGGTCGGCAAGCCTGCCAGATCCTCCGGACACGTCCGGATCGTTCAGCACGGAGTTCAACTGCTTGAACTTCGTTACCGCCACTTCATAGTTCTTGTTTTCGTACTGAGCTTTCGCCTCTGTGTAAAGCTGCTGTGCCGTACTCGGGAGCACGCGCTTGCGCACGTCGCGAAACATCGAGACCAGCCGCGGCGAATACTCGGTATCGTTGATGGCATAGAGGGGGCGGCGTGTGACGAGCCCTTCGAGCGTTTGCTCCGCGTCCCCCTGGCGGTCGAGCGCGAGCAGGCAGAGTGCGCGATACGTGTCCACCTGATCGATGTCTTCTTTCGTGCCGGTCGAGTTCAGCTCGAGCAGCGCCGCTTCGTACGATGCTTCCGCATACAGATTCTTTGCTGACGTAAGCACGCTCTGCTCGACACCGGCGGTTTTTTGCTCGGCAACCATGACGCCCTGCGCCTGGGCCGATGCCACGATAGCGATTGTCGCGACGGTTGAAGCAGCCATGGACATGAAATATTGCATCTTCGCGCTCACTTGCTGAAGTCCACGCTGACTCGCGTGGGAGTTTGTGCCTTCACCGTAACGGTCTGGCGCCGCTCGCCGAGCTGCGGGTGTCGCCAGAGCACTTCGTGCGACCCGATGGGTACGGTGAGATTTCCAAGAGGCGTCGTACCGGCTGGGCGGCCGTCAATCGACACTTCGGCCCAGGGGACGGCGTTGACTGAGAGCTTACCGTTCGGCGGTGCCACGGTAAGGCTGGCGACCTTGCCGGCGACGATCTTGATGTTGCGCCGGCCAGTGAATTCGAGGCTGGCGTTCGTCAAGTCGAGGTCGTGCGAGCCCACCGGCAGCATGATCCGATCGCTGCGCGTAGTACCTACGAGTTGCTGTCCTTCGCGCACGTCGATTTCGAAGGGTGCGTCGATAGTCAGCCATCCGGCGGCAGCACTCGCCGGCGCTGCCCCAGTCGAGACAACGACGGTGGCCGTCGTGCCGCGTGTGACGCTGACAGTTCGGTTCACGACAGTTTCGCCGCTGGACACCGTGACCCTGTGCGGGCCAACTGGAAGATCTGGGATTGCGAGAGGTGTGAGCCCGCGGACCGTTCCGTCCACCCTGACCTCCGCTCCAACTGGATCGGACCCTACTTCGAGGCGGCCGCCTGTGGGCTGGGGTTGAACAGCGAGCTCGACGTACTGAGACATGACCGCCCCGGCATCGACCGAGATCGGAAGCGTCCGCGAGACGTCACCACTTCGTATCGTGACCGTGTGCTGACCGGCCGGCAGGGAGAGGGTGACCGGTGTCGTGCCACGCGAAACTCCATCGACGAGAATCGTCGCGCCCTCGGGGACGGACTTGAAAATCGCGGTTCCGGCGGCGATGCTGACCGGCTGTGCCGCTTGCCGCCGTACCTGGAGAGCCTGCCAGCCGAACCACGCCCCCGCCAGGACGGCGACCGACACACCCAGCACCAGGCCGACGGTGCGGAGTTGGCCCCGCCGCATGCGGATGACGGCCGCATGGTTTAGCTGTTGTTCGGTCTTGAACGCCCCGAGAGAGTCGGCCTCTGCCGGCGATTCCGCCCTGAAGTCGTGTTCCGGCAGCCGGGACGTCGCTGGCGGGACGACAGTCATCAACGGCAGAGGTGACGGCTTGGCGTTGGGGGCTCCAGACATAATAGTTCTACAAGAATCTTCGCCAAGGTCGTGCCAGTCAACAAGTTAGGATTTAGGAGAGAGAGTGAAGCTCAGGCCTATTAAGGTACCCGTAAGGGAGACTTTTCTCTCGCGGAAGGCTGATAAATACCGGCCACCTACACACTTCAATCACCAACTCACCAATCACCCAATCGACGATGATTTGGTGCGCCCGGAGGGTCTCGAACCCCCGACCCCCGGTTTAGGAAACCGGTGCTCTATCCTGCTGAGCTACGGGCGCCCTTGGTAACCTTCACGACCACTCCGACGAGGTACTCCACTTCGATCGTGTCGCCAACCTCCAGCGGCAGGCCGACGATGGCCTCGGGCCCCACGCGCGCGGCGTTGAGCTGCTCGTTGGGATCATCGATGTGAGTGAACACGATCTCGAGCGACATCTGGCCGTGAATACTGACCGGACGCAGCGTTCGCACGACAGCCTGGCGCGATCCCTTCAGCATGTCGCCGAATTGTAGTGCATCGACGCGACGGCGCTAAAATGGCGTGACCATGCACCCACATGTCGTCGACGTGTTCCAGCAGCTCGACGAGGCGCGATTGAAGCTCCGCGCCGCCGTCGATACCGTTCCCGCGCCCTTGAGAGGCAAACGCCCGGGAGACGATCGCTGGTCGGTCAACGAGATTCTCGAGCATCTCTCGCTCGTCGAACAGCGGTTTGCCGGCCTCATCGCGATGCGCATCGCTGAAGCCGCCCAATCAGATGTCGGCGTCGAGCAGGAAACGCGCGACCCGTTTCCGACGCGACTGAGGCAGATGTTTGCCGATCGTGCCAACCGGCGGTCGGCGCCCGAGGCGGTGCATCCCACCGGTTCCCTGGGCGACGAGGCTGCATGGGCGGCGGTGGAACGCGCTCGCGTCATGACGCGCGACATCGTGAGCGCGGCCGACGGCCTGGCCCTCAGTCGTATCGTCCACAACCATCCGGTCTTCGGAACGTTGAGCGTGTATCAGCTCGTGGAGTTGATCGCAAATCACGAGGTCCGGCACAGCAAGCAGATTGCCGGCATCGGCGAGGAATTCGTCTAGGGTCTAAGACACGAGCGACTTTCTGACGGCGTACAACACAATCTCGGCCGTGTTGTGCAGGCCGAGTTTCTGCATCAGGTTCGCGCGGTGCGTCTCGACGGTGGACACGCCCACTTCGAGGACCGTCGCGACTTCCTTGTTCGTCCGCCCTTCGGCCAGCAGTTGCAGGACCTCTTTCTCGCGATCGGTCAGCAGGCGGTAGGAATCTTCCTGGCCCCGCTGCTGCAAGTGCCGCATGTAGTCCGACAACAGCATGGCGGAAATGGTCGGGCTGAAGAACGGCCGTCCCTGGGCAATCGTTCGCAGAGCGGGCACGAGATCAGACTCGGTCGACTCCTTCAGCAGATAGCCGCGCGCGCCGGCCGACAGCGCGCGGAGCACGTACGACTCGTCGGCGTACATGCTGAGGAAGCAGACTTTCAGCTGCGGGTTGTGCTTGATCGCCCGTTCGGCGACGTCGATGCCATTGAGCTTGGGCATCGCTATGTCGAGGATGGCCACGTCGGGGCGCGTCGCATCGCAGACCTTCACCGCTTCCAGGCCATCGGCGGCTTCGCCGACGACCTCCAGATCGCCCTCCGCGTCCAGGAGCGCCTTCATGCCCCGCCGAACAATTCCGTGATCATCACCGAGCACTATGCGCAAGATGGGTCTCCTTGCTGCCGCCGGCAGCTGGAATGGGCAATGTGATGTGTAAGACGGTGCCACCCCCGGGTTTGGTCTGGATCGACGCCGAGCCGTGCATTTCCTTCACGCGCTCCTTGATTCCCGTCAGCCCAAGTCCCCTATGTCCGGTAGAGTGGCGAATGCCGACGCCGTTATCGCAGACCGACACGTCGAGACGATCTTCGCCGCCGACGACGGAAATCTCGATTTCGGTGGCAGCCGAGTGCTTGGCGCAGTTTGTAAGAGCTTCCTGCACGACGCGGAAGACGCAGGTCCGGTGGGGATCGGGCACCTGCTCCAGATCGCCCACCACGCTCAGGTTCACGGGTATGTTGTAGCGCCGTGCGAAATCGCGCGTCTGCCAGGCGAGCGCCGGTTCGAGGCCCAGGTCGTCGAGCATGCTGGGCCGCAGGCCCATGGCCAGATCGCGCACGAGCCGCATCATCTTCTCGATGAGCGCCTTGCCCTCGGCCATGCTCGCGCCAAACGCGGGGCTGCCGGCGGCCTGGGCGCGCTCGGCGCGGCCCACTTCCATCCGCAAGGCTGTCAGCATCTGGCCGAGCTCGTCGTGGAGCTCTCGCGAGAGGCTCTTGCGCTCCTCCTCTTGTGTCTTCACGAGCTGGTTCGACAACCGGCGCATTTCCTGTTCGGCCTGTTCCGTACGCGCGTGCTGATCTTCCGATCGCCGTTCGAGCACTCGGATGCGGATGACGGCTGTGACGGCCACAGCCAATCCGAGAGTGAGGCTTGCCGCCAGCATCCAGGTCAGGTACCGATGCAGCTCGCGCTGCCGCACCGCGGCTTCGTTACGCTGCGCGACCAGGTTCGAGTTGTTGATGTTCTCGATTTCGGCGGAGATCGCCATGACGGCATCGCGCCTCGGCACCACTTCCCGCCGCAGGAACTCATAGCGATCGTCAACGGGCATTCCGTTGAATAGAGGGGTGTAGCTTTTCCAGTACTCGTCCAGCTCGCGGTGCAGGGTGTCGTAGCGAACCGGGTCGCTGTTGCGCACCAGCGGCCGAAGTTCTTCGAGGAGACGGCCGCTTTCCTCATGCAGTTCGACCAGCCCGGATTGGTATTCGGCGTTAGGGGCATTGCTGTCGAGCAGATAGTCCCGGACGAGGATGCCCGAGAGTTGCAGGTTCACGCGTACACGGCCAAGCCGCGTCTCGACGTCGAGATACCGCGCGTTCAGGTTGTCGAGCTCCGCGTACGCCGCATCGGCCTTGCTCCGGGCCGCAACGATCGACACGAAGATCAGGACAAGAAGCCCAAGCAGTGCGAGCGCGACGACGGGCCAGGTCCGGAAACGGATCGCCCCGCTCCCCGCCACGCGCGGTTCTATCACATGGCGATCCTATCCTGTCTTTTTCGGAGGCGGTATCCTTTGAAGAGGGGAGGCTCACTGACCCTCGTAGGGCTGAGGGCTGAGGGCTAAGGGCTGAGGGTTGAGCGAAGAACGGATATAATCGGCGCTTATGAAGGGCACCGAACGTCACAAGCTGAAGGAAAACGAGTTGTCGCACGTCCTGTCCGAGGCGGCGACGCGTTTGGCAGAGAATCGGGCGAAGTTCGGGCCCATCGTGGCCCTTGTGCTGGTGGTGGCGCTCGGCGCCGGCGGATACTGGGCCTGGAACACCCGTAACGAGACGCGCGCGCAGCTGCTACTGAGCGATGCCCTCGCCGTGATCCAGTCGCCAGTGGAGGAGCCCAAGCCCGTGAACGGTAAAGTGACGCAGGCGCCAGGCACCTACCCGACTGTGTCGGCCCGCGCGGAAGCGGCGCTGGTGAAATTCGCCGCCGTGCACGACGCCTATCCGTCGACGACCTCGGGCATTGCCGCGCGCTACTACGCCGCCTCTGCGCTCGCGATGCTGGGCCGGAGCGGGGAAGCCGCCACGCGGTTTCAGGAAGTCGTCGATCGCGCGGGTACCAACGTGTTCTACGGCCGCATGGCGCAGCTCGGCAGGATCGAGGCGCAGCTGCAAGCCAAGCAGTTCGATCAGGCGATCGGTGCCGCCCAGGCGCTTGCCAACAACGCAGACGAGACCCTGCCGCGCGACGCCGTGTTGATGGAGCTTGGCCGGGTGTATGCAGCCGCCGGCAAGAAGACCGAGGCCAAGCAGACCTTCGACAAGGTCGTGGCCGAGTTTCCCGAGTCGCCCTACGCAGACGAAGCCAAGCAGCTGCTGACGACCCTCACGTAGCTATTTCGAGAACTGGTATGTGAGGATCTTGTAAATCAGTTTCGCGCACAGAAAATTCGGCGCGGTCATACCGGGAATCGGACACAACTCGACGAGATCGCATCCCACGACACGACGCGACGAAATTACCGCTCGCAGCAGCGCGAGCATCTCATACCAACTCAAACCGCCGGGTTCCGGCGTGCCGACGGCCGGCATAATCGCCGGATCCATACCGTCGGCATCGATCGTGACGTAGACCGTTTCTCCGAGCGAGTCCACGACCCGGTCGATCCAGTTCTTGTCCTTCCGCATCGACACGTCATAGAAAATTTCGGTCGGCAACGTCGGCGCGATCGCCGCCTCCTCGGTCGACAGACTCCGGACGCCAACCTGCGTGCACCGCGCGTATTCGAGCACGCGGCGCATCGCGCATGCATGGTTGTGGCACGTGCCCATGTAGGAGTCGCGCAGATCGGCATGCGCGTCGATCTGGAGTACTGAGAGTCCGGCATGCCTGGCAGCCACGGCCGCGACGACAGGCGCGGTAATGGAGTGCTCGCCTCCGAGGATGATCGGAAACTTGTCCTCGTTCACGATGGCCGCCGCGACCCGGCGGATCTCGGCCATGAGATCGGTCATGTCGTCGAAGGGCAATTCCATTTCTGGCAGCGTGTAGATACCGATGCCGTGGACGTCGGTGTTCATTTCCTCGTCCCACAGTTCCATGTGCGACGAGGCGACGAGGATCTCCCGCGGGCCGTTGCGCGTTCCAGGCACATAGGACGTCGTGCTTTCCAGCGGGACTGGCAGAATGACGACCCTCGCGTTGGCGAAGGTCGTGGCCTCGGGCAGCGTGCCGCCGAACGCGAGCGGCGTGATCTGGTCGTACCTGAACGGCAGGGTCATTGCTTCTCCTCGAACGCGTCGCGCGAAAGCGGTCGACCTTCAACGAGCATCTCGCGCCCGCTCGGATCGACGTTCAGCTTCTTCCGTGTCGCCGCCAACGCTCCCGAGCTGCGCGCGAGCGCCGTTACGAGGATAGGCAACGCGATCGTGGCATCGGCGTGTACGGTCACTTGCGCCGCATCGGCTGCCAGCTTTCCCCAGCTCTGTGCCTCTTCGAGCGTCGATCCAGAGGCACCTCCGAAATGCGGAACATCGGTCACGATCTGCAGCGCATACCGATGACCGCTCACGTCGGGGCAGAAGAACTCGGCCTGCACGCTCGCCTGGTTGATGAAATTTTTCGGCGTGCCGCCGCCAAGGACGACTGTCGCGGTACGGGGGCGGCGGATCACGAGGTTCGCCGATTCGACGATGTCGCCGATGACGTCGATCTGGCTCGAGCCTTTCCGTTTGTGCCGTCCCTGCGAAAGTCCCATGCCGATCGAGGAGTCGGCGATGGCGGGACAGAAGATCGGCACGCCGGCACGATATGCGGCAGTCAGGATGCCGTTTCCCTGGGTTTCTTTCCAGAGATGGCCGCCCAGCAGGTTCAGGAACTCGCGAGACGTGTAGGGACGCTGCTCGAGCGTCGCCGCAAAGTCGCCAATCCAGACGTCGTTGTCGCAGAACTCTTCTTCGCTGGCGTAGGTGTCATAGACGCGGTCGATGCGCTCTTCGGCGAGGGCGGCGTCGTTGGTATGGGCCGATCCGAGGTAGTGGTGACGGCCGCGTGTCTCGTGCAGATCGTGATACAGATTGGCGCCGGTCGACACCAGGCAGTCGATGAAACGATGCTCGATGAGGTAGGCGACGACCATCCGGAGACCGCCGGCGCTCAGCGCGCCCGCCATCCCCATGAAAATCGTCACATCGTCGCCGAGCATCTTCTGCCAGACGCGGTGCGCGGTCCCGAGCGCGCGTCCCTGGAAGGAAATCCGCGCCATCTTTTCGAGGAGCTCGTCCGCTTTGAGTTCAGCGTCGACTGTAAACGGCTCGATGGGGACTTGTAAAAAGCGTGATCGCTTTTTCATGCGCCGCAATATTACCGGTTATCGGGAGACATTTCTCAGGAACGTGAAATCCGTTTGCGGCGTCAGGTGAACGCCCCGCAGCTCCGGCTGCGAGAGAGCAATGTTGGTCTCGATCCAGAGGCTGATGTAGGGCGCCAGTTCGGCGACACGCTTCTGCACTTTGCCGTAGCGTAGTTTCCGATCCTCGAGACTGGTCGCCAGGCTTGCGGCCTCTATCAGTTGGTCGAGCGCGGGGTCGCTGAGATGGCCCCGGTTGAAGCCGGCGGGTGGCACCTGCTGCGAGTGGAATACGCGCCTCAGGATATCCGGGTCGGCGGTTGCACCTCCTGCCCACTGCAGCGTGTACATCTGAAAGTTTCCCTTGATGATGTCGGCATACAGAGTCGCAAATTCGTAGGTGCGGACGTCGAGCTCGATACCCACCTCCCGCAGATTCTGTTGAATCACCGCCGATTGCAGCCGATTGAACTCTGTCGCGCTGGAGACCTTGAGAGTGAGCGAAAGCCGGGGCCGTGGACCGTCGCCGTCCGGATCAGGGTAGCCGGCCTGGTCGAGAAGCCGCCTGGCGGTGTCGGGGTCGTACGTAAAATCGAAGACGTCGGGTTCAAAGGCCCAGTTCGTCGGCGAGAGCATGCCGACCGCCTGAACCGCCAGTCCCCGGCGCAGATACTCGACGATCGACTGGCGATCGATGGCGTATCCAATGGCATGTCGTACGCGTACGTCCTGCAGGATCGGGTCGCGGAGATTGAATCCGAGATATTGATAGTTCATTCCCGTGGCTTGATCCAGATGAAGCCCTTCCTTCTCGAGTTGGTAGGCGATATCTGGTACCAAATCATTGACGACGAGCTGCGAGGTGCGCTTGCGCAATTCCAGCCCTCGCATGATGTCGTCGGGAATGACCTTCAGTGTGACGCCGTTGTTCCGCGCGCGCCCTTCGAAGTACTCCGGGAAGGCTTTGACGACCAGCCGATCGTCGGCCGAGAAGCTGACGAACTCGTACGGTCCGGTACCGATAGGGTGGTCGCGGAGCTCGCGCCCGGCGCCGTCGGGCACAATCCTGACGACCAGGTTAATCAGGAAGGCCCCGGACGGTTCCTTCAGTACAAATTCGATTGTGTACGGATCAACCGCCGTGATCGAATCGACTTGACGGTACGCGCCTCGAAGAGGAGACGCATTCCTCGAGTCGAGGATGGTGTTGAAGGTGTAGAGGACGTCCTTGGAGGTGAGTTCGTGACCGTCATGAAAACGCACTCCCGGACGCAAGTGCAGGCGGTAGGTCTTGTAGTCGTCGGTCTCCCACGATTCCGCAAGCCCAGGTGCGAGCCTCGAGTTGTCGTCCAGACGAAGCAGATCGGTGTAGAGAAGCTGCTGTGCCCGCGCCGAATAGGAATCCGTCCCGAAGCGCGGGTCAAGGTTGTTCGGCGACGCGGCGATGGCAACCGTCAGCATGCCCGGCTCTGGCAGCTCCTGACTGCATCCGCAGGCGACGAGGGCGAGGAGAACCAGAGGCGTACAGCGCCCCGTCAGCTTCATGACTCCGCATCTTTCTTCAAATCGGCGAGCAACGAGAGTGCCTGTAGGGGCGTCATCACGTTTGTGTCGAGGGCGCGAAGGCGGTCCCGGAGCCTTCCGGCCTTCTCGTCAGCGGGCAGAGGAGATGGCGATTGAAACAAACCCAATTGCCGCTGGGGCTCCGCCGGCGTGCCGCTAATCGACGGGCGTCCGCCCCGCGTCAGCTCGTCGCGCTCCAGTGCCTCGAGGATAGCCTTGGCGCGTGTGATCACATCAGCAGGCATTCCCGCGAGGCGCGCCACCTGGATTCCATAGCTCCGATCCGATCGCCCTGGCACGATCTTGTGCAGAAAAACGATGCTGTCCTGCCACTCGCGCGCTGCCACGTGCGCG
>JAMQPK010000035.1 GCA_023717525.1 Vicinamibacterales bacterium | reverse complement strand
GCATTGAGCCAGCGCAGCATCGCCGCGCGAAAGTCCTCGTAGTCCGTGCCGTCGCAATAGAAGGCGTGTTCACCCAGCACCTCGACCAGACCGTCGACCGCACAGCAGACGACCGGAATTCCGCGCGCGGCTGCTTCCAGTGCAGCGAGTCCGAACGGTTCATAGATAGAAGGCTGCACCAGCACGTCGATCGCGTCGAAAAACGCGTCCAGCCGCGGGCCGCCGCACCAGCCGAGATAGTGCACGCGGCGCTCGACTGCGAGGCGGCCGATCAGGTCGCGCGCGTAAGGGCTGAACGCCTTGCCCGCGATCATCACTTCGAAGTTTTCGAAGCCGGGTTCGAGCAGCAGCATCTGAACATATTCGGGCCGCTTGCGTGGCACCAGGCGCCCACAGTATCCGAGTACGCCGCGCCGCTGCGACCGCGGCGACCAGCGCGGCAAGGCAATGCCGTTGTGGACCACGCTGACCCGGTCGTTCAGGTGTTCGTACCCGAGGCTCCGGTAATAGCCGCGCTCCGCCTCTGAAACCAACGCGACTTCGTCGCAGGCCGCGATCAGACGCTCCTGCTCAACGACGGCACCGCGCAGATCAACCTGGTTTGAGCTCTCTTCAATCGCCAGCAGCGAATGGATGGTGAACAGCGATCGACTGTCGGTCAGAGCGTCCAGGAGTCCCGGTGCGTGCTTGTATGAATGCACGTGGGCAATTGGTGCGCGGAAGTGCTCCAGTTCCTCGTGACGGCCGAGTGCGACATTGGGATGCTGCGCGAGGATCGCTTCGATCTCATGTGGCTGATAGGGGTGGTCGGCGACGTACCAGAGCGCATGCACGCCGAGCGTCGAGAAGCCGCTGATCATTGACTCGATGACGCTGCCCACCCCGCCCATGCGGTTGTGCGGCATCTCGTTGGTGATCTCGATGACCTCGAACTCGCGGCAGGCGGTATTGGTAATCACGGCGTGTCCTCCGCGCCGCGTCGTTCGGAAACCCTGAGCTCGCCGAGGACGGCCAGCGACCGACATTCGACCGGAAACCGCTCCGGTTCCTCCCACCGCCCATCATTGCGGCGTGCGGCGAGAAAAATGCCGGCCACGCACTCGTCAAGCCGGGGATTGCGATCTTCGACGTGGAAGTTGTGCACGGCCAGGATGCGATAGCGACCGGCAACGATGTGAGTCAGATCAATCTGGAGTTCAATCGCGCTGACGTAGCTCTGCGGTGATCGAGTCAATCGGAACGGCGGCACGATCAGCACGTTCGTTTGTAGCCGGCAAGGGATCGGTCCCGTAGAGATAACCCGATATCCGCGCGTCGGCGCCCGGCGTGCTGCCGCGACTTGGGTAGGGGTACTGGGAGCCGGGCCCGTCGTGTCCATCGTGAATGATGCGAATGAGGTAGGCCACGAGGCTCGCGCGGATCGGTGGGAGGCTGGATCGCGATTGACTGAATCGGCTCCATTGTGGGCATGCGAAGGCCGCAGCTCAAGAGACCCTAATCAGGCGGCCGGCAGACCCGGATACATGCGGCTCGAACACCAAAAGTGAGTCCGCACGCCATCGTCAGCGGCCCGGCGCCTATGGAGCGCCGATCAGTAGATACCGGCTCCAGTGTCCGGACTTGCCCAGACCCAAGCCCAGGTAGAGGGGATCCAAGAACGTGTCCGCACCGGGAAAAACCGATCCGGACCAGAGCGTTCCCGGCGAGGGAAGGCCGTCGAAGCGGTCAGTGATTCTTCCTACTTCGGCCAATTCCCCTAAGCAAAATGCATATCGAAGCGGCGGCGAAGCGCTACAACGCAGCCTGGATCACGTGCAGTTCACCGTGACATCGTGCGAGTGTCCAACGGTGATGCTGGATACCGTGGTTGCCCCCATCTTCGCCTTGATGGATTGCAGCTGCGCAACCGACAGCGTGATCGTGTGATCGTGGTCCGCTGTGCCGGCAATGCTGAACGTTCTGTCGACCGGCGAATCGAGGTCGGTGGCGGCAATGGTAAGAGCGTGGCCGTGATTTCCTGTGATCGCCGTCGCGCCGCACACCGCTGCTGGCGAAGGAGGAGCCGGAGTCGGAGTCGGGGCCGGGGCCGGCGCGGGAGCTGGTGGGGGGCTGTAGCCGTCGCTCCCACCGCAGGACGCCAGCAGCAGCAGGCTGCCGCTTCCGATGCCTTCGCAAAATTGTCGTCGTGTAAGCGGCATGGTCAGTCTCCAGGTGAAAGTCGGACCGAAATCTCAAAACGCATCGCTCGATACCAGACATCAGTCATCGTCTTCACGCTCGTGGCGGCCGTCGCCGGCGACGGGATCGATGCGTCCGTAGACTCCGTTGGCTTCGTCATTCGGGCCAGCCGCGAAGAACAGGGCGTCGGCGGATTGCCCTCGCTGGCCATTGCCAAACGCAAGGCCCCAGAGACCCGGCAAGGTCAGCCGGCGTCCGTCGGCGTTTCGCAGTTGGCCGAGAAACGTACCCGTCCGAAGATCGAACGCGGAAATTCGTCCGTCACCGAAGTTTCCGACCAGCAAGGTGCCTCCGAACCGTCCGAATCCCGCAGGTGAAAACGACACGCCCCACGGCGCATTGAGCTTCCCGCCGGTGGTCAAGCGGCGGAGAAAGCGGCCATTGGCGTCAAAGATGTTCACGACTCCCAACCCGCGACCAGGGACGTCGTCTTCTCCGTCTTCATCGCGTTTCGCATAGGTCACGACAAGATCTCCCAGCACGTTCTGGATGCCGAACGGTGCGAAGTCTCGCGGCAGGTTCGGATCGGCGAAGGCGCCGGTCCAGGACAC
>JAMQPK010000229.1 GCA_023717525.1 Vicinamibacterales bacterium | reverse complement strand
CCTTTTTTCGTTTTTCGTAAAAAGGCACCCGACCCCTTTTTCAGCACGTCGCCCTTGCGGAGCGCGCGCCCCTCCAACCCACCCATCCTCGTCAGGAGATGCGTCGCGCGGCTGCCCAGCACAACCGGCACGTCGATGCCTCCCGCAACCGCCACGTACGCCCGCGCACCCTTCAGCCTCTCGCCGAAGCGCAGGCGCGAGCCGGCGGTCACGTCGAAAGCGCCGCTGACCGCCACCGGCACGCCGTCGAGCGCCAATCGAAACACCGCACCCGCAACCGCCACGATCGACGCCTGCTGAAACTCGATCTCCGGCCCAATCAGCGTCACCTCGAGCGTCGCCGCTTCCTGTTCGTTGCCGACCAGGGCGTTCGCGAGCCGGTGCGAAAACAGGTCCATCGCGCCGCTGACCGGCACTCCATGAGCCTGGAATCCCCACCGGCCACAATCCTGCACCGTGGTTAGCATGCCGGGGCGGAGGATCATCAACGCCATTGATCAAGCCGCAACGAACTGCACCCGGTCTCCAGCCTTCAACATCGAAGGCTCATGACGCGTTGAATCGAACAGCTTGACGGGCGTCCGCCCGATGATTCGCCAGCCGCCCGGCGTCTCGCACGGGTAGATACCGGCCTGTGCGCCAGCGATCCCCACCGAGCCCTCGGCGACTCGTAGCCGAGGTGTACCAAGGCGCGGCGCGGCGATCCGGGGATTGACCGATCCCAGATAGGCAAACCCCGGAAGAAATCCCAGCATGTAGGCGCGATAAATCGTCCCTGTGTGCAGCCGGACGACCTCTTCTTCCGACGCGCCGGCAAACTCCGCAACCGACGCGAGATCGGGGCCTTCCTCTCCGCCATAGATCACCGAGATGCGCACGGGCTCCGATTCCGTTGCCGCATCACCGCCGTCGACATCGCGTATCGTCTCCACGAGCCGCCGTTCAAGAACAGCCCGCGCGACCTGCCCAGGATCGAAATGCACGGCCACCGTGTGATACGTCGGCACGACATCGCGCACGCCCGACAAACCACGCCGGCACAACTCCGCCGCCACTGCGACGCACTTGGCGTTCACGCGCGGATCGATTTGCTCCTCGAACACAATCGACAGGCATCTGTCGCCTATCGGGACAACATCGGGAAGGTTCACCTGAGAGCCTGCAGCATTTTTTGATGAATACCGCCGAACCCGCCGTTCGACATGAACACCACCAGGTCTCCGTCACGCCTTTCCCGCGCAATCGCGCTGACGATGTCGTCGAGGGAGGCTGCGTACCGCGCGCGCTGCCCGGAGGCCGTCAGATCTTCGACCAGTTGTTGTGGCGACAGGCGTTCGCTTTCGTCAAGGTTCGTTCGAAATACCGGCGCGATGATCACTTCGTCGGCCGGGCCAAACGCCCGCGCAAACTCCTGCTGAAAGATCTTCCGGCTTGACGAGGCTGAACGCGGCTCAAACACCGCCCAGATCCTGCGATGCGCGTTCGCGGCGCGCAAGCCCGCCAGTGTTTCCGCGATGGCCGTGGGATGATGTGCGAAATCGTCGTACACGGTAACGCCGCCTGCCTCGCCAAAGATCTCGAGCCGGCGCTTCACACCCTTGAACTGCCGAAGCCCATCGACAATCGCTGCGGCCGATACCCCCACCGTGCTGGCAACGGCCGTTGCCGCCAGCGCGTTCCGAACGTTGTGGGAACCCAAGAGCGGCAGCGAGACCGTCCCAAACAGCTCTCCGTCATGCCGGACGGTGAAGCTCTGGCCGCCTCCGGAGACCGAGATGTCGGTCGCCCGCCAATCGGCGGCCTCCGACAGACCGAAGGTTTCGACAGGGCTCTGCGCCGCCTTTCGCAGAGCCGAGGCGTTCGGACAGTCCGCGCAGAGCAGCAGCAGGCCCGAGCGCGGCACGAGATTCACGAACCGCCTGAATGCGAGCCGGACGGCGTCGAGATCGGCGTAGATGTCTGCGTGATCGAACTCGATGTTGTTGATCACGGCGATGTCCGGCAGATACTTCAGAAACTTTGCCGTCTTGTCGAAAAACGCGCTGTCGTACTCGTCTCCTTCGATGACGAACTCCCGGCCTTCACCCAGCCTGTAGCTCGAGCCGCCGTTTCCGAGATTCGCGGCGATACCGCCGACGAGGATGCTGGGATCGAGCCCACCGTGCACGAGCAACCATCCGGTCAACGACGTCGTCGTCGTTTTGCCGTGCGTGCCCGCAATGACGACCGAGCGGGATGTCCATAAAAACTGATCGCGCACGGCCTCCGGAAGCGAGCAGTACCGCATCTTTCGATCCAACACCGCTTCGAGCTCGACGTTACCTCGAGAGATCGCATTCCCAACGACAACGAGATCGATGTTTTCGGTGATGTGGTCCGTCTTGTAGCCGGACAGCGCCCGGATGCGTTCCGATTCCAGAAACGTGCTCATCGGCGGGTAGACATTCTCGTCGGAGCCCTGGACGTCGAGCCCCTTGCGTTTCAACAGCGCCGCGAGCGTTGCCATGGCCGTTCCACACACACCGATGAAATGCACTGTCACGCGACTGCTGCCTCCTCGATAACGAGGCGCGGTGTCCCCGTCGTCATCAGTGTTGCCCTTACGCCGAACGGAAGCGTCATTGCCGGCCCCGTCGTGTGGCCTGAAGGGAACCCAAATACCACCGGCCCACTGAAGTCCTTCAGGAGTTCCGCCAGGACCGTCCGCGCCGAAAGCCCGCCACCCGGCTCGTCGCAGCCGACGAACTCACCGAGGACGATGCCCGCGGCCGAGTCGAGGAGACCGGCGAGACGCAACTGGGTCACCATGCGATCAAGCCGGAACGGTCGCTCGCCGACATCCTCCAGAAACAGCAGATATCCTTTCGGCGGCGCGAACGCGAACGGCGTTCCAAGCGATGCCACGAGCTGCGCCAATGTACCGCCGTATAGTGGCCCCTCTGCCTCGCCGGGACGGAACGTCTCCAGTGACGAAGGCGCAAGCTCCCCCAACGGCAAGGGGTCCGTCATGGAGCGCAACATCGTATCCAGGTCGTAAGCGCTCGTACCCTTCCCGATCTTCCCGGCAATCATCGGCCCGTGAAAGGAGACGATTTCACAGCCGACGCTCAAGTACGTCAGCAATGATGTGACGTCGCTGTAGCCGATGAACGGCTTGGGTGCCTCGCGTAGCAGCCGCCGGTCGAGGTACGGCAGCATGTGCACGCTGCCGTATCCGCCGCGGGCGGCCACAATGGCACCAATGCCGGGATCGCGCCAGGCGTCGGCAAACGCGCGTGCCCGTAGCCGGCCGTCGCCAGATAAATATCCGCCAAGCTTTGCGAACACGCTGGGCTCGTAGACAGGTTCGAAGCCGATCCGTCGCAACTCGGCCACGCCTTCATCGAATTCCTCTCGGGTAAATGAGCTGGCGGGCGCCACAATCGCGACCTTGTCCCCGACGCGCAGCCGTTTTGGCTTCAGCATTCGATCAGGCAAACGCCAACATCGCGTCGGATACCGCGCGATGCGCGTCGCAGCCGACTACGGCTTTCAGCTGGGCCTCGGATGGCGGCTTCCAGTCCTTCGCGAGAAAACGCTGCTTCGCGGCACGGTTCCGCTCGAGCGACGCCTCTACCTGCTTCAGGGGGATGCGATTCTGTTCGACTGCGTAGACGAGTGCCTCGAGCGCCTCGGCCTGCAGGGTCACGTCGGCGTGCTTGTCGACGCCGCACATCAGTACCGCGTCACAGCCGGCGGCAATCGCTGCCACCGCGGCCTCCGATGGCTTCATGGTGCCGGCTATCGCCTTCATCTCCAGATCATCTGAAACGATGACGCCAGGGAACCCGAGCTCGTCTCGAAGGATGCCTGTAACGATCGACCGCGAGAGCGTCGCCGGATTCTGGTCGTCGAGAGCCACGGCCAGCACGTGCGCGGTCATGATAAACGCAACCCCTGCATCGATCGCGGCCTTGAACGGGACGAATTCAACGGCCCGCAACCGGTCGGGCGGATGCTCCACGATCGGTAGCTCCACATGGGAGTCGGTTGCCGTATCGCCATGCCCAGGGAAATGCTTGCCGCACGCCGCCACGCCTGCTCGCTGCAGCTCTTCGATGATGACCCGGCCCAGTTTTGCCACGGTCTCGGGCCGCTCGCCGAGCGCGCGATCGCCGATCACCGGGTTTTTGGGATTCGTGTGAACATCGAGGACCGGCGCGTAGTCGAGCGAGATGCCGACCGCTGCGATTTCGGCCGCCAGCGCTGCGGCAAATCGTTTCGCAAGAGCCGGATCATCGCTCCGGCCGAGCACCGCCATCGGCGGCCACACGGTGAACGGCGAGCGCAGGCGCGCCACCCGCCCTCCTTCCTGGTCGATGCCGACCCATCCTGGCAGCTCGACGCCAAGATTTCTCGCGTCGTAGGCCAGCTCTGCCACCTGGCCGGGACCTTCGATGTTCCCCAGGCGTCCGAATAGGGTTACGCCTCCCAAATCGAACTCCCGGGCGAGCGAACGTAGCTCGACCGGAACGTCCGACCCCGCGAAGCTTCCAATGAGCAATTGTCCGATCCGGCGTCGAAGCGGTTGAGGCGACACGACTTGTCATTATAGAGTTGATGACCACGAAGATGGATCGACCGGCGCCACTTGCGACCAAACAGCCCGGCTGGAGCCCAGACAGGCGAAGCCTGCCCGAAGTGCATGGCACGGTTCCGATTCCGCTGACCGGCGGTTTCTGGCGAAAGATGATGGCGTTCGCCGGGCCCGGATACCTGGTCGCCGTGGGCTACATGGACCCTGGCAACTGGGCGACCGACCTCGCAGGCGGGGCACGCTTCGGCTACACCCTGCTCAGCGTGATCGTGCTCTCGAACTTCATGGCGATCCTGCTTCAATCGCTGGCCGCGCGCCTGGGCATCGCCAGCGGCCGCGACCTCGCGCAAGCCTGCCGCGACGCGTACTCCAGACGCACGACGCTTGTCCTCTGGGTGTTGTGCGAGATTGCGATCGCCGCCTGCGATCTCGCCGAAGTGCTGGGCGCCGCCATTGCACTGCAGCTTCTCTTCGGTCTGCCGTTGATCTGGGGTGTGTGCCTCACGTCGCTGGACGTGTTGATCGTGTTGTACGTGCAGCATCGTGGTTTTCGCTGGGTTGAAGCGATCGTCGTCACGCTGATTCTCGGTATCGCGGGATGTTTCGCCCTCGAGTTGTACATGGCGCAACCCAACCTTCGCGATCTTGCCGCCGGCGTGGTGCCGCGCCCAATCATTCTGCGGAATCCAGAGATGCTGTACATCTCGATCGGGATCCTCGGGGCGACGGTCATGCCGCACAACCTCTACCTTCATTCGTCGATCGTGCAGACCCGCAGGTACGGCGACTCGCACGAGAGCAAGGCCGAAGCCATCCGCTATGCCAGCATCGATTCGGCATTCGCCTTGATGTTCGCGCTGTTCATCAATGGCGCCATTCTGGTGATGGCGGCCGCGACGTTTCACGGGACCCCGCACGAGAGCGTTGCCGGCATCGCCGACGCATACGAACTGCTGACCCCTCTGCTGGGCACCGCAGCGGCCAGCACGCTGTTCGCCGTTGCGCTCTTGTTCTCCGGTCAGAACGCGACGCTCACGGGCACACTGGCCGGCCAGATCGTGATGGAAGGGTTCCTCAATATCCGCCTCCGTCCGTGGCTTCGCCGCCTGATCACGCGGCTTCTCGCCATCGTGCCCGCGATCATCGTGATTATGATCTACGGCGAGAAAGGTTCCGAGCCGCTGCTGGTGTTGAGCCAGGTCATTCTGAGCCTGCAGTTACCGTTCGCCATTTTCCCGCTCGTACGCTTCACGAGCGATCCCAGGTTCATGGGTCCGTTCACCAATAAGCCGTGGATCAATTTTCTCGCCTGGCCGGTGGTGATTCTCATCGCCGGGCTGAACATCTACCTGCTGTATCAGACGGCGGTCGCGTTCCTCGGATCATAAGCGTGTATAAACGTATCCTCGTCGCGATCGAACACTCGAAGGCCGATGCCGCGATTCTCGAGCACATCGAGAAACTGGCGCGCCTGACCGGCGCATCGCTGCTGCTGGTACATGTTGCCGACGGCTGGGCGGCGCGCCATTTCGACGAGCTGAACCTGCGTGAATCTGAAGAAATGAAACAGGACCGCGCGTACCTCGCGGCCCGCTGCGAGGATCTTCGACGCGCCGGCCTGACGGTTGACTCAGTGCTGGCCATGGGCGACCCCTCGACAGAGCTCATCCGCATTGCGAACCTGGAAAAAGTCGATCTGATTGCGATGTCCACGCACGGGCACCGGTTCCTCAGCGACGTCATCCACGGCACCACCGTCGATCGCCTGCGGCACAAAGTTTTTGTCCCTGTGCTGCTTCTCCGAGGGCAGACATAGGTCCTTCGTCCCTGGTCCTTAGTTCTTGGTCGCAAGAATCAAGAATCTGGACCAAGGACGAGGGACAAAGGACCAAGGACCTGAAAGTGCATATTCGCGCGTCAGCACCCACGCGTATCGATCTAGCCGGCGGTACGCTCGACATCTGGCCTATTTACCTCTTCCACCAGAATGCACAGACGCTGAACGCCGCCATCAGCCTGCGCGCGCATGTGGAGATTCTGCCAAGGTCGGACGGCAAAGTCGGCCTCGAGTCGATCGATACGGGCACGTCCCTCGAAGTCTCCGATTGGCACGAACTCGAACAGCTTGACCGCCTCCCGCTGCTCGCCAAGCTCGCCTATTTTTTCCAGGCGGCCAACCTCACCCTGCGCACGCGGGGCGAATCGCCTGCCGGCGCCGGCATCGCGGGATCCTCGGCTCTGAATATCGCGGTATGCGGCGCACTCGCCCGTTGGGCGGGCATGGCGCTTGATGCCGACACGCTTCTCAACATCGCGATGAACGTCGAGGCGCAGGTGATCAACGTGCCGACTGGCCTGCAGGACTACCGCCCGGCGTACTACGGAGGTATCGCGTCCATCGAACTGCGCGCTGACGGCGTGAAACGCGTTCCGCTGAAGATCGACCCGGCCGAGCTTCAGCGCCGTATCGTGCTCGCATACACGGGCGCGCCGAGAAACTCCGGCACCAACAACTGGGACATCACCAAGCGTCACATCGACGGCGATCGCCAGGTATTCGACTGCTTCGAGCGCATTCGCGATGCGACGTCCGGCCTGCGCGCGGCGTTGACGAGAACCGACTGGAAGAGCGTGGCGCGTTACCTCCGGCTGGAGTGGGATGCACGCAAGCAGCTCGCGCCAGGGGTGACGACCCCGGCCATCGACGATCTGATCGCCGGCGCGTCCTCGGCGGGCGCACGTGCCGCCAAAGTGTGCGGAGCCGGCGGCGGCGGCTGCCTGTTCTGCCTGGCCGACCCGGCCGATGTCCCAGCCGTGCAGAAAGCGCTCGCCGACGGGGGCGCGCGCCTCCTCGAGTACCACATCGAGACGGCTGGCCTGCTTATCGAATCCGACTGATGGAGAATCTCGCGATCGCTCGCGTTTTCGAGGAGATCGCCGATCTGCTCGAGATCAAGGGTGAAAACCCTTTCAAGATCCGTGCGTATCGCAACGCCTCAGAAACGATCGCCCACGCAACGGAACAGTTGAGCCGTTGCACCGAGGCGCAGCTTCGCGCGATTTCCGGCATCGGCAAGGAACTGGCAGCCAAGATTCGCGAGTTCGCCGAGACAGGCGAGATTCGGTATCACCGCGACCTCCTCGAGCAGTTTCCTCCGACAATTCTCGATCTGCTTCACCTGCAGGGAGTAGGCCCGAAGACCGTCGCGCTGCTGTATGGGCAAGCGGGTATCAGCACTCTCGACGAACTCGAAGCGGCTTGCCGGGACGGCCGGCTGCGCGAGCTCAAGGGAATGGGAAAGAAGAAAGAAGAACTCATCCTGAAAGCACTCGCCGAGCGCAAGCAGCGCACCGGTCGTCACCTGATGCCGGACGCGGCCGAGGCTGCAGGCCTGCTGCTCGAGTATCTGCACGCTCAATGTCCGGAGGTGAACTTTTCGGTCGTCGGCAGCCTGAGACGCGGCGTCGACACCACCGGCGACATCGATATTCTCGCAACAGGCGTGGATCCTCGTGTGATGCCCGCGTTCACGAGCTACAAGCTCGTCGATCGGATTCTCGGGCAGGGCGACACGAAATCCAGCGTCCTTCTATGGGGTGGTTTCCAGGCCGATCTGAGATTGGTCCCGGAGCAGAGTCGAGGCGCCGCATTGCAGTACTTCACAGGCTCGAAGGCGCACAACATCCTGCTTCGCGACCGCGCCAACCTGCGGGGATTCAAGCTGAACGAGTACGGCCTGTTTCGCCTCGACACGGGCGTCGCCACGGCCGGCCAACGCGAAGAGGACATTTACGAGCAGCTCGGACTCGCCTCAATTCCTCCCGAGCTTCGTGAAGGCCGCGGCGAGATCGAGGCGGCCGAGCGTGGCGAGCTCCCGGGGCTGATTTCGCTCGACGATATCCGCGGCGACATCCACGCCCATACCACCGCCACCGACGGCCGCGAAGACATCGAGACGATGGCCCTCGCGGCGCGAGATGCCGGGCTCAGCTACCTGGCCATCACCGACCACAGTAAGGCGCTGGCGATGGCGAACGGACTCGACGAACACCGCGCGATCGAGCATGCGCGGCGTGTTCGAGAGATCGGCAGCCGGCTCGACGGCATTACACTGCTCGCCGGCATCGAATGCGATATCAAACCTGACGGCACCATGGATCTCGCCGACGATTGCCTGGCGGAGCTCGACGTCGTCGTCGCGTCGATCCATTCCGCTTTCAATCAGGAGGCGGCGCAGATGACGGACCGCGTGTTGCGCGCCGTCGCCAACCCCTACGTCGACATCATGGGCCACCCAACCGGCCGTCTGCTCCTGAAACGCGAACCGTACAAGGTAGACGTCCCCGCTCTCGTCGACGCTGCCGCGGCAGCCGGCGTGGCGCTCGAAATCAATTGCCAGGTGGATCGCCTCGATTTGTGCGATACACACGCGAAGCTCGCGCGTGACAAAGGCGTGAAAATCGTCATCAGCACCGACTCTCACGCCAAAGGAGGCTTCCGGCTGATGAAGTGGGGAGTGACGGTGGCGCGACGCGCGTGGCTCAGCGCAGAGGACGTCTTGAACACGAGGACCGTCGAAGGATTCAAGGCAGGACTTCGGAGAAACGTGAAACGTTCAAGTGACTAGTTTCTGGTTCTGGGTGTCTTCCTGCTTCTCGCCCAGTCCGAGCGCATCTGCGACAAACCATCCATGTACACCGCGACGCGCTCGCGCTCTTCTTCGTTGGCGAGCGACTTCAACAGGTCCAGAGCTTTGGCAAAGTCCTGCTTGATCGTAGCCTTCGACGTCCTGTAGTAGAGCCGCTTGATCTCGGCCAGCTTGTCGTCGGCCGACAGCATTTTCAGCATCATCCCTTGGGGCCGGACGTGAGGCGCTTGCGAACCGCCAGCTTCAGCGGCTCCTGCAGATTCCGGTCCATAGCAATCAACTTCAGATCTTTCTCGTTCAGGCGAAGGACGAAGTTGATCGACACACCAAGCGGCGTCTTCGGATTCTTCGTGAGCGCGGAGATGACGCCGTAGTTCTTGGTCCAGGCGCGGCTCATCCCGATGATACGGAGGATTTCCTCAGACACATTCCCCATCTTGGCAAAAGCCTCGACCTCACTCGGCATCAGCTTCGGGCTGCTCAGCACCGACACCGAGACGAGCTTGTTCGGATCGCGGATGAGGACGGCGCGCTCCTCTTTTGTTCCCTTCATCGCGGCCTTCATCCGATCGGCCACATTCAGCAACGCGAGACGCTGGGCCGCACCCACGCGCGCAGCCTCTTCGTCCCCCTCCTCTGCCTCTGCGGGCACGGCAGGATCGGCAGGCTCGGCATCGATCAGCGGTTCGTCGACAGCGTCGCCGCCCGGCACGGGTTCGATACCTCGTCCCCGGAAGAATTCCCTCAGCGCATCGGGAACATCCGAGCGCCCGAGGAACAGCGCCAGGGACTGCTCGGGAATGGAAGCCATCGTGGATTCGGCAGCGGCGCGCACCTCAGGATCTCCATCCTCGGTCAGCATCACAAGCAAGGCGATCTGTTCGTGCGCCCGCGGCGCGAGCGCACCACGCGCGGCGAGCAGACGCACGTCCTTGGCGACTTCTCCCCGCCGGAAAAAGTCGAGGAGGGGGCTGCGAATGCCGACATCCATCAGGGAGTAATGAAATCCTTATAGTTAGAGAGGCCGATACGCTTGCTCACGACCTCGCCAGGCGCGCCGAAAGGCCTGCCCGCCCGTCCATTCAACGCGTACGCGAACGCACCAGCATCCCCGACAGTGACGAGCAGTTCCTCTCGCGCGGAGATTTGCCGCCGTTCGCCGGCATTCATGAGGCCCGAAAACGTCGGCTCGCCATCGACGGTCACCGACACCCAGCACGCAGCCTTCGGGGCGATCTCCATCGTCAAGCCGGACGTCGTGTCAGGAACCACGGCGGGCGCGGCGACGATCTCGATATCTCGCGGAACGGCCTGCGACAAGGGCGCCGCCGCCTCGACCGGAGGCGCCGCCACCGGCTTCTCCACCGCGCCTGGCCTTGCGTGGGCGCTCAAGTAGATGACCAGCACCACGATCGGGATGCTGACCAGCACGAGCCGGATGGCGGTGGACACGGCCCTCCGATCCGCTTCCAGTTGTTCTCCGTCCTCGACGCTGGCATGACGTGCGGTTGCCGTGGCTGCCTCCGGCGGCAGCTCCGCCAGAAAGTCCTCGATCATGCGATTGGGGTCCAGCCCAACTTCCTGCGCGTATGCACGGATGAACGCGCGCGTGAAGATCCCGCCGGGAAGACGGGACACATCGCTGCGCTCGACCGCTTCCAGCGACATCACAGAGATCCGGGTGCTGTTGGCTATTTGCTTAAGAGAAACGCCGCGCTTCTCGCGCGCCTCACGGAGACGAGCGCCAACGGTTCGGGCTGGGGGACCCTGTGGCGTCAACAATGCGTTGTGCTCATGTTAGGGAACCGCTCCGCACGTGTCAAACACCCGCCTCAGTTCCGCCACCGTGACGTGCAAGTGCTCATCGACCGCCATTCCAGCAGGCGGCAGGAACAACCCAATCGCCGCGACGCCTCCCGCCCCGGCTCTGGCTACTTCGACCAACCGCTCGACAGTGATACCGCCAATCGCGACCACCGGTATCGAGATCGACGCGCTCGCCGCTGTCAATCCCGTCATGGTCGTCAGGCGCTGCAAGCCCGGCTTAGAGGCCGACGGGAACATCGTGCCAAGAATCAGGTAGTCGGCACGACCCGATCCAGCCGCACAAATCGCGTCCTCGACACTGTGGACGGACCGGCCGACGATGGCCTCCGGCGGAAGCAGCTCGCGTACGCGGTCCGTGCTGACTGAATCTCCGCGGAGATGCACACCATGCGCGCCGGCCGCGATCGCCACGTCGGCCCGATCGTTGACGACGATCCTCGCCGGCGTTCCGTGGGCTGCCGCCAGACAGCCCCGCACGAGATGCGTCAGCGCTCCCGCGTCGAGATCGCGCTCTCGAATCTGGATGACATCGACTCCGGCAGCGGCGGCGGCGCCGACGAAGGCGGCCAGATCTACCGACGGCCGCGACGCCGCAAGCCGGTGCCGATCGGTGACCAGGCAAATCAGGGACCTTGCCCGCGGCAGCGGCATCTACTCCGCCAGCGGCTCGCCCAGTCCGCGCCGCGCGTAGAGTATCGCGGCGAGGTCCTTGAACCCCATCAGCAGGTTGACGACGCCAAGGCCGGAGACAGCGCCCCGGACGAAATGATTGCGCACAAAATCGTGGAAGAGCGGCGACGACACCGCGAAGTAGTTTCGCTCCCAGAACGCCGTCCAGGGCACCAGCACGAGCAGCAGGCCCACTTCAAGAAAATAGGCGACCAGGATGAGCCGCTTCATCGCTTCAGCTCTCCCGTCAGGTGTTCGAGTCTGGCCGCGAGATCGCGGTAGTCTCCTGCCTCTGCCTGGAGCTCCAGAAACACGGCGAGCGCACGTGCCTGCTCGCCTTGCGATTCGAGCGCAGTGGCCAAGTCGTACAAGAGCTCCTGGTGGGCTTCGGCATCCGGTGCGGGCGCTTCAGCCGCCTGCTCGTACCATTCGATGGCGCCGGCGGGATCGCGGTTCTCGAGGCACAACCTGGCGAGCATCGCGCCGGCGCGGAAGCGATGTCGCGGCGATCGCACCGCCACCTCGAGTGCTGTGATCGCGTCGGTCGGCATGCCCATCTCCACATAGGACGCGGCCAGCTTCAACTGCTGTTCCGCACTTTCAGGCGACGCGTCGCGCAGGGTCTGCTCGCGTAGATCCTTCAGCACACCTTCGATGGACCGCGGCGGTTCCGCCACCGCCTCCCCTTCAAGACCGCCGAGGATGTCGCTGAGATCTATCTCACTGGACTCTGGCTCGGCCTCCTCCTCCAGCAGTGGTTCGGCAGGCCACGGTACGTCGGTGCTCGTAAACGGAGACTGTCCGCTCAAGCGGCTGGCGATCGTGCCGTCGATGTCCTGCTCGCCGAGCAACGCCAACGCCTGCCGAAAGCGTTCGATATTCGCGCGCTCCCACGGCTCACGCGCCACAAGATCTTCGGCGATCACGCGCGCCTCGGCTCCCGCGCCGACCACCAGGTAGGCGTCGGCCAGCTGCGCTTGTGCGCTGTGCATGGTTGCTTCGAGGCCGCCATCGACGCAAATTTCCACAAGGCGCATGAGCGCCGGAATGTGATTCGGCACGCGGCTCACGAACTCATTGAGGGCTGCCGCCGCCGAACCCCATTCATCCGACTCGATCGCCGAGTTCGCCACAATCTCAACACAGGCAAAACCGGCGTCAGGATTCACTTCCGCGACCGAACACCCGAGGATAACAAGCGTGTCCCGCTTCTCCGGTTCGACGGCCAGCAGCTGCCGAATCGCGGCCACACCCTCAGCGATGCGGCCGTGACGAAGATTCATCTCGACGACGGTCCAGGGAGACTCCGGAGCCCTGCCACGCGTCTCCGATGCGAGCGCCCTGCGTTCGGCGGCGGCGGCCAGCACCCCCAGGGCGTCCTCCTGACGGCCGCGGCGGACGAGTTCATTCGCCACGGTCTTGAGCAGATTGGTGTCGTCGGGATCCAGCCGCGCCGCTTCGATCAGAAGCTCAAGGGCGTCGTCTTCCTTCCCTTTGTCCTGAAGAGCTGACGCACACTCCTTCAGCTTGAGCAGCGCCGTCCGCGCGTCGCCGAGCTCCACTCGGGCTCGCGCACCAGCCAGCCGAGTTTCGACGTCGGCGCCATCGAGATCGCCGAGCTCGATGCGCGCCTCCGCTTCACCCCGAGCGTCGCCGCGCGCGCTCCGCCGTTCGATCAGAGAGAGGAAGTTTGCGCGTGCGTCCGCAAGCAGGC
>JAMQPK010000120.1 GCA_023717525.1 Vicinamibacterales bacterium | reverse complement strand
GTAAAAAGGCACCCGACCCCTTTTCACCAGTCAGTGTGAAAGACGCCGTCGCGGTCGACGCGACGGTAGGTGTGCGCGCCGAAGAAATCGCGCTGGCCCTGTGTCAGATTGGCCGGAAGCCGCTCGCTTCGGTACGCATCGTAGTAGGCCAGCGATGCACCGATCGCCGGCACTGGCACGCCTATTCCCACAGCCACCTGAACCAAATGGCGCCAAGCCTCCTGCCGTGAGCCCAATGCATCGGCAAACGTGGAATCCATCATCAAATTCACGAGGCCGGGGTTTCGGCCGAAGGCGGCGCGAATATCGGATAACAGCGCGGCGCGAATAATGCAGCCTGCCCGCCAGATCTTGGCGACCTCGCCGGGGTCGATCGCGTAGTCGTACTCCTCCGATGCCTGCCGCAGCAACGCCAGTCCTTGTGCGTACGAAGTGATCTTGCTGGCGTAGAGTGCCTGTCGCGCCGCGGCAATCAACTCGGCGCGATCGCCATCAAATGACCCGGCAGGGCCACGCAGCACCCTGCTTGCCGCAACGCGCTCCCCCTTCAGTGCCGATACCAGGCGCGCTTCGACTGCGGCGTTCACGGTCGGAATAGGCGCCCCGACATCAAACGCGTTCTGGCTCATCCATTTTCCGGTGCCTTTTTGCTGCGCTTCATCCAGGATGAGGTCCACCAGCGGCTTCCCTGTCTCGGCGTCAAGATGATCGAGCACCGTCGCGGTAATTTCAATCAGATACGACCGCAGCTCTCCTTCATTCCACGCAGCAAAGATCGATGCGATTTCCTTCGCCGAAAGGGCGGCGCCCCGGTGCAGCAAGTCATAGATCTCGGCGATCAACTGCATGTCGCCGTACTCGATCCCGTTGTGCACCATCTTCACGTAGTGCCCAGCCCCGCGCGGCCCCATGTATGCGACGCAGGGCTCGCCGTCTTCCGCCTTTGCGGCAATCGCGCGAAACACTGGCGCCATCGCCTCCCACGCCTCGCGCGGTCCGCCGGGCATGATGGCCGGCCCGCGCAGCGCGCCCTCTTCGCCGCCCGACACTCCGACGCCGAGAAAATGGATGCCGGCCTCTGCGAGCTCGCTCGATCGCCTGTCGGTATCGCGAAAAAATGAATTGCCGCCGTCGATCAGAATGTCGCCGCGCTCGAGATGGGGACGCAGGTGTGCGACGACGCTGTCAACCGGTGCTCCGGCGGGGACCATCACGAGCACCCTCCGCGGCCGCTCCAGCATCCTCATCAACTGGTCCGGCGTCGCGGCACTCGCGAGCGGAAACGCCTTGGCCTTGGCTGCGTCGAGGTCGTAGCCGGCGACAGCAAATCCCTTGCTCTCGATGTTCCTGGCAAGGTTGGCTCCCATCACCCCAAGCCCGACGACGCCGATCTTTTGAGTCATATCGCGAGACGGCTATCATAGGCTAAACAAAGATCATGCAGCCGCGCATCCCCGGTTTGAGCCCTCTGCTTTTCGGCCTTCTGCTGCTGGTCGCCTCTGCGGGATCGGCTGCGCCGGCGGAAGACTGGCCGGAGTTCCGCGGCCCGACAGGTCAGGGCCATTCCACTGAAGAAGGTCTGCCGCTCGAGTGGAGCGACTCGAAGAACGTCATCTGGAAGGTCCCCGTGGCTGGACGGGGATGGTCGTCCCCGGTCGTCGTCGGGGACCGCGTGTGGCTGACTGCCGCCGTCGAAACGCGAGGCGGCGCGTCGCTGCGCGTGCTGGCCTTCGACCTGACGACCGGCCGTGAGGTCGTCAATGCCGAGGCGTTCCGCCTTCGAAGCGCGGAGCTGACGAATGCCAAGAACAGTCACGCCTCGCCAACGCCCATCGTCGAAGGCGATCGCGTCTATGTTCACTTCGGCGCGCTTGGCACGGCCGCTCTCACCACAGGCGGCGACATCGTGTGGACGACGAAGCTGGCCTATGAATCGCAGCACGGCAACGGCGGATCGCCCGCGTCCTACCGCGACCTCCTGATCATCAGTTGTGACGGAAGCGATGCGGCGTTCGTCGTCGCGCTCGACAAGCGAACGGGCAAAGTCCGCTGGAAGACCGCGCGTCGCTACCCGGCGGACCAGGCGTACTCGACCCCGCTGGTGATTCGTGTGGGCGAGCGGGATCAGATCATCAGCGTGGGTGCCTACCGTGCTGGCGCGTACGATCCGGAAACGGGCAAGGAAATCTGGCGTGTCAGCTATGCAGACGGCTTCTCGAACGTGCCGCGTCCCGTGTTCGGCCACGGCCTCGTCTACATCGCGACCGGGTTCCAGCAGCCGTCGCTGCTGGCCGTGCGGCCGGACGGCACTGGAGATGTGACGAAGACACACGTCGCCTGGACACTGCAGCGCGCAGCGCCCTACACCCCGTCGCCGTTGCTTGTCGGAGATGAGATCTATGTCATCAGCGACCTTGGTATCGCCTCGTGTCTCGATGCGGCGACCGGCGCGCCGCGCTGGCAGCAGCGCATCGGCGGGAATCATTCCGCGTCACCGACCTTCGCTGACGGACGGATCTATTTTCAAAGCGAAGAAGGCGTGACGACGGTCATCGCGCCGGGGAAGGAATTCCGAAAACTCGCGACGAATACGCTCGACGGCGCGATGCTCGCATCCATGGCGGTATCACACAAATCGATCTTCGTCCGGACGCACACGCACCTGTACCGCCTCGGGCTCGCTCAATAGTCACTTTACCGGTAAAGTAAACTATTCTAGAATCATCACCATGACTCAATCCATCACTCGCAGAACCTTCGCGAAAAGCATCGTCGCCGCCGCCGGCGCAAGCGCTCTCCCGTCGTTTGCGTTCGCGCAGGGGAAGAAACTGAAGATTGGCGCCACCACCCTGATATGGGGAGGCCTGCCGCGCACGCCGGAAAACCTCGAGCCGGCGCTGAAAGACATGTCGGAGCTGGGTTATGCCGGCTTCGAGACCTTCGCGTCGATTCTCGAGGACTGGGAGAAGAAGGGCACGCTGGCGGCCCTGCTGCAGAAGTACCCGATTCCGCTCACCTCGGGCTACACAACCGTCAACGTGACCGACCCCGCCGCGCGCAAAGAGCAAATCGAAATGCTCCAACGCTACGCCCGGCTCGTCAAGAAATACGGTGGCCGATTCCTCGTGCAGTCGTGCAACAACCGTGGCGAGAAGTACGACTTCGCCGCCAACAAAGCGAACATCATCTCGGCGTTGAACGACTACGGGAAGGCCGTCACCGACATCGGGATCGCCACCGGCCTCCATCAGCACACCGGCTCTGCCGTCGAGACACGCGACGAAACCTACACCGTCGTAGAGGGGATGGACACGCGTGTCATGAAGTTCGCCCCCGACATCGGCCAGGCGCAGAAAGGCGGCACCAACGCGGCGCAGCTCGTCAAGGATTTCGGGAGCATCATTCCCCACATGCATTTCAAGGATTACAAGGGGTGGGATCAGATGGCCGGCTACTGCCCTCTCGGCGAGGGCGTCGTCGATTTGAAGTCGGTCCTCGAAACGATGGAGAAGGTCAATCCAGCGGCGAACATCATGCACGAGCTCGACGGGTCAGAGAAAATGTCGTACACCCCGCGGCAAACCGCCGAGATCGGCAAGGCGTTCTGCCAGAAACTCGGCTACACCTTCAGGACATAGGACATCGCTCATGAGACTCAAGGGAAAGACAGCAATCATCACGGGCGCGAGCCGGGGCATCGGCCGGGGCATCGCCGAGGTCTTCGCCGATGAAGGCGCGGACGTCGTCGTGAATTACGTCGCCAGCCCGGACAAAGCCGAAGCGGTTGCCAAAGAGATTCGCGCAAAAGGACGCAAGGCGATCACGGCCAAAGCCGATGTCGCCAACCGGAAAGAGGTCGAGGCGATGATGGACAAGGCCTGGAAAGAGCTCGGGCCGATCGACATCCTCATCAACAACGCCGGCATCGAAACCATCGTGCCGTTCCTCGATCTCACCGATGATCAGTGGACGCGCCTGGTGGACGTGAACCTCCGGGGACCGTGGCTGTGCTCGCAAGCGTTCTGCAAGCGCGTGATCGCCGACAAGCGCAAAGGCAGCATCGTCCACATCGGATCGATTCAGGCGGCGAAGGTCCTCCCGGGCCGCACGCACTACGCCCCGACCAAGCTGGGCCTCGAAGCGCTCACGCGCAACATGTCGGCCGAGATGACGCCGCAGGGCATCCGCGTGAACTGCGTCCATCCGGGACTGATTGACACCGACATGACCGAATGGGTGATGAAGAGCCCGGACATACTCCCCATCGTGCTCGCGCAGATTTCCCTCGGCCGAGCCGGCGTTCCACGCGAAATCGGGACCGTGACCGCGTTCTTCGCTTCTGACGAGGCGAGCTACCTGACTGGGCAGTCCATTCACGTCGACGGCGGCTGGCAGGGGAAATGAGACGGCTGATTGATCTGAGCATGGAAGTGTTCCAGGGAATGATGACGTACCCGAACGTGGCCAAGCCGGTCATCGTCGAAATGGAAACCTACAGTCAGATGGCCAAGAGCGTCGGGACCGATGCCTACGGGGTGAACGAGATCACGAACCACTGCATGATCGTGACCGGCGATCACATCGGCACGCACATCGATTCATGGGGGCACGTGAACCCGACGGCGCCGCGGGCCGAAGGGATCCCCATCGAGTACTGCTACGGCGACGGCGTCGTTCTCGATCTCACTTCCAAGAAAGCCGGCGAAGAGATTACCCCGGCGGATCTGGAACGAGCCGAGGCAGCGCTGGGCGGTTACCGGATCAAGCCGCTGGACATCGTGCTCCTGAGAACGGACGCCGCGAAGAAGCGGCTCGAGAAGACGTATCTGACCGATCATCCGGGTATGACCAAGGAAGCCGTCCACTTCATCCTCGACAAAGGCGTGAAGGTGATGGGTATCGACGCGATCGGCTTCGACCCGCCCGTTGCACAGATGTTCGAGCGGAAGAAATTCTGGGAAGCGCATCGAGTGATGCGCGAGCGCGAGTACTACCACCTCGAGAACATGTGCAATCTCGACGAGATTCCCGCGCCGTACCACTCCTTCACGGTCAGCGTTCTGCCCGTGAAGTGGCGTGGCGCATCGGCTGCGCCTGTCCGCGCCGTGGCCATTATTAATTCTTGAAAGGAACACCGGCATGAGACATCTGCTGCGCGTCTGTTTGATCGTGGTCGTGATCGGTTCGATGGCCGGGTTCGCTCAGCAGGGCGCCCCAGCGGCTCCGCCGGTTCCCTCGATTTCGAAGCGACCCACCGGATCGAGCCTCGGGACCATTCGTGCAGGTGCGCAGGACAACAACATCTGGTTCGGATGGCGGGTCGGCACACCCTCGACAGCCATCAAGGGCCAGACGCTGTCCGAGGCCCTGGCGATCGCCGACCTGAACAGCGTCCCGCAGGTCGAGGCCTCGAGCACCCAGCTCGTCGCCAATGAGATCCCGAAGCCGCTGGACTACCGTCTACAGCCCGGCGAACGCAGCGCTGTCACGTACCGTCTGCGCGAGCTGAACGAGTCGATCATGGCCTACCGTGTCGACAAGCTGCCGACCGATGCCGAGACGCTGCGCAAAGTGTTCGAGTTCGCGAAGGCGATTGGCGCTCCGCTCATCATCACGGGCGCCGACGCCGCGTCAATTGCCGGCCTCGACCGCGTCGCCGAAGAGCTCGGCATCAACGTGGCGCTTGAAAGCAAATCGGATCCGAAAGCGTTGATGGCGACGCTTGCGCCCCACAGCAGTCGAATTGGCCTTGCGGCTAACCTCGATGGGTGGCTGGCAAGCGGCGTGAAGCCGGTGGATGGGTTGCCGCTCACGCGAGGCCGCCTGATGTACATCACCGCCGCCGATCGCGCTTCGCTGAACCCCGGCGGAAAAAAAGTCGAGCTCGGTGCTGGCGCCGGCAACCTGGGTGATTTCTTCCTGGCGGCCTACAAGTCTGGGCTGAAGCCTGTCTCGATCAGCGTTGAATCGCCTGGTACGACGGAAGCCGAGTATGTGAAGAACCTGAGCGCCTTTGAGCGCGTGATGTGGCCGGCGATGGCCGAGCGGGTGCGCGTGATGGTCGACTCGGAGCCTGGAAAGATTCGCGGCAAGGAAAAGCTGACGGCAGAGCAACGCGCGCGGATCGAGGCCGCCGTGCCGAAGGAAGCGATCGTCAAGCCGCTGAAACCCCGGAAGCTGCTCGTCACCGACCTCCAGATGTATTCGGGCCATGGGACGATTCCGCACGGCAACTACATGCTCGAGCTGATGCAGAAGACAGGGGCGTTCACAGCGACCTTCAGCAACGACCTCAACCTGTTGAAGTATCCGGCCATCAAGCAGTTCGACGCGATCTTCCTGAACAACGTGTGCGGGATGATCCACAACGATCCCGAAGTGCGCGAGGGCATTCTGCGCTTCGTGCGCGAAGGCGGCGGCATTGCGGGCAACCACGCCGTGACGTTCGCCAACAACAACTGGCCGGAGTTTGCCGACATGATGGGCGGCTGGGCCGGCGCGCATCACACCGAGAAGCAGGTGATCAAGATCGACGATCCCGACAGCCCGCTCACCAAGAGCTTCGGGTCGGCGAGTTTCGAACACACCGACGAGTTCTACCAGTTCCCGGCGTACTCGCCGTATTCACGCGAGAAACAGCACGTCCTGCTCAGCATCGACGTCGAGAAATCCGATCGCGCCACTGGCAACCGGCTGTGCGAGCAGTGCACGCGGCCCGATCAGGACTACGGCCTCGCGTGGATCCGGACCTACGGCAAGGGACGGACATACTTCACGCCGCTAGGCCACACGGAGATCATGTATACCGATCCGCGGTGGACGCAGCACATGCTCGCGGCGACGCAGTATGTCCTGGGCGATCTCGACGCGGACGCGACGCCGAGCGCGAAACTCGCGAAGAAGAAGTAGTGAAACTCGCGACGTTTGAAATACCAACACCAGCCGGACCGTTGCGCCGGATAGGCGCAGCGGTCGATGGCCGTCTGGTTGATTTCGCTGCGTCGTACGCCGCCCACCTCGACCGTGTCGATCACGGCTCTGACGCGCAGCGGATTGCCTCGTTCGTGTTTCCGCCAGACATGGTCGCCTTCCTCGGCACTGGTGATCTCGGGCGACGAGCTGCCGAAGATGCCCTCAACGCCGCCGCAAAGACGAGCGACGCGTTCGGCGCCAGAACGAGCTACGCCCTGAACGAGGTCCGGCTGCTCGCACCCGTGACCCGTCCGCGCGTCATTCGCGACTTTTTGACCTTCGAAGGCCACATGCTGACGGCCGGCAAGGCGCTCGGCCGGGCACAGATTCCTCCCGTGTGGTACGAAGTACCCGCGTACTACAAAGGCGATCCAGACACCGTGTCGGGACCTGAAGACGTCATCGAGTGGCCGGCCTACTGCGAGAAGCTCGATTTCGAGCTGGAGCTCGGCATGGTGATCGGCCGGCGCGGGAAGAACATCAAGAAGGCCGACGCGAAGAGATACATCGCAGGTTATACGATCTGGAACGACGTGAGCGCGCGTGATCAACAGATGAAGGAAGGGCCGCTCGGCATGGGACCGAGCAAGGGCAAGGACTTCGATGGGGGCAATGCCGTTGGACCGTATCTGGTCACGCCGGATGAGCTTGACGTCGGTGCGCGCGACGTGCGGATGACTGCGAAGATCAATGGCGAGACCTGGACCGACTCGACGAGCGCCGGGCGCCAGTTCTCATTCTCGGATCTCATCGTCCATGTCTCGCAGAGCGAGACCATCTATCCCGGCGAGTTGTGGGGATCTGGTACAGTAACCGGCGGTTCCGGCCTCGAGCTCGATCGCTGGTTGAAGCCCGGCGATCTCATCGAGTTCGAGATCGAAGGTATTGGGATTCTACGAAACCGTGTCGAGAGGAGATAACCACCGATGTTTGTCGTTGCTGCGCAGTACACGATCATGGAAGGCAAAGAAAAGGAAGTCGTCGACATCCTCAAGAAGATGATTTCCCTGTCTCGAGCCGAGCCCGGCTGCAGGTTGTACATGGTGAACCAGTCGCCGGACAACCCACGCAAGCTGCTGCTTTACGAACAGTACGTGGACAAGGGCGGCTACGAGGCGCACATGGCGACCGACGCGTTCAAGGAAAACATTCTCGGGAAAGTCGTACCGATGCTCGAGAGCCGCGTCCGCGATTTCTACGAAGTCATCGAGCCGTAGCGTCTTCATTCCGATAGGGCGCAGCGGAACCCCACATGCGGGCCAGGGCTGTTGGCAGGATGGCTGTCGCGAAATCGCACGCGCAGATTGACCGGCGATCCGCCAAAACTCCCGCCGCGTATGACGCGGCGGTCCACCGATGCATCGGCCCACGATTCAGCGACAAACTCCCAGACGTTCCCTGCCATGTCGTGCAAGCCCGCGGCATTCGGCGGGTAGCTCGCCACGCGCGTCGGCCTGCCGATGCCCGCGCCAAGCCAGTTGGCGGATTTCGGCCCCGGCAGCTCATCACCCCACGGGAACTCGGCCTTCCCGCCACCGCCGGCGGCAAACTCCCACTCGGCTTCGGTGGGGAGCCGCTTCCCTACTGATTGGCAATATCCCGCCGCTTCGTTCCAGGTGACGAACGTAACGGGAGTGTCGGCATCTCCCGGCGACTCTGCCTTCGCCTTCCATCGACCGAACGCGGCGTTCGTCACCTCGGTGCGGTCGATGGAGAACGCGCGAAGCGTCACCTCGTGTGCCGGTATCTCGGATTGGAGCAGCTCCCGGCGCTTTATTCCGAAGCGCGCCATCAGGCCGTCCACCCTCGACGCATCGGTCCCCATCATGAATGTTCCGCCAGCCAGGCGGGCCATTTCGCCTGGCACCACAGGAGCGAGCGCCAGGGCAAAGGCGATCAGCGAACAACACATCAATCCCTGCTGAACCGTTGCCCGGCGCGCTATATTGATGTCCATGCGCCTCGTGCTCTGCATGACCGTCTTTGCTCTGATGCTGACCATGCCCGGAACACCCTTCGCGGATCCGCTCGTGCACACATTTTCCATCGTCGCTCGCGATCCGGCTACTGGCGAGATGGGCGTCGCCGTTCAGTCGCATTGGTTCTCGGTCGGTTCAATCGTGACGTGGGCGGAAGCCGGGGTTGGCGCGGTGGCCACTCAGGCGCTCGCCGAGCCCGCCTATGGGCCGCGCGCGCTGGATCTGATGCGTACGGGCATCGCCGCGCCTGCCGCGCTCGACCAGCTGGTCGCGGCGGATGAAGGGCGCGACGGCCGCCAGGTGGCGATGGTCGATGCCTCCGGTCGAGTAGCGGCGTTTACCGGGAAGAAAACGATCGCGGCGGCCGGACATCGGGTTGGCGCGACATACTCCGTACAGGCCAACATGATGGCGAACGACAAAGTCTGGCCGGCAATGGCGGCCGCGTTCGATGCCGCGAAAGGCGACCTCGCCGATCGCATGCTGGCTGCGCTCGATGCCGCACAAGCGGCCGGCGGAGATATCCGCGGCAAGCAGTCGGCCGCGATGCTGATCGTAAAAGGCAAAGGCACCGGCCGCCCGTGGCCGGGAGCGGATCGCACGTTTGATCTGCGCGTCGAGGATCATCCGGAGCCGCTGAAAGAACTGCGCCGGCTCGTGACCGTGCAGCGCGCCTACATGCACGCCAACCGCGGCGACGAGTTGATGAGCGAGAAGAACGTTGAAGGGGCGCTGAAGGAGTACGCGGCGGCGAGCGCGCTCGCACCGCAGATTCTGGAACTGCCCTTCTGGCATGCCGTGGCGCTGGCATCGATCGGCCGCGAGGCCGACGCGGCGCCGATCTTCAAAGCGGTCTTCGCGAAGGAACCGATTTGGGCCGACCTGCTTGCCCGACTGCCGGCGGCCGACCTTTTTCCGGACGATGCGGCGCTCATCGCGCGGATCCAGCGATTGAAGCCGTAGCCTCAGCGCCAATCTTCGCGGGCGTGCCGATGTAGTGAGCGCTTCCGGCTTTCAATCCAATCGACCGCTGCCGTCAGCGCGTCCGCGTCAATCCAGCAGGTGCGGATCCGGCCGACTTTCTCTGAGCGCACGATGCCACTCGCTTCCAGCACGTCAAGATGTTGAAGGGCGGAAGGCAGCGCCATCGGCAGCAGGCTTGCCAGTTCCGATACCTGGGCAGATCCACGACACAGTCGTTGCACAATGAAGCGTCGATTTCTGTCGGCAAGCGCCTTGAAGATCTTGTCGAGCTGCGAGGGTTTGATAGGCATCTACCTTAGTATTCTCGAACATGCCGCGAGAAAACGGTCAATAGCTAGCCATCAACCCAACTAATGTGCAGCTTCCGGCTTATAGCCCAGCAAAGATAGGCTTTTACCTAGGTATCAAATCAAATGACGATTCGGCCGAGACGCCAGGCGCCGCGATTCGTTACGGCAGGTTCGGAGGCGGCACGCGCCGCCTCGTCGCCTGCTCGAACGCGTAGGCCAACGCAATCAGGCGAGGCTCACTGCATGCCATGCCGGTAAAGCTCACGCCGAATGGCGCGAGCCTCGGACTGAAATCAGCAGGAAAGGGCGGCGTTGGCGCATTCGGCACGAGCCCGAACGGGACGATGACGGTCGGGTAGCCTGGTTTGGCCGCGATCGCGGCACCGCTTCCGCCCGGGAACAACAGGGCGTCGAGCCTTTCGCGTTTCATGACCTCATCAATCCCACGAGTCGCGCTCAACCGAACATCCGCTGCGCGGTCCGCCTGGTAACGCGCTCGATCGGCGTCGAGATCGATGCTGTCGGATGCGTCGAGCAACGCCTGGCCATACTTGATGGCGCCCATCTTCTGATGCGCCGTGTTCCATGCGCGCAGCTCGGCAAGTGTCTTGACGGGCGCGGCAGGGCCGAGCGAGGCGAGCCAGTTGTTGAAGTCGCGCTTCATCCCGTAGTTGAAGACAACCGAACAATCACCGGTCTTTCCGGTCGATCCGCAAAGCGGCCACAAGAGAAAGTTTTCGTCGGCGTCCGGCGAGACGACGCTCGGGATGTCAGCGGGGTCCACCAGAACCGCACCCTGCTTCCGGAGAACGGCGATTGCCTCGTCCATCACACCCGCCTGGTCCGGGCTGAGGCCGCCACGCGCCTCTTTTGTGCCGGGCGGCGTGACGCTGTCGTAGAAGAAGCTCCTCGGAATGCCAATCCGCGCTCCCTTCAGCGCACCGGCGTCGAGAAAGCGTCTGTAGTCGCCGGAAGGCGGTCGTGCGCAGGCTGTCGTTGCGGCATCGCGCGGATCGGGCGATGCACCCTCCAGCGCGCCGAGAAGGATCGCCGCGTCGGTCACCGTTCTCGCCAGCGGACCTGCGATGTCCTGATCGGCCGTGATGGGAATAATTCCATATCGGCTGATGCGGCCCACCGTCGGCTTGATGCCCACGAGCATCGTCTGGTTTGCGGGGCTCAGGATCGATCCGGACGTCTCCGTCCCCACGTTCGCCGCCCAGAAACCGGCAGCCGTGCCGATCCCGGAGCTGGAGCCCCCCGTTGCCAGGGCCGGGCGCCCGTCGGCGACCGACTCGCGCGGATCGCGCCGTGGATCGTACGGATTGAAACCGTAGCCGGCGATCGCGTTGTAGTTGGTCGGCATCCCCACGGCAATATAGTTCGCCAGCTCGGTCATGATCGTCTTGGCGATAATTACCGCGCCGGCGTCGCGAAGATTCTTCGTGAGAGTCGCCTCGTACGGCGGCACGAAACCGTCGAACGCCAGGGCGCCACCGGTCGTTGGCATGTCGGTCGTGTGAATATTGTCCTTCAGCGCAATCGGAATGCCGTGCAGCGGCCCTCGCACCTTGCCCTGCACGCGCTCGCGATCGCGGGCGTCGGCCTCTTCGAGTACTTTCGGATTGATGGTGATCGTGGCGTTCAGCTTATCTTCGTATAACGCGATTCTGGTGAGGTACTGCAGGACGATTTCCCGCGACGTGATGCGGCGCTGCGTCATCGCCGCCTGCAATTCCGGGATTGGGGCTTCGGCGACGCTGAACGGGCGAGCCTGACCTTGCAGCATGCCGGCTGCGCCGCACATTGAAAGGGCGACGGCCGCCATTCTTCTCATCTACTTGCCGCCCGTCACATCGATGAACGCGCCGGTCGTGTACGACGCCTCATCCGAAAGCAGCCATACGATGGCGCGGGCAACCTCTTCGGGCTGGCCACCGCGCTTCATTGGCACCATTTCCTTCACGCGATCGACGCGAGTGGGCTCGCCGCCGCTCGCGTGCATCTCTGTGTAGATGAAACCCGGCCGCACGGCGTTCACGCGGATGCCCTCCTCGGCGACTTCCCGTGCAAGGCCGATCGTCAAGGTGTCGATCGCGCCCTTCGACGCCGCATAATCGACGTATTCACCGGGTGAACCGAGGCGGGACGCTCCAGACGAAACGTTGACGATGGCACCACCACGCCCGCCGTGCCTGGACGACATGCGACGGACGGCTTCACGCGCGCAGAGGAACGAGCCGATGACATTCGTCGCAAACACGCGCTGCAGCCGGCCGGCGTCCATGGCGTCGACCCGCATCTGGGTCTCGAGAACGCCGGCGTTGTTCACGAGGCCAGACAGCGGACCGAGCGCCTCTTCCGCCGAGTCGAACAGCCGTACGACGTCCGATTCGACCGCCACGTCGGCTGCCACCGCAATGGCACGACCGCCGCTCGAGGAAATCTCGTGAACCACCTGCTCGGCGGCGGTGCGGTCCTTCCGATAGTTCACACAGATCGCATAACCACGCTCGGCTGCCAAACGAGCCGTCGCCGCACCAATACCGCGGCCGCCACCGGTGATGACGAGCATCATCGCGCGGTCAGCGACGACCTCAAGACCTTACCGGGACGCGAGGACGTCATCGCTTTGCCGTCGAACACGACCTGGCCGCTCACAATAACCGACGAGAACCCCTCTGCGTATTGATGCGGCTTTTCGAACGTGGCCGCGTCACGCACACGCGCTGGATCGAAGACGACCAGGTCGGCTTTCATCCCTTCGCGCAGCAGCCCTCGATCGTGGACATGCAGCCGCTGCGCGGGCAGCGTCGTCATCTTTCGAATGGCGTCTTCGAGCGTGATGGTGCCGCGCTCCCGCACATACACCCCGAGCACGCGTGCGAACGTTCCGTAGCTTCTCGGATGCGGCGCCGAACGGCCGAACACCTGGATCCCTCCGTCCGACGCAATCATCGTCGCCGGATGGCGCATGATGCGCTCGAGGTCCTGCTCGCTGATGGCGTGATAAATCGCCTGGCAGTTCCCCTGTTCGACCAGCCACATGCCCGCCTCGGAGGCATTCTCGAGCGTCGGTTCCATCCCGCGCAGCTTGGTGACTTCGGCCAGATTCTTGCCGTCGAGCGACGGATCCCAACTACACCGGGCGAGCACCACGTTCTTCGGATCGCCACCGCCGCGCTCATCTCGAATGATGCGCGCGGTTTCGAGCATGATCTCCTTGCGAAGCTGAGGATCCTTCAGGCGCTTCAACACGGCTTCGTGGCCGCCGTCCTGCGCCCACTGCGGCACGAGCGACGCCTCGATGCTATTGCTCGACGCGGTGTAGGGATACTGGTCGCTCATGGCGTCGACGCCCCTGGAACGCGCCTCATCGATGAGCCGCAACGTGTCGACGCTCTTGCCGTAGTTTTTCGGCCCGACGATCTTGTGATGCGTCACCTGTGTCGGGATGCCGCCTTCCTCGCCGATGCGAATGGTCTCGCGCACGCTCTCCACGACCTTGAACGCTTCGTCGCGCATGTGTGAAATGTGGATGCCGCCGTAGCGTCCCACGACCTTGGCAAGCTCGATCACTTCTTCGGTCGAACTGAAGTTCCCGGGCACGTAGAACAGCCCCGTGCTCAATCCGAACGCGCCGTCCTTCATCCCCTGATCGACGATGGCGCGCATCTTGTTCAACTCGTCGCCGGTCGGCTTCCGATTCGCGAGGCCCATGACGGCCTCCCGCACCGATCCCTGCCCCAGGAACGCGCCGATGTTGATCGACTTCGGCAGAGCATCGAGCTTCGTAAAGAAGGGCGCGAGCGGCACAGGCGATCCGCCGTCTGGTCCGGCAATGATCGTCGTCACGCCCTGGCGGATGTAGTTGTCAGCGGTCGGGACATCGAAGATCGTGTCTCCACCATGACTGTGCAGGTCGATGAAACCCGGCGAAACGATCTGGCCGGCCGCATCGATGACGCGGGCAGCCGATCCGGGCACCGACGGCGCCACGCGCGCGATCGTATCGCCGCGAACACCGATCTCGCCCCGGTACCAGGGATTGCCCGAGCCATCGATGATGCGGGCGTTGCGGATGATCAGGTCGTAGGGTGCTGTCTGCGCACGCGCGATCGCGACCAGCCCTATCGCTACTGCCGCGACTGTTGCCAAAACAAGCAGCTTCTTCATGATGGTCCCTTCAGCGCATCCGTCCCTGCTGCGACAACGTCAGGCTGACGCCTTCTCGCGTCGACGCCAGTTTCGGCGGGTCCGGCGAGCCGGGTGTATCGGTCTCGTAGTCCAGGATGTATTGCGCCGACGTCACTTGATGCTGCGCCATGATCGTGCGGGCAACGGCAGCCAGCTTGTCCGGCAGTGCACCGGCCGCGCCGACCGACTCGTACGTGCCGCCGGTCGCCTTCACCAAGCCGCGAGCAATCTGCCCCGGTCCACCGCTGCTTTTTCCAGGGAGCGTCAGTATGACGGCGTGAACAACGGTGTCGGTCGCCTGCATGTCCTTCGCGACCGCGGTGAACTGTTCATCCGTGACTCCACGGCTCGCATCATCGCCGTCGCCGGCGACAATGACGAGAGTAGACCACCGGTCTTCAATCTTCCCGAGAAAACGGCCGTACATTTCGAGAACGCCACTAAACAACACCAACGAGCCGTTGGTCGACATCTTCTGCGCCAGCCCCTTCAATGCGTCCCTGCTCGCCGTTGGTTCCTGACGCACCACCGGCGTATTGCCGATGGTCACGAAGGCAATCTCGTGAGGCGCCGGCACGGCGTCGAAGAACCCGAGCAGGCCGCTGCGGATTCCCGTCAAAGCCGAAGTCATGCTCTTGCTGTCGTCGACCAGCAAGACGATGCGCAGAGGATGGCCGGCAGGCACGAGGCGGATGATCTTGCGCTCCTTCTTGCCTTCAGCGAGGAAAAAGTCGGCCGCCGTCAAACCCGTCACGGGCGCTCCGACGCGATCGACCGCCTTCACGAACAATCTCTTTGACGTGCTCGGGGCGCTCTGAGCACCAACGCCGGAGGAAGAAACCGTGATGAGGGCAAGAAGGGCCAAGATTCGCATTTCAGGAACTATACAGCTTCTTCAGAAGCTGAATCTGGCCGGCGTGATACAGATCGTGCGCCGCGATGCCCGATAACAGCGCGAAATTGCTGACCTTCTTGCCTGCCGGCGTTCGCGGGAGATCGCGCGCCGACAATTGGGAAACCGCGGAGCGCAGGACGTGATGCATCTGGCCGAGCAGCTCGATATCGGCGCGCCAGGCCTGCTCCGCCTTCTTCACCGGCCGTTTGAACCAGTTCGACCCCTTCAACGGGAAAGATCCGCGGGTCTCCCCCGTGAAGCGACGGCTGGCGGCGTACTTCCAGTACGCGCAGTGAACAACCGTCTCCCAGATGTTGTGGCGCGCCTGGTGCGGCCGCCACGCGGCCTGATCGACGGACACGCGCCGGATCGAGCCGCGCAAATTCGTTCCGTGCCAGGACGTGTGGTCGTACGCCTGATCAATGATCGCCAGCAACTGTCGCACTTCACTCATGCGATCACATCCTTTCGACCGAGATAGGGCTGCCCCACAAGCGCGACATGATCGGTGAAGCGGTCTCCCGGTCGCCCGTCGTCAGAAAGTGCTCTGCGCCACGAGCACCTCCGGGTGCCAGCAGGCCGGCCGCGGCAAGACGCCGGCGAAGCTCGCGGGCAACAGCCGTCGCAGGATCAATGATTTCAACCTCTGGGCCGGCAACCGCCTGAATTTCAGCAGTCAGAAACGGGTAGTGTGTGCAGCCGAGCACGAGCACATCGGCGCCTCTCTCGATCAACGGACGCACGCACGCTTCGACGAGCGACCGCGTTCGCTTGCCGGTCAGCTCGCCCTTTTCCACTTGCTCAACCAGGCCCACGCCGACCTGCGTCAGGATTTCGACGTCGACGCCGTACGTGTTCAGGAGTTTCGTGACGTTTGGACTGGCGAGCGTTCCTGCGGTGGCCAGCACGCCAACAACACCAGACTTCGTCCTGGAGGCGGCGGGCTTCACCGCCGGCTCGATGGCGACGATGGGAACGTTTGGGAACTCCGACCGCAGCAACTCGACCGCAATTCCCGTAGCCGTGTTGCAGGCGACCACGACCGCCTTCGCCCGTTGATCAATCAGGAAACCGGTAATCGTGGACGCGCGGCCCTGGACAAAATCGTGCGACTTGTCTCCGTAGGGTGCATTCCCGGAATCGCCGACGTAGACGAGTGCTTCTGACGGCAGCTCCTCGCGGATCGCTCGAAGGACCGAGAGTCCGCCGACGCCAGAGTCGAACACCCCGACCGGCTGCCCCACTCCTACCGCACCGCCATCGGCGCGACGGTGGACCCCGTGGCGCCTTGCAGCTTCAACGGCTGCACGATGAACGCGAATTCATAGGCCTGGCGGGCCGCGAGCACATCGAGCTTCAGGTTTTCAAGCAGGTGAATCCCATTCACCACCAGCATGATCTGATGCGCGGGATTGCTCACCTGAGGGTCTGGATTCGGGGTCACGTTGATCGGCCCGACGTCCGATCCAACAAGCATGGGATCCTGGCGCGCAAGCCACTCGGACGCTGCGACGCCGAGACCGGGATTGGTCTTCATGAAACGATCGTTGTCCTTCCCCCACAACTTGCCCCAGCCCGTATTGACGATGACAGCGTCTCCAGGCTGGAGCGTCAGCTTCTCCCGCTGCAGCGCGCGCTGCAGATCGTCGACCGTAATCTCATAGGTGTCCGGCAGCATGTCGACGCCCTTGAGCGCCGCGACATCGATCAGCACGCCACGCGTCATCAACGATCCGACATTCTCGACACCGAGCTTCGTGAACCCATTGCGCGTCGAGATGTCGTCGAGCTTGAAGCAGTTGTAGAGACTGTCCCCAGACGTCTGATGCGCAAACCCGTCGAACTGGGTGCCGACCTGACCGATCTCCGAGAACACGATTTCTTCGTTGCTGCCGCGGCGATTGACGCCTGGGTTCATCACAGTCCGTTTGGTATGGAGCTCGAAGCGCCGGCCGAGCGAAAACGGCATCGTGCTGTTCAGCACCTGGCCGAGTTCGATCACCTCTCCAGTGCGAATCAGGCGCGTCGCTCGCAGCACCGTCTCCGGCTTCATGTGGTTGCCGGCGCCCCGCTGGTCGCCGGCGCCCCACTTCGACGGGCAACGCTGCGCGTCCGGCGCGGGCTGCCACGACTGAGCGCTCGCCAGGCTGCCGATGCTGAAAGCTGCAAGGGTGATCAGGAGAATGAGGATGAAACGCATGAGGCTCCTTTCGCGTGGAATGTTACCCTTGAAGCAAAAAAAGGGCGACGACTCTCTCGAGCCATCGCCCACTTCTTACTTCCTACTTCTTACCTCTTACCTACAGCGTCAGAACCTGTACCTCAGCGACATCTGCATCCTCCGCTCGGTACGAGCCGATGTCACCTTGCCGAAGTTGGCGTTGGTCTGCACGCCGGTCGTCGGATTGAAGGTCGCCGCCGTGTTCACCGCGTTGAACGAGACCTGGTTGAACACGTTGTAAATCTCCCAGCGAAATTCCAGCGTCTGGCTGCCTTTGATGCGGATATCTTTGAAGAGCGAAATATCGTGGTTGTGGAAGCCCGGCATCCTGAACTTCCAGCGATCGCACCCGTTGCCGACATCCCCGCGGCCTGTTGCCGGAGCAAAAGCTGCGGTGTTGATCCAGTGATCGACATCCTGATCGCTGCCGCTCAGCACCGGGTCGCCGACCACCCTGAAGGGGGCGGCCCCGGCAGTGTTCCCACCGGGCTGATAGCCGAAGCATCCCTCGCCTCCACCCGTGTAGTCGAACGTCGGACTATAGCTGACCGTGACGTCGCCACGGCCGCCTGTTCCGAACGTGCTGATGCCCGTGATACGCCAGTTGTCGAGAATGGCTGCCGCAACGGCATTCCCATCGAACAGCTGGCTTCCGGCGGGAATCTCGTACATGTAGCTGGCGACCAGCACATGCTCCTGAATGTCCGAGCGATCGTCGACCGACGGTAGCGGATTTCCTGAGTACATCGGCAAATTGCCTTCACTTCCGTGGTGCACCATGCCCTTCGCCCACGTATAGCTTCCTGCCAGCTCGAAGCTGCCCGTGAAACGTCGCGTAAGCTGCATTTGCAGCGAGTCGTACTTGCTCGTGCCGGTTGTCTGCGTCATGTTGATGTCGCCGTACCCAAGAGTCGGCCGCAGGAACACATCAGGCAGGGCGCCCGGATTGGCGTCCGACGCCGCCTGCGTTGGGTCGCGGTTTACCGGATCGAATCGAGCACCGGCCTTGATCTGGTTGTAATTCCGGGGCTCGGGAAGGTCGTGGCTTCTCGTGCCGACGTACGCCGCGTCGAGCACGACGTTCTTACCGATTTCCCGCTGTATCGCCGTCGTAAACCTGACGTTGTTCGGCCGGGCGTTGTCTGTCCGCTCGATGCCGCCGGTGTTCGGAACAGGCGACGTCGCCGACGACCCAGTGAGATAGTTGTCCAGGTCTGTAAAGAAGACGACCTTGTCGTACCGGTACGCGGCGTTGCCCCCACCCTGCTGCTGGGTAATGCCGCCGGTGCCGTCATGGAACGAGCCGCCTGCGACGCGAATGACGGTCCTGGGATTGAGCGCCCACGCAAGGCCGATGCGCGGATCGAACTGAATCGGTGGAGACTCCACGAATCCCTCACCGCCGCCGTCGAGATAGCTTCCATCGCGCTGAATCACGATGCCGTTGATATTGCACGGAGTGCTCGGGGTGATGGAGGTGCAGGTGTAGCCGGTTCCCGGCACGATCAAGCCCACGTATGTCACCGGCAGAATTTCACCGGTGATGGGGTTCTGCGCGCGCCGCTGACCGCCAGACGTGACTGGCCGGAACAGTACTGGTGGATTACCGCCCCATTTCGGATCGAACCGCTCGAAGCTGAACGCGGATGCCTCGCCGCCTTGCGCGATCGGCGGATTCCATTTATACATGCGAACGCCAGCGTCGAGCGTGAGCTTCTGACTGAGCTTCCATGTATCTTGCACGAACCACGCCCATGTCTTCTGCCGGCGATCGTCGGGGACGCGGCCAAGCGATTCCGTATAGCTGCGCACGTGACCCGTAATCGCGTTGGCATACGCGTACTTCGTGCTGAGCGGATCGTTGGCATCGTCGGAGAAGTTGAAATTTCCCCCGAACGTCCCCGAGCGTGCCTGACCGAAGAGCTCGTCCTCGCGCATCACACCCATCTTGTACGTGTGCTTGCCGCGAGTGTGCGTCAGGCTGATGCCGACCTTGATAGCCACGTCGTTGCCTGTAATGGGCCATCGGCCGTCATAGGTAACCTGCGCCGTGCCGCCGTCGTTGCTGCTGGCCCGGTCCGCCGTCGGGATATCGCCGAACGCGGCAGTGGGAATCAGACCCAGAGGATTGTTGGCCGACGCAAACTGGCCCAATCGGTTGAGCTGCGGATAGGTGCTCCGCCGAATGCCGTTCAACGCAGTGTCGTCCTCCGGCGGGCCGTCTTCCACGCTGCTGAAGAATCCGCTGGTAAATTCCAGAATCGTCGACGGATTGATGATGCGCGTGTAGTCGATGTTTCCCTGATCGACGAAGAAGTCGTAGCGCTGCCTGACGAGCCCCCAACGCGCTGACGCCCCGGCGACGTTGATCCCGACGCTCTTGGTGTAGAACGTCTGATACTTCACCGAGAACGAATCCTTGTCGGTCGGACGATAGTCGCCGCGGAACAGGTGCTGTCGTCGGGGATGATCGATGCTTGGCTCCTGCGTCACGTAGTTGTAGCCGTTCACGCCAAACGTGTTCGGCGCCGGAAACAGGTTCAGGAACGCCTGGCCGCGCGGATCGATACGGTTGGCCGGGACCTGATTGTTGGGGAACGGCTGCCCGGTTGTCGGGTCGGTGATCACAACCAGGGTCCCGTTCGGCCTGATGGACTGTGAAAAGTCTCCCGTTCGCTCCTGGGCCGTCGGCACTCTGTAGAACTTCAGCGTATTGACGTCCAGCACCTGTGTGTCGTCGAGCGAGTAGAAGAAGAAGAGCTTGTTCCCGTCGCCGTTGATCTTCGGAATCTTGGGGATGGGACCGCCCAACGTGCCGCCGAGGTTCGAGTACCGGTAGAGAGGCTTCGGCGTACCGCTGCGGTTGTTGAAGAAGTTCGTGGCGTTCCACATCTCGTGACGCTTGTACCAATAGGCGGTGCCGTGGTACTCGTTGCCGCCATGCTTGGTCACGAGATTCACCTGCGCACCGCCTTTGAGCCCGTACTCGGCGGTGTAGGCGCTCATCTGCACGTTCACTTCCGCAATGGCGTCCATGTTGGTGGAAGCGCTGAAGGCACCACCGCCGCCGCCGTCACCCCCGTTGACGCCGTCGACATACACCGTCTGCCCGCCGCCGCCCTGAAGCGTCGCTACGGGGGAGTTGAAGCTCCCGCCAAACGTCTCGTTGTCATTGGCGAGCAGTTGCACGCCGGGAAGGATCTTCAGCAGCGACATCGGGTCGCGGCCCCTGACCGCCATGTCCTCGATTTGTTTCGTCTCGAGGAGCGCCTGGTGCGACGTGACGGTCGTCGCCACTACTTCACCGACGGCGGTTACGCTGACCGTCTCGGACAAAGAGCCGACCTCGAGCCGCAGCGGCCGCATCGACAATCGGTTATTGGCGAGCACCTGGTTGCTCTTGATTTCGTATGGCTTGAAGCCAGACAACTCCGCGCGGACTGTGTAGGGTCCTGGCAGGAGCGCCTGGAACGTGTAGTCACCGACCTCGTTCGAGACACCGCGGCGGACCTCGCCGGTCTGCTCGTTCGTGATGATGATGTCGGCGCCAGGAACGACCTGTCCCGACGCATCGACAACGGACCCGAACATCGAACCGGCGCCGGAAGTCTGTGCGTAGACGCTCGTGCCGAACAGCAACAACGGCAAGGCCAACGACAAGACCAACAGCTTGAGGCGACTCATACCTCTCCCCCCTCTTTGGTGCTTTCAGAGTTAGAACACAAGAAATGTGAGGCTACTTATACAGACGGACCGGGAGGAGTGTCAAGGCTAACTTAACCGGTAAAGCCAAATACTTTACCGGTGTCGCTTCAGGCCTTCAGATCCAACGAAATGGGTTTCGGGCACAAAGAAAAAAAGGGCGGCGATAGCTCCGTATCGCCGCCCCTGCCAGGGACCAAGGACCAAGGACCAGGGACCAAGGACCTAGTTCGTTGACGCCCTCACTGCCCCCACGCCCTTGTAGTTGAACTTCTGCAGTCTCTTCCCCTCATACGTCTCGACTGTGTAGATGTTGCCCTTCGAGTCGAGCGCCACGTTGTGCGGCGAGTAGAACTGGCCGGGTTGCCGTCCCCCGCTGCCGAAATGGCTCACCACCTGGAGCGGGTCCTTCAGCAACGTCCAGATGCGATGATTCGCACCGTCAGAGATGAAGAGGTATTTCTGCGGAGCGTCCTTCGAGAACGCCATGTCAAACACCGCACCGTCGCCGAGCGTCCGGCGGGCGAGCTGCGCCTCCTTCACGAACGTCCCGTCTTTTCTGAAGACCTGGATGCGATCGTTCGCGCGGTCGCACACGTAGACGAGGCCGTCGTTCGCAATCTGCGCACAGTGCACGGTCCAGAACACCTGCGGCAGCGGCTTGTCTGGATCGTAGGGACCCGGATCCGTGTCGTCCGGCTTCTTTCCGTAGGCGCCCCAATGCCGCTTGTACGCGCCCGTCGTCGCGTCGTAGACAATCACCCGCCGGTTGCCATAGCCGTCGGCCACGTACGCTTCGTTTGCGGCCATATCGATTTCAACTTCCGCAGGCCGTCCGAGGTTCGCCGTGTCGGTGTTCCCCTTGCTCTGGCCGTTCTTTCCGATCTGCAGCAGGAACTTTCCCTGCCGTGTGAACTTCAGCACCGTGTTGCCCTGATTGCCCGCAAGCCACACGTTGTCCTTGCCGTCAACCGTGACGCCGTGCATCGACGGCGGCCACTCGTAGCCGGCTCCTGGCCCGCCCCACGAGGACACCACATTGCCCTCGGGATCGAACTCCAGAACGGGTGGCGCGACCTCACAGCAGATATCGGAGATTCGGCGTTTGTCGCCGGGCATCGCCGGCGGCGATCCGCCTGGTTGCTGCGTTCCGTTTGTGCCGGGCAGCATACCGGCTTCCTTCGGCGCGACGTTGCCGCGATGGGTAATCCACACGTGGTCGCGCGCGTCGATGCTGAGACCCACGACCGACCCGAGCACCCAGTTGTTCGGCAGGTTCTTCGGCCAGAACGGATCGACCTGGAACATCGGGCCCTGCACGGTCTGTGGCGTCTGCGCCTGCCCAGAGGTCTGCAGCGCCCATTGCGTGACGCCGAGCACGGCGATGGCCGCCATCAACGTGACGCCCGCTTTGTAGTTTCGTTTCATGCTGACTCCTTATTATTTCGCCACGACGCAGGCGAAGTTCTCGGCAGAATCCGTGCTTCCGCTGCCCTTGTATTGCGCCACCTGCGGATAAGGGCAGAGCGGCCGAGTGCGATCGACGGTGCCGTTCGTTGCATGCGACGCGACGATCGATTTCGGGGCCGCGCCCTTCGTGGCCCACTCCTCGATCGCGGCCATCTTGTCGAATGTGTCGGTGCCCGGTCCGCCCTGACAGTGATCCATCCCGGGAATCATGTACAACTGGATCGATTTTCCGGCAGCTCCCTTGCCGACCGCGCCGAGCACGCTTTCGAAGTAATCGACGCTGCTCATCGCGGGCACCTGCCGGTCGGCCCATCCGTGATACATCAGCAGCTTGCCTCCGCGATCGAAGAATGGTTTCAGATTCGGCCTGGCCGTATCGATAACCGTGCCGAGCTCTTCCAGTTTGTCGACGTCGGTAGCCGGCTTGAACGTATGCCAGTCCCAGTTCGCGTCCTTGGCGACGAAGACCTTGAAGCCGTCAATCGCATTCGGAAACGGTGTGGGACCCGCCAGCGTCGCCCACGAGAGCTCGGAGCCGGGCTGCAGCAACGGCGAGTACAGCACTCGACCGCTGACAGGATGCTTGACGTCGGCATAGAGGATCCGCGCCGTTTCGGCCTGTGCCGCCGTCAGGCACGAAGGACCGTCGCTCTCCTTGCACACGAGCGTCTTCGGATCGTAATGGCACCGCGTGGGATTCTCGATCACGCCATCCTTCACGCCATCAAGCGTGTCGCACGCGTCCAGCACGGCCTTGTGCAGGACCGGCAGCTTCGCCGCAGGAATGGCGCTGTCGGCCGAACGGTTCACCACGAAGCTGACAGCCAGCCTGATCGCGTGCAAACGCGAAGAAGGATGAGGAGATGCACCGGCAACGATCGCATCGAAGTCAGCGGGGTACATCGATGCTTCAGCAATGCCCTGGCGTCCGCCGGTCGAACATCCGTTCCAGAACGACGTCTTCGGCGCATTCCCGTAGAACGCGTTGATGATGGCCTTCGACTGCACGGTCATCTCGTGCACGCCGCGGTGTGCGTAGTCGACGAGCTTCTCGGGGTGGCCGATCGCAAAATCGCTGCCCGGCGTAGAGTGGCCCGTATCGGTGCTGGCGCCCGCGTATCCTCCGGCAACCGCCGCGGCCAGCGCCGTGTACGAAATCGTCCCTGCCCAGCCGCCATTGCCGACCGCCTGGAACTTCCCGTTCCATCCACTTGCCGGCAACCAGACTTCCATTTTGATATCGGAATCGCTCGTCGGCATCGCCGTCGCCTGCACCCGGCAGAACGCCGGAAGGGACGCGTAGGCTCTCGCTGCCGCTGGAGGCAGCCCACGTCCTCCTGGCGGAACGGGCAGCGTGAACGCGCCCGCAGCCACTTCCGTCGCCGATGTGACGCGCGCACTGCGCAGCACCAGCGACCCCAGGCTCTCGCACGATCCGGCCGCCGCAACGACGACCGGCCGGCCTGCCGGCGCAACGAGTGACAACGCTATCAACGCCAGAACAACACCAGCCCGTCGCATTAAGCCTCCTAGCTCATTTATGCGGATTCGGCGCCGCGTTCGCATCGAGATCGCCCAGCATGTACTGAATACCAGCAAGGAAGTGCTCGACGATCTCCGGCTTCATGAACGTCTCGTTCATGTGGCCCATCGAATTGTAGAACACGCGCCCTTTGCCGTAACTGCGAATCCACGCGACCGGGTACACCTTGTCAGCGCGTTTGTAGCCAGTCCACGGCTTGTCGGTCGACGCCGGCACCTTTTCATCGAGATCGACGGTCAGCAGCACGCGGACCTTGTCCCACCGCAGGCGGCCGTTGCCTTCCATCTCGAAGCGGTAGAACTCCTCGCGAAACGGCAGATCCTCGAAGTGGAACGACGACACGATCGGGCTGTTCTTGTCGTACACCTTCAGGACGCCGTTTTCTATCCGATGCGGCGCACTCTGCGACCCGATGATTTCGGCAAACTCGTCCCAGTTGCGCGACGCCCACGGCGTACCGTGAATGCCGCCGATGCCGCCGCCATCTCGGATGTACCGCACGAGGTCCTCTCGAAGCTTCGGATCGGGCAGCCACTCGCCGACAATGCTGTTCAGAAAGATCGCGTCGTACTCCTTGATCTTCGGATACCGGAGGTTATTCAGATCGTTGCTGAACTCCGTCGTCCAGGCTCCGGTCTTCTTGCCCATCTCCTCGATCATGATGTTGGTGAGAGGAATGGTGGTGTGCGACATGCCCTCCAGGCTCTCCATCACAAGGAGCTTGCGCGCCTTCCTGGGTGCCGCCAGCGGCTTGGGCGGAATCGCGGCGATGATCTTCTGTTGAATCTCGTTGCTTCGCGACGCGATATCACTTGCCAGGAGCGTCTCGCCCCGGCCAGGCGTGACGAGGTCGCGCCGAATGGGCCGAGTTTTCGAAAACTCGATGAAGTTTGCGGCGTAGGCCGGTTGAACGACATCTTCGAATGCGGCTGCCGCAGGAAAAATATCGCCGGGCGCGTTCACGACGCCTGTCGTGTCGAGCACGAGCGCCAGAGGTCTTACGTTCAGCCGGTTCAGCTCGTTGAAGAACTCAGCAACATTGCCGACACCCTTGCCGAGCAGAACGTTGCGCGCGTTGGCGCCGCGACCCGATCGATCCCGGAGCCTCACATAGATCAGGCGGTCTTTCACCATCGCGAGCCCGTCGCGCGACGCGAGACCGCTCTGCGTCCAGTCGCCCGTGTCAATGCCGATGCCCACTCGCCTGCCGAGGCCTTCCACAGCCTTCATCGATACGGCAGCGTTGCCGCCGAGCACGGCGACGTTGACGCCGAATTCCTCTCCAAGCGCGTTGAGGCCGCCGAATTGCGACGTAAAAGGCACGACGATAGTCGTGATGCCCATGTCTCTGGCAAACATGAAGATCTTCCGTCGTGAATCTGTGTCGCCAGGAAGGGTATCGAGGCGATACGTGAGAACGGCCTCGAGACCCAGCTTTGCCTTCAGCGCAGTCCGCTCCGCGGGCGTCAGGTTGTAGTCGAAGTTCTTGTCGAGGCCGCCACCCACCCTCTGCGCAGGCGATCCTTCCAGAAAATTGATGAGGGCGGCGTCAGCCCGGATTGCGGCATCCCACAGTGTGGGAGCGGCGAGCCCAGTGGCGGGCACCGCAAACCTCCAGTTGGTGAGCCGTTCGTTCCCCACCAGCGTGCGCGTGCGCCACGACACCCGTTCGTAGGCGTCGGCGGCTCGCGGGAACTCTGACGGCTGCTGCGGCTGCGCGCTGGCACGCGCCGCCAAGGTCGCGATCAAAAACAATGTCGCAGAGATCGCGCTCGCATTCGACTTCATGTTGGCATCCTCTAGATGGTCAAGTATCTACTTTCCAGTTCGCGGAAGTGCAAAAACATGGTACCCCTGGGCTTCCACTATTCCCTGCTTTCGATGAAAGGCATTTCTCCACACAGGATCGCCTCCGTCGCCCCACGACGCACCTGCCGCGAACGCAATGTACTGGCGCCCGTTTACCTCGTACACCGCAGGAACGCCCTCCGGATTCGCTTCCAGTTCTTTCTCCCACAAAATCTTTCCGCTGTTCTTGTCGTACGCGCGCAGCATCCGATCCTGTGAATTGGCCACGAAGACGAGCCCTCCGGCCGTCACCACGGGGCCATTTCTCGGGCGCACCGTGCCGGTGCCTGTGATGCCTTTCTCTGCAAGGCCGGGGGCGTTGCCATCCGGCACCCGCCACTTGATCGTGCCATCGTTCAAGTCGTACGCAACCAACTGCGTCCATGGTGGGCCTACGGCGGGCAACCCATTGCTCGTATACCAGCCAGCCGAGAACGACCCCGAGTAGCGCACCGGCGGACCAGAGTAGCGGGCAGGATTCTGCGGAAGCCGCAGCGTCGGCGTGTCTTCGATCTGCACCTCGCCGAGCGGCAGACTCATCAAGTACGACTCGAGCGCATCGACGCTCGCGCTCGAGAGCAGGGCGTCGGTAAAGGCGGGCATTGAATCCTTGCCCTGACGCACGACCAACCGGAACGTATCGGGGCCCAGGTCGGCCGGCGAACGCATCGGCGTTGCCCCTGGACCGTGACACGTCGAGCATAGCTGCGTATAGACACCGAACCCGCGTTGCTCGCGCAGACCGGTTGGCATCGACGATGCGGGTGCGGGCTGGCTCTCCGACATCTTTCGATAGCTCGGCATTTCCAGGCTGCGGATGAAGAGCATGCCGGTCGCGGGATCCGCTGCCGCTGCGCCCCAATTGCCTCCACCCCAGGCGCCGGGGAACTGGATGTGGTAACGCAAATGGCTCGACGGAGTAAACAGGCCTTCGTTGGCAGCGTCGCGGACCTGCTGCTTCAGCTTTTCCTGTTCCTCCTGGGTCATGAACGGATTCACATCCTCAGGCTTGAAGACCTGGCGGGCAAATGCCGGAGGTCTGGTCGGAATCGGCTGCGTTGGCGACGAGATTTCGCCGGGCACTTCGCTCTTGGGCACCGGGCGCTCTTCGATCGGCCAGAGGGGCTTGCCCGTAAGCCGCTCGAACACGTAGAGGAACCCCGTCTTCCCGGCCTGCGCGACGATGTCGACGCTGCGCCCATTGTTGCGGACCGTCAGCAGTTTTGGCGATGTCGTCAGGTCGTAGTCCCACATGTCGTGATGCACAACCTGAAAGTGCCACGCACGCTCGCCCGTTCGCGCATTCAACGCGACCAGAGAGTTACCGAACAAGTTGTTCCCGGCGCGATCCGCGCCATAGAGATCTGCGGTCGGCGATCCCGTGGGGAAGAACACCATCGCGTTCTTCTCGTCGATGGTGATATCACCCCACACATTCGCGCCTCCCGCGTACTGCCACGCCTCCGGCGGCCACGTTTCGTAGCCGAACTCGCCTGGGCGAGGAATCGTGTGGAACGTCCACACGCGTTTTCCGCTGAGCACGTCGTAGGCCCGCACATCTCCCGGCGGCGACCCAAATCCCTCGCCCGTATTCGATCCAACGATGATCAGATTCTCGAACACACGCCCTGGGCTGTTGCTCGGTCCCGCAAGGCGGCGCGGGCTGCCCGTGCGCATGTCGACGAACCCGGCGTTACCGAAGCCTTTGACTAATTCGCCGGTTTGCGCGCTGATCTCGCGCAGACCGCCACCGCCCGACAGGATGATTCGCCGATCCGCGCGATCCCGGCTTTCCCAGTACGCCAGTCCTCGCTCTGTCGCAACCTCAGTGGAGGTCCACTTCGGCCGGCCGGTCGCCGCATCGAGCGCAACGACCACGCCTTTGACGCCGGCGACGTACATCACATCGTCGACGACGAGTGGATTGAATGGCATCCTTTCGTACGGCGGGTCGCCGGGCACCGGAAAGAACCACGCTTCCTCAAGCTGCTTGACGTTGTTCCGGTTAACCTGGACGAGCGCCGAGTACTGCATGGAATCAGGAGAGCCCTCGTACGCGCTCCACGTGGTGTAAGGCTTCCGATTCTGGGCTCCGAGCGTGCCGAAGGCCGCTCCGACGAGCAGGAGGACGCCCGCTGCTTTCGTCGGTTTCATATCTGACTTCCCTGGAGATGCGATACGGGTACGTCGACCGTGCCGTACCTGTCACTGAACCGGTCGTAGACGATCAGCCGGAGCATGGTCGTCGTCGGCGCGATCGGCCATTGCTTGGGGAAACGAACCTTTGCGGCCGAAGGATCCTGCGCCTGGCGGGCGTCCAACTGGAATGCCAGCGCCTCATGGCGAAGGCCCGACAATCCATCGGCCGTCTTCTCGGCCACGGCAATCTCGAACTCGGCGACGAGACCGGCGCCCATCTCGCGGAGATGAAGGTCATCAGCCGCAAGCTGTACCTCGGCCCTCACAACTCCCGACGCAAGCACACAGCGCACTTCAATACGAACGCCTGTTGAGCGCAGCGGATTGTTTGCCGCGTCTCGCCAGTCGGACGCCTGCCACTCGCGGGGTTGCTTCGGTGCCACGCCGAGATACCCCTGGCGGCTCACGATCTTCACGCCCGGACGCCGCACCTGGACTTTGAAAGGATGCCACTTGTCATCCGCGTCCTCTGGCGTATAGAACCCGAGTGAATACGAGCTGCGCAGATCGGATGCCGCCGCTTTCATCCCCGCAGTGAGGTCGTTGGTGTTCCGCAGGAAACGCCCGCCGGTAACGTCGGCTAGCAAATCGAGCGCCGATGGCAGACGCACTTGATCGGGCGTGGTCGACAACGCAGCGAGAGAGGCCGGCTGGTTCGCTCCTGTCGTTGCGGCCCGCTGCGCAGTGGGACTGACGCTTCCACGAGAATCGCCTCGGCCGCTTGCGGTCAACTTCAACTCGACCGGCCTTAGCCCGGTTGCTTCTACCGGGTAGAGCGTGACCCCCTGAGTCGCCAGGCGTTGCGACGTATCGCGAATGGCCCGCTCATAGGTCTTCAGCCAGGGATCTCCGGCGCCAATCGTGGCCATCGGGGTGCCCGCGGTGATCCACACGACACTCTTTCGGCCGGGAATCCCGGCGAGATGGTCTCCGAGGGCTTCGAGGGACGCGAGGGTCAGATTGCTTCTGCGGTCCTGGATTTGTTGATTGGACAGCTCTTCAAACCTGGCGATCTCCTTGTTGGATAGCTCGAGCACCTGGAGATACTCGCTGTCGAAAGCCTGCCTCAGGAAATCTTGGATGTCGGGCTTTTCGACCGTGATGTTGGTCTGTGTCTGGATGGTCGCCTCGAGCGCCTGCTTCGACATGCGGGCGCGGAGCGATGCGATGTCGTCAGTAAAGTCGTGAAGGATGTGCACGCGCTCACCCGCACGATATAGCGCGATTCGCGCGTCAACGGGAATCGTGCTCAGATAGCTCAACACCTGCGAGCGGACGGTCATCTGATCTTCCGGCCGCGTGTTGACGGCATCGATGACGATCGCGGTGATGTTGCGCGGAGGTCCCGGTGTGTACTCAATACGATTGGTGAACACCGCGGGCGGAAGCGGTTTTGCGACAAACGCCGGCGCGTTATCGATCGCGCCTTCGAAGCGAAAAAACGCCACCTCGCGCGGTTTTCCGTTCTCGGTGATGACGATCTCATCCTGCCTCAGATCGGTCACCGGATTCCCGTTCCCATCCCGCGCTGTCATGGTGAGTTCGATCAGCGTGGACGCCACCCGGAACGTCGGCCGATCGGACGGCCCCTGAGCCACCACGCGACCGGCACAAACGGCAAGCGAAGCAATACCGAGCGCCGCGCCGAGGCGATGAGCCGCTGCTGCCATTCGACGTACTCCTTTGGTTGGCGATTACTTTAACGGTAAAGGAAGGGTAAGAGAAGGGGGAAACAATGCTTACAAGCGTGCAGCAAGCCATGCCACGGCTGTAATGTCCAGCACGGCTACCATTTCTGAACACGCTTGTAAGTGCTGTAACAATGGGACTTGTCGCATCTGCCTGGTTGGTATCGATGTTGTGTATGTCTCCGCATGACCATCCTCCTGGGAGACAGCTGGCGGCGCACCGTTCTCGTCGTCGAGGACGCGCTGACGACGCGATGCATTCTCGAGAAGTTTTTTGGCCGCGCCGGATGCAACGTCGTCCAGGCGCCCGATCCTGACACGGCGCTGAAGCGTCTGAAGACGACGCCGATCGACGCCGTCATTCTGGACCTCTATCTGGCTCACCATCGTTCGGGGCTGGAAGTGCTCGAACAAATGCGGCTGGAAGAGCGGTACAGCAATATTCCGGTCGTCATTCTCACCGGCGCGGACGAAGTCGCCTCGACCGAAAGGGCGATCATTCGACGTCACGGCGCGTTTCTGCTCTACAAACGGCTCGGTTTCCAGGAAGTCGTGAACCGGCTCGAGCAAATCATCACACCGGCAGCGGCCTAGATCGGCAAGCTCAGCGGCTTTCTGGCCACCCCGTATCGAGCGGCTTCGAAGGATCCGCAGTGATCTGCACATCAGCGCAGTGGTGGTAGGTGTAGCCACCGGGATTGTTGTATCCGTGCTGCGCCATCCACTGCACGATCTGCAACGTGCATTTCCGGCAGCTGACGTTCGGAAGCTGAACGTCGGCTTCGTAAATCTGCGGCTGCGCCGGCCGCGTGTAATGCTGGAACAAGCCGTCGACGAGCACAGGCTTCTGCGGCGGGCTCTGAATCACGGCCCAGATCGACTGTGGCCCCTTCTCTGTCTCCCTGGTTGTCGTGACCGGGTCAGCCGGCAGCTCGTCTCGCGAATTCACCGCGAGCGCCACTCGATAGTGGCCGGGATGGTAGACGGTTTCCTGCACCTTCAAGCGGAGCATCTGGCCGCCCACCGCCTTGCCGACGACGTTGGTTGGCGTGCCGGGATCCTTCGCGTCTCCTCCGCACGGCCCCGCCTTCTGAGGATCGCCGCGGTCATTAGAGACGATCCACGAGGCAGGCTCGAGCAGCTTGAAATGGGCGTCCCCGACCACCGGGACAGCGACGACGAGCGCGACGAGGGCGGAAAAGAATCGCATCAGTAACTCCTGCTGAAACCGTTGCGGCTGTTGGTGACGGTGAATGTTCCATCGGCGCGCGCGAGAACCTTGATCCAGTGGGCTTCGCCGTCGTGCGGCGTCTCTTCGCTCTCGTTGGCGATGAAGATTCCTGGAACAGCATACTCCCGCCCTCCAAGAAGGGAGTAGTGGGCCTGCCAGATGCCTTCAAGTCCCGGGGACGTGTAAAGCACCCGCATGGCGTCGCCCTGCCCGCCCTTCCGTGCGGCGTTGTTCACGATGGCAACGCGGGGCCGAATGGCGTGCACGAGCAGCTCGGAGTTCGAACTCGGCTGGCCATGACGTGACGCGACGAACAGATCGGCGGTCCCAAGGCGATTCTCCGGACACATCAGCTCGAATTCCTTGTTCCAGGTGAGATCTCCAAGATGCACGGCGCGAAATCGGCCAAACGTGACGTGCGACCCGACCGACTGCTCATCCTCCGTATTCCCGACAGGAAGACCCGACACGGGGTTCACCGTGTGCGGCTTGAAGCCGCCGCAAAACGGGTTCGCCTGTTGCGCTCCAGGCAACCGTGTCTTGATGGTCTGGCCTCCTGCGCTGACGATGCGCCACTCGAGCCCGGCGATTGGAATCCTGTCACCCGGCTTCACCACTGTGTGAGTGCTCTTCCCGTACAACGTGGGATACACCTTCTGCAAGAACTCGTCAGGTGCGGCAGCCGGCTGAACGTTCGGCCCATGATCCACGAAATGCCGAATCGGAAGGCGGTTGGCCAACTCCGCCATGCCGCCGAAGTGATCGTTGTGCCAGTGGGTGGTGATCAGGGTGTTGATCTGACTGATGCCGGCATCCTTTGCGGCGGCCATGATCCGTTCCGCGTCGCGAGCGGCCCCTGGAGCCACATTCCCAGTGTCGATCAGGACCGATTCCCCAGACGGCGAGACGAACAGCGTGGCGTTGCCTCCCTCGACGTCAACCAGATAGATGCTCAGCACCTGGCTCGTATTTCGAGATTGCGCACCGGCGTTCACGACGCCGAGGATCAGAGCGAACAGGATGGCTCTCTTCATGATCGTTGTCTCACTCGAAGGAATTGAGTTCGACCTGGAAGCGCTCGATGAACCTTGCCACATCCACGCCATCGACGAGCGCGTGATGAACCTCGACGCCGATGGGCATCTTCGTCTTGGCGCCGCCTTCCTGAGTGCACTTGCCAAACACGATGCGCGGGATCGATTCGTCTCCGCCGGGAAGCGCGTTGGTGAGCGACGTGAAGCGAAGCCACGGCAGGGTCGAGTGATAGACGATGTCGTCCGCTGCGGCGTTCTCGAGGGCCAGTGTCTTGCGCATCCGGCTCCTGGCCATGGCGCTCTCGCCGCGGGCCGAGAAGCGATCGAATTGCTCAACGAATTCAAACCGGGCAAATGCAAACGTCCCGTCATCCCGGGAAATCGGCGTCCCGACCGCCACGCGCTCGTGCAGCCACACCCCGCGCTTCCGAATGCGAAGCCTGAAGGCCTCTGTCGCGTTGGCCGCTTTCAGCATCCGGTGAAGCGACGCCAGGAAGAACGATGCGCCGCCCGGCGCGTGGCACCTGTCCCATGCGCGCGTCACATCGACCTCGACGCACACGCTGAAAAATGGCTGAGCGTAGCGGCGATACAGAAGGAAGTGCTCGCGCCGTTTCCAGCGTTTCAGATCGATGGCGCGCCCTTTCATGCCGCGGAGTATACCCGCTAGAATGCCCCAAACAGGAGGTTGTGATGCGCTTTGCTCTCGCGTCGCTGGTCGCCCTTGCGTGTGCTGCCGGCCCGATTCCTGCGTTTGCCCAGGCCCTCGATACGGTGTTCCTCGAGGACATGACGTGGGTCGAAGTGCGCGACGCCATTGCCGCGGGCAAGACCACCGTCATCATCCCGACGGGCGGCACCGAACAGAACGGGCCGCACATGGTGCTCGGAAAGCACAACTACCTCGTGAAATACAAAGCGGGCGAAGTCGCCAGGCGTCTGGGCAACGCCCTTGTGGCACCGGTCGTGGCTTACGTGCCTGAAGGCGATGTGAATCCGCCGACGGGCCATATGCGCTTCGCCGGGACGATTACAACGCCGCAGGACGTGTTTGCGAAGGTGCTCGAGTACGCGGCCCGCAGTTTCCGGCAGCATGGCTTTACCGACATTGCGCTGATGGGCGACAGCGGAGGAAATCAGGCAGGCCAGAAGATCGTGGCGGAAGCGCTGAACAAGGAGTGGGCCGCCACCAAAGTGCGTGTGCACCACCTGACCGATTACTATCCGGGACGCGGCGACGACTACGTCGTCAGCCAGGGCGTCAGCGCGGACGACGTCGGCTCGCACGCCGGTACGCACGATACATCGAGCCTGATGTACCTGAATCCGTCGATGCTCCGTTTTGACAAGATGGGGCCGGGAAAGGCCGGCGACGGGCAGGGACACGTCGGCAACCCGGCGAAATCGACGGCGCTGTTCGGCAAGCGAATTCTGGAGCTGCAGATTGAGGACGCGACGAGCCAGATTCAGCGCCTGCGCGTGAGCAGCCGGAAGTAGATTTCGTCAGGCTACCGGCTCAGGTAGTTCTGGAAGTCCGATCGCTTGATCCGATACGACGTGCCGATCTTCTTCGCCACCATCTCGCCGGATTCGATCACGGCGACCACGTCGGACTCGGGCACTCCGAGCGCGCGCGCCGCGTCGGCAGGAGAGATGAGGTCTGGCCCGCCGGCCTGCATGATCTGCTGGGCGATCGACAGGCCAACCGCCAGTTCGGCGGCCACGCCTGCCGAGCTGCTCCCTTTCTCCATCCCCTGCGCCATCTGGAACTTTACGTAGTCGTTCAAGTTGCCGACCGCAGCCATGCTGGACCGCTTGTCGATCGCCTGTTCGACTTCAGACGGGACGGAAACGTTTTCAACGATGAAGCTGGCGAGCTGCACGCCGTACTTGCTCACGACCGAGGAATTCACGAGCGGCAGCAGCGCCTCGCCGAGCTCCGCATACCGGCTGGCCACGTCGAGCACCGGAATATTCGCCGACGCGAGGGCGCTGCCGAACACGCTGACAATCCTCGACTTCATCGTCTCGAGAAATTCATCGAGGGTGAAGTCTCCATCGGATCCGGCAACTTCCTTCAGGAACAGCTTCGGATCGACAATCCGGAAATCGTAGGTGCCAAAGGCGCGCGCCCGGACGACGCCCAGGTCGGCGTCCCGCATCATGACGGGATTGGTCGTTCCCCACTTGTTGCCCGTAAAAAGGCGGGTATTGAGAAAATAGATATCCGCCTTGAACGGCGAATCCAAGCCGTACTTCCACGATCGCAGACGGGTGAGGACCGGGATGTTGTCGGTCGTCAGCGTGTGCCGTCCGGGCCCGAATGTGTCTCCGAACTCGCCCAGATAGACGAATTGCGCGCGCTGCGACTCGCGTACAATCAGCTGCGCGCCGTTCTTGATCGCCTTGTCGTGATCCGGGAAACGATGCGTCAGCGTATCTCTCGACTCGTCTGTCCAGTCGACGATCTCGAGGAGTTCTCCCTTGATCAGATTCATGACACCCATCGACACGTTCCTCCCTGCTACCCGTCGTATCGGCCGATGGAGCCAACCACTTGAGTGAAATTCCGGCCGAAACCCTGCGATGCCCGAGCTGTGGGGCGCCGGCGGCCGCCGCCTCGGCGCGCTGCGGCTATTGCCGCGCCGTGCTGGCACAGGTCAGTTGTCCGCTCTGTTTCAAGCTGCTGTTTCAAGGAGCGGCGTTCTGCCCGCACTGCGGGACAGCGCGCAGCCGCACGGAAGTCGTGGATGGCCAGACGACGCCATGTCCGGCCTGCAACGGACGCATGCGATGGGTGAAGGTGGGCGCGACCGATCTACTCGAGTGCGACACCTGCGACGGCACGTGGCTGGAGGCTTCGGCGTTCGAACGGCTATGCAACGATCGCGAGAGTCAGGCGAGCATCCTGAGCCATCGGCCTGCAGCTGTGCCCGCCGACAGTACCCTGCCCAAGGCTCGGGAACATGTTCACTACCGGCCATGCCCTCGCTGCAAGAAGCTGATGAACCGCATCAACTTTGGCCGGCTCTCTGGCGCCGTTGTCGATGTGTGCAAAGGCCATGGCACGTTTCTCGATCGCGGCGAACTGCATGGGGTCGCGAGCTTCATTCTCGACGGCGGCCTGGATCGCGTGCGCCGCGTCGAGCGCGAGGAAATGATTGAAGAACAGCGCCGCCTGCGCGAGCTGCTGCACGCCCTTCGCGACGCCTAGATCACTGTTGTTTCTTCACGAACACTTCGATGACGGTCGTCGTAGTCGTCCCCGTGTTCTTGAAACCGTGCTTGACGCCACCCTTGATGAACTGCGCCTGCCAGGTCGCGAGATCGACGGGCTTGTCCGGTTCCAGCTCGAACTGCGCACCGCCAGCAACGGGGATGAAGAGATGGAACAGCGTGTCGTCGTGCGTGTGGATGTTGCGGACCCCTCCGGGCTGCACGTCCACGCGTAGCACGCGAACCTCCGGGCGATCGAGCAAGGCCGCGTTGCTGACTCCCGTGCCGGACGTCGCGGCAATCGGGTTCAGGACAAGCGGCTTCGCGCCTGGACTCTGCGCAACGACGGAGGATATCCAGAGCAGGGAAATCAGGAAGACGACGGTTGAAGCCCTTCGCCGCATGTAACCTCCTCGGTGTGTGATCTGTAGGTGGAAAGTGGAAGGTGGAAAGTAGAAGGTAAGTGACGAAGTACTTTTAACCTACTTTCCACCTTCTACCGTCCACTTTCCACCTATAGTGTCAGTAACCCGTGTATCCCTCAGTAACCTCGATGTACGTGCCCATCGGATCGAACAGGTACGAAATGTTCAAACCGATTGCCGGGATTTCCTGATAGGGCGTGTCGAACTTCACGCCGCTCGCTTCCAGCCTGCCTCGGAAGTCCTTCAGGTTCTTGACCTCAAAGCCGATGTGATCGACCGTGGTGCCACGCGTGCTGGTAATCGTCGGTGCGGCCGGTGCCGTCTGAAACATCAATCGCACGCCCGGCGCCTCGGCCGTCAGGAAGTTGCCAACCTTGCCGGCGGTCAACCCGAACGTCGTGACGTACCAGTCGCGCAACTTTTCCGGCTCAGGCACGCGGAAATGGACATGATACGCGGCAGCTGGCGCTTTCAACGTGGTGTCCTCCTGCAGCTCGAACCGAAGCCCGTCGGGCCCGATCAGAAACGCGTTCGGAAAGCCCTCGCCGCCTTTGAACTCTCGCTGCACCTCGAAGCCGGCGGCTTTCCATTTCGAAATGGCCTGCGCCAGGCTCGGCACTTTGAGACCGAAATGATCCATCGCCGCGCCTTCCGTCCCGCTGGTCGGTGCGGTGGCGCGGAAGGCGACCATCATGCCCGGCAGCTTGGCGATGGTAAACGTCCCTTTGGTGGAAAGCACGGCGCCGAACTGCTCGACCCACATCTTCTTCATGGCGTCCGCGTTGCCCGTGCTCACATGCACGTGCCCGTAGGTGACGCCAGCCGCGTTGTAGGGCGCGAGTTGTGCGTATGACGGATGCGCAATCGCAATCAGACTCAGGCAGGAAAAGGCGGGTATCACGAACCGTTTCATAGACTGTCCTCCGGGCGATACCATACACCCTTTCAGCGGGATCGCAAGCCGATTGCGCGGATGAGCACGGCAGCGAGAAGCACCGCGAGTCCACCCACCAGACGTATGAACACAGGGCCCTGAGCGACGCCCCACGACATCATGGCGTGTGCTCGGTCGGCACCCAACAGCGGCGTCGCAACGCCGGCCACGATAACGATGGCGCCGATTGCGCGAAGCAGCCTGGGGGCCCGCGCCACTCGCGATACACGGATGAACACCGACCCCATGACGACGCGGATGACGGCGACGCCGTAGAGCGCGGGGGGCGTCACGGAGTTTCTGAAGAGAGCGACGAGCAACGCGGGGTAGACAATCCCAACGAGGCCGACGACCGCGATGATCACGCCGACAAGCAAGGCGAGTGGTCTCAT
>JAMQPK010000221.1 GCA_023717525.1 Vicinamibacterales bacterium | reverse complement strand
AATTGCAGATTGAAGATTGGAGCATTGCGGAATTACGAAATTCAATACTTCGTAATGTTCCAATACTCCAATCTTCAATCTGCAATTCTCAGCGTCGTGCGAGTACAGCACACATCCACTCTTCCTCTTGTGCGAGTTCCTGCAACGTCAGCAGTGCAGCCAGTGTCTCGACGACGCCCTTTTCGCTGTCCATGAATCCGCTCACAATCAGATAACCGCCTGGCCTCACCAGCTCGGCCAGCTTCGGGGCCGAGCTTTCCAGCAATCCACCCGTCAGATTCGCCATGACCACGTCGGCAGGGGAGCTCAGATGACGGAAGTCGCGTTCCTCGAAGCGCACCGAGCCGGCGACACCGTTGAGCTCGGCATTTTCTCTGGCGTTCGCCAGGGCGTCGGGATCGATGTCGACGCCCATCGCCGATGTCGCACCGAGCGACACGGCGGCGATCGCGAGTACGCCTGAGCCGCATCCGATGTCGAGAACGGTGCGATTCGCCACATTCCGTGATTGCAGAGCGCGTAGAGTCAGCCTGGTCGTTGCGTGGTGACCGGTCCCAAAGCCTGTGGACGGTCGAATGATGATATTGAGAACATCGGCCGTCTTGTCCGGCACGTCCCATGGCGGCGAGATGACCAATCGGCCAATCGCGATGGCGCCGATGTGCGACTGCGATCGTGCGGCCCAATCCTCGTCGTCGATGTCCACCTGCTCGACAAACACGTGAGTGCCGAACGCCAGCGCGAGCCCGCGGGCCGCAGAGTCCCGGGTCTCAGCAGTCGTGAAAAACGCTCGAAGGCGAGCTGTGTCGTCGAAATCCTGGATGGCCGTCGGCTGGAAGTCGTCGAGTTCCGCGAGAACGAGTTCCTGCAGCTGAGGATCGCAGCCCGGCACATGAATGTCGAGCGCAGGCCAGGTCTTACCCAAAAATATCTTTGACCTTGTCGAAGATGTTCTTCTCTTCGGCCTCGGTCTCGCGCGACGGGCGCGGATCGAACTTCTCTTTCGGCAACGCGTGGCCAAGCTGCTCGAGCGCGGCCCGCTGTTCCTTGGTGAGCTTCTTTGGCGTGACGGCCTGCAGCGTGAAGAACAGGTCGCCGCGACCCCGGCCAGACACGTCGGGCATACCCTTGCCGCGCAGCCGGAACGTCGTGCCTGATTGTGTGCCTTCCGGCACCTTGAACGCTTCCTTGCCGTCGAGCGTCGGTACGTCGATGGATCCACCGAGCGCAAGCGTCGGGAAGTTCAGCGGAAGTTCGACCGCCAGATGGTTGCCGTCGCGCCGGAAGAACGCGTGGGCGGCCACTTCGACGAACACGTAGAGGTCGCCGGCCGGTCCGCCCGCGGCGCCGCTCTCGCCCTCGCCGTGCAGACGCAGCCGCTGACCGTGATCAATGCCGCCGGGAATCTTTACCGTCAGCGTCCGCTCGTGCTGCGTGCGGCCTTCGCCTTTGCAGCCGGCGCAGGGCTTCGTGATGATGCGTCCGGTGCCCTGGCAGCGCCCGCAGGTCCGCGAGACGGTGAAAAACCCCTGCTGAAACCGCTGCTGCCCGCGGCCATGGCATTGTTGGCAGCTCGTCGGCGTGCTGCCGGGCGCCGACCCGGATCCATGACAGCTCTCGCAGGTTTCAAGCCGCGGGACTTTGATGCTGGTCTCGACGCCCCTGGCCGACTCCTCGAAGCTGATTTCGAGATCGTAGCGCAGGTCGCTGCCGCGTTCGGGGCCGCCACGGCGTGCGCCACCGAAAAAGTCGCCGAAGATGCCGCCGAAAACGTCCTCGAAACCTGCGAAGGTAGACGGATCGAAGCCGGCTCCGGCCTGCGACGAGACGCCGGCGTGCCCGAACCGATCGTAGCGGGCACGCTTGTCCGCGTCCGAGAGGATCGCGTACGCCTCGGCCGCCTCCTTGAAGCTGTCCTCGGCTTCTTTGTTGCCCGGGTTGCGATCGGGATGATGCTGAAGCGCGAGCTTGCGGTATGCGCTCTTGATTTGCTGATCGCTGGCGTTCTTTTCAACGCCGAGAATCTGGTAGTAATCCCGTTTGCTCACGCTTTCGCTACCTTCACCATCGCGGGCCGCAGCAGGCGATCGCCAAGCCGGTATCCCCGCGCGAATTCTTCGATGACCTCACCGTCGCGCCGCTCCGGCGCGTCCTCGTACGCGACAGCCTGATGAATATGAGGATCGAAATCCGTGCCGACCGAGTCGACGGCCGTCACGCCGCGCTTTCTCAGCGTGTCCATCAGCGCCCGGTGAATGATTTCCAGCCCCTGACGATATGATTCGGCGCCTGGCGCCTCGATCTGCAGTGCCCGCTCGAAGTCGTCGATCACCGGCAGGAGATCCTTCACAAACTCCACTGCCGCGTACTCCGATGTCTCCTTCCGCTCGCGATCGATTCGCTTGCGGTAGTTGTCGAACTCCGCCGCCTGTCGCAGCAGCCGATCGTGCAGGTTGTCGCGCTCCTTGCGCAGCTCGGCAGCGTCGTCCGCCGCCGGCGGTGCTGTGGCGTCGACGTCCGCGTCAGATGCGCGGTCGATGTCGTTTGGTGTGTCCTTCATGGCTACATGCTGTCGCGGAGAACGCGCGACACGGCCTGAGCGACGCCGTCCACGACGGCAATCGTCCTCGAGTAGTGCATCCGCATCGGACCGATGACGCCAACCGTGCCGCGGCGCGATCCGTCCGCGTACGTCGCTGCGACGAGGCTGAAGGGGTGCAGATCCGGGGTTCGGTGCTCCTGGCCGATGACGATCGTCAGTCCAGGGCCGTCGATGTATTCGTTCAGCAGGCGCACGAGCCGCTCTTTTTCCTCCACCATGCGCCAGAGCGCGCGAACCGTGGCGATCGACACGCCCCCGTCCTCCGAGGTGTCATCGAGCAGCGCCGACGCACCATCCACAAAGAGTGAGGGCTTCCGCGGGCGTTCTTCGAGACCCGACTGCGCCAGTGTCAGCGCGCGCGACAGCAAGGCATCGGCCAGCGTGCGCTCCTGTCGAAGTCGCTCCATCACGGCCACGCGGATCTCCCGGATCGGCAGGCCCGCGAATTCCGTGTTCAGATAGTTCGACGCCTGCCGGAGGTCCTGCGGCAGGATCCCGTCGCTGACGTCTATCGCCTTGCGCGACACCTGCCCGCCATCGGTCACGACGACGATTAGCACCTTACCGCGTGCCAGAGGCACAAACTCAATTTCCTTCAGAATACCCGTACCGTCCGACATCGGCAGCGCGAAGGCCACTAGGCGCGACGCGCGCGACAACACTTGCGACACCGCGGCCAGCACATCTTCGGCGAGAGCTGGCGAACCGGCATCGCGACGCAATTGCGCTTCGGCCGCCACGCCGCTCCGCAACTGGCGAGGCGCCGTGAGGAGCTGGTCAACGTAGAAGCGATAGCCACGATCAGTAGGGATGCGACCGGCTGAGGTGTGCGGCTGCTGCAGATAGCCGAGGTCTTCCATTTCTGCGAGGGTGTTGCGGATTGTCGCCGAGGACACACCCAGCCCCGCGCGGCGGGCAAGGCGCGCCGAGCCCACAGGTTCCGCCGTATCGATATATTCCCCGACGAGCGCAGCGAGAATCTGCGCCGCCCGGGGTGAAAGCGTCGGTGTCATTAGCAGTCAGACTTCGAGAGTGCTAAGCAATTATACACGGCTACTCGGCGGGCACCCGGTCCAGCCTGTCCCAGCGCATCGAGACCGCGGCGACGCGAGGATCGTGGATCTTGCCGCGGCGCACCGCGATGAGCTCGGCCAGAATGGCGACCGCGATTTCCTCCGGGCTCACCGCGCCGATGTCGAGTCCGACCGGGGCATGCACGCGCTGCAGATACTCGACGGGCATCCCCTCGTCGAGCAGGGCGTCGTAGATCCGTTTCACCTTGGCCTTGCTTCCGATGAGGCCGAGGTACCTGAGCTCACGCTTGGCGAGCGAGCGCAGCGCATCGAGGTCGTGCGTATGTCCGCGCGTCACGATGACGACGTATGCGCTGGACGGGATGTCGGCGCGCTGCAGCCAGTCCGGGATGGTCTCGACGACGACCGATTCGGCATCCGGAAAGCGCTCGGGATTGGCGAACTTCTCGCGGTCGTCGAGCACGTGGATCTTGAATCCGATGGTGGCGGCGAGCTTGGCGAGGTTGAAGCCGACATGCCCGGCGCCAATCACATAGAGGCGCGGCGTTGATTCCAGCGGCTCGATATACACCTGCATCTGTCCGCCGCAGACGAGCCCGTTCTCTTGCGCGAAGTCGTCGTTGAGGTCGTATTTCACCAGCAGCGGCTTCCGCGTCTGAATCGCCTCTCTGGCTTTCCAGAACGCGTCGTTCTCGTAGCAGCCTCCGCCAATCGTGCCGACCATGCGGCCATCTGGGTACACCAGCATCTTGGCCCCCACACGCTGCGGCGTGGAGCCTTGCGACGACACGATCGTCACCAGCGCGGCGTCCTCGCCACGCTCGAGCGCACGGTTAAGTGCTTCGAAAACCTCCTGGGACACGGAACCAATTATAGCTGGTGATTGGGCGATAGGTGATTGAGTGATAGGGACGGGCAAATTGCCCAACCCATCGCCCAATCCATCGCCCAATCACCTATCACCCAATCGCCAATCTCAGTACCGGTGTATGGCGCAGGCCTCCGACGGCTCGGTGCCGCTCAGGAACGATTCGCGGATGACCCGAAGGCAGCCCGGAGCGGCGGCGAGGCCGGTGTCGCGATCGATGTCGACGAAGCTGACGCCTTCGGGCACGTCGAAGATGCGATCGCCGTGGCCCGCGAGCGCGCGTGTCATGAAGCTCGTCCAGATGGGAAGCGCCGCCTGCGCCCCGCTGAGCCCGAGCGCCTGATTCTCGTCAAGGCCGACCCAGACAACCGTCAGCAGATCGGGCGTGAAACCGACGAACCACGCATCGCGCAGGTCGTTCGTCGTGCCGGTCTTACCCGCGGCATCCAGGGTGAAGCCCGACGCGCGCGCCGCGGCTCCCGTGCCTTCGCTGAGCACGCTTCGCATCATGTTCGTCACGAGATATGTCGTGTTGGCTCGCGCGATATTCTTGACGGGCGCATCCTTGATGGGCACGTTCTTGCCGCCGCGCGTGATCTCCAGCAGGGGACGCAAGCTGCGGCGCACGCCGCCGTTGGGAAAGATCGTGTACGCCGTGGCGATATCGTAGGGCGTCGCTTCGAAGACCCCCAGCGCAATCGATGGGTACGGCTTCGGCGACGTGCCGGCGCCGATGCGTTTCCAGAGATCGGCCACGCGATCGTAGCCGGCGGTTTCCGCAACCTTCACGGTTGCGGCGTTGCGGGACATCGCGAGCGCCCGTCGCAGCGTAATCGGGCCGTCATATTCGTTCTCGTAGTTCGATGGGCTCCACGGCGTCCCATCCGCGTCGAACGTCGTCGGCTCGTCGTTCACGAGCGTGGCAGGGGTCAGCGTCGTGAGTCCCTCGGCGGCCGCGCGCTCGAACGCGGCCAGATACACGAACGGCTTGAACACCGAGCCTGGCTGCCGGCTCGCACTGATCGCGCGGTTGAATTGCGATTGGTTGTACGAGCGTCCGCCCACCATCGCAAGAATGTCACCACTGCTTGGATCGACGACGATGAGCGCCGCCTGCGCGACACGAGGCCGCTTTCTTCGCGACAGAAGTTGATCGACGTTGGCGATGCCGGTCGTCATCGCGTCCTGCGCGAGGCGCTGTAGGTGAAGATCGAGCGTCGTATAAACGTCGATCGCTTCAGGGCTCTGCGTGAGACCGGGGAACTGCTCGGCGAGCACCTGACCGACATAGTCGACGAAGTACGGCGCCTCGGCGTCCAGCGCACGCGCCACGGGAGAGAGCGGCTCCTTGGCGGCGCGGTCAGCCGCTTCCTTTGCCACGAAGCCCGCCGATGCCATGGCAGACAGCACGACATTGCGGCGTTCGCGCGCGCGTGCGGCGTTATTGAACGGGGAGAGTGTGCCCGGCGATTGGATGATGCCCGCAATTGTCGCCGCCTCGCCGAGCGAGAGGTTGTTGACGTCCTTCCCGAAGTACAGCCGCGCGGCTTCCGGAACACCGTGAATCGCGAAGGAGCCGCGATTGCCCAGATACACATCGTTCAGGTACAGCTCCAGCACTTCATCCTTGCTTGCGCGGATGTCGAGGACCACCGCCATGAACTGTTCGAGCAGCTTCCGCCGGATCGATCGCTGGCGGCTCTGCTGCTCTTCGGCCATCGCTTCGGTCAGGAAGAAATTTCGCGCGAGCTGCTGCGTGATCGTGCTGCCGCCTTCAAGGTAGGGCTTGTCACCGAAGGTATTGGTGAACAGCGCGCCCACCATGCGGATGGGATCGACGCCTGGGTGCGAGTAGTAACGCCGGTCTTCAATCGCGAGGACGGCGTCCTTCATGCGCGTGGGAATCGCAGACAGCGGGACCTGGCGCCGCTTCTCCCGTCCGCTTCGCATCAGCGATGTCAGCATCGGCGCGTCCAGCGTGACCCGGCTCAACCCGGCGGCGCCCTTCGGTGCGTCGGCAACCGACAGCCCCTCGATTCGGGTGCTCGGCGGCCGCGGCGGTTGCGGACGCCCGCGGCGCGCAGGCGGCGCCGGTCGTTGGAAGCTGATGATCACGCGCTTGCCGGTGTGGCTGCCGGCGCGAGGCATCACGGTCACGAGCGCACCGTCGACGGCGAATTCACCGGGAGCCTGCACTGCCGTGCGCTGCGCGTATCCGAGATCGTTCAGGCGATCCAGAAGCTCTTTTTCCGAGAGCCCTTCACCCCGCCGAAGCTCCAGCGGCCTCGCGAAGACACGCGGCAGCACGCGGTCCCGCTCGCCGTGCAGGCGTGCGTCGATCATCCGCGACATGGTCACGTAGTAGTAGCCCGTCAACCCGCAGACAACCACAAACACGATCGCTGCGCCGATGGCGATGTATTTGAGCTCGCGGGGATACCGGCGTGCGATCTGACGTGCGCGGTCGCGCCAAGACTTCTTGCGCTTCACAGCGTCAGCACCCAGTGGTGGCCGAGGTCGAGCGGCAGATCGTTCAACAGTCTTTGAACGAGCGCCGGGCCGTAACGGTTGATCATCCAGATGCTGCCGACGGCTCGCTCCTGCGGTATCCCATCCGGGAACGCCTGCGCCTGCGCTCGGAAAAACTGGCGCCGCAGTGTCTCGTCGCGCTTTTTGGCCGCGCTAATCACCTTGCCGCGCAGAGCCGACAGGTCGTGCTGCAGTTTGCCGAGCGTCGACTTACCCGCGCCTTCGAGCGTGGGATCGATTGAGGGGAGCGAGGCAATCAGATCGGCCATCGACGTCTCAATTGCTTCTTCGGCTCGCCGAAGCGCGTGATCGACCGACTCTGGCAGGGAAGCCGCCAGCACGCGATTCAACGCCGCCTCATCGCGCGCTTGCAGCGCTTCGAAGGGCAGATCGTACTTGGCGAGAAACCGCGAACCGGCCGAGTCGAGCACCGTCGCGCTGGACCGCGGATAGAAGAGCGGCATCGGCACGCCAAAATGCTCGTACACCTTCCTCAGTTGACCGAGGTACGCCAGCTCGTTGGGTCCGCTGACGTAGCAGATGGTCGGAAACAAAGCGTCCTGCACGATCGGCCGCAGGAGCACATTGGGGCTGAAAGTTTCCGGCTGTTTTCGGGCGGCATCCAGCAGCCCGCCGACTTCGCCGGGAGGAATCGCCGTGCGCGCGCCGTCCAGACGGAACAGCGCCGCACCATCCGTTGATGATCCGCTGACTTGCGTGTGATACCCGCTCGTCGCAAGCCGTTCGCCGGCCTCGCCCGCAAGCTGCCACGTGCGGCCCACGTTCTGAATCTCGCGCGTGAAGATCGGTCCGACAAGCGGCTTGGCCGCTGAATCGGAACAGTCGAACACGACGACACCGAGGTCGGCGGTCAGGTGCTCGAGCCATCTGGAGAACGCGTCGGCCATGCCGACGCCGGATCGATACGCTTGCCGCAGGTCGTTCAGCAGGTCGGCGGTGAACTCGCTCGGGGCGAGCGTTCCGGCGAGCTGATCGATCGCGGCGTGAATCTCTTCGCCAAGCGTGACGCGTCCGACCGGTGTCTGACCACCCCCGGCAGGATGTGGCAGCACGATTGTGTGACGTTGAAACTGCGCGTCGAGGATCGAGCACGACGCAACTTCGGCCCAGTCGTGATCCTCGGCTTCAACCCAGAAGACCGGGACGGCTGGGACGCCGTGCTCCGTCTGCACGCGCTGCGCGAGTTTGACGGCAGTGAGGATCTTATACAGCGTGAAGGCCGGACCTCCGAACAGCCCGGCCTGCTGGCCGGTGACGACGGCGACGGTCGCTGAATCGGCGAGCTTCGCTGCCGCTTCCCGCGAGGCGGCAGGCGCCTGTCGACGTGCCTGCTGTGCGGCGATGATTGCCGAGAGTTCGGCTCGCGGGCGGATGTGGCGGCGTGCCTCATCGATGGCTCGCACCCACGAAGCCGCGGATGCCGGGTCCCCGGAAAAAAATGGCGCCAGCGACGAGAACTGAAAGGCGTAATCGGCTGCGAGCTTCCTGATCCAGGGAAAACGCCGAATGTCGACAGGAATGCGCGCCGATTCCGGCGGATGAGAACCGCGTTCGGAAGGCACGACGGCTATGTTAACATTCGCCCACTGAACCGCGAAGATTCTGTCCTGTACTTCCCACCAGAGGCATTCGGGCCGTTCCGGGTTCTCCATCAGATCGGGACGGGTACGTTGGGCCCGGTGTTTCGCGCTTCCGAGCCCGGCGGCGATCGACTCGTGGCCGTCAAAGTGTTTCGGCTCGATCTCACCTCAGAGCAATCCACTGCGCTGGTCGCCGAGTTCGAGCGGTTGATCGCAAAGGGGATCAGCCATCCGCGGATTGCCGCGCCCGTTGCGGCCGGCCTCGAGGGCGGGACACCATTTCTTGCGCAGGACTATGTCGTCGGCGACTCACTCGATGTCGCGCTCGGAGATCACGGACCACTGCCGCATGGCAACGCCGTCGCGCTCGTGAGCATGCTGGCGGAAGCCATCGATGCCGCAGCCGATGCAGGAATATCGCATGGCGCGCTGCACCCGCGCGATGTGATTTTGTCGGGGGACGGCGCGCGGATCACGGGGTTCGGAATCGCCGAGGCGCTGTCGAGCATTGGCGTGGCAGTACCGGTGCGTCCGCCGTATTCCGCTCCAAATAACTCGTCAGACCTGTACTCGCTTGCCGTAATGGCCTTCGAAGCGATCTCGGGCCGCCGTTTTTCGGACGCCAGCCTCGAAGAGTTTGGACGCGAGCGCGGGCTTCGGCTTCACGATGTGTTCTCGGCAGCGCTGGTGCACGATTCCGCCCGCCGACCCGCCCGTGCCGCCGGCTTTGCGGACGCCCTTCGAGCCGTCGCGCCGCGCGCTTCGGCCGCCGCGGACGACCCCGCACCCCTCGCACCCCTCGCACCTCCCGCACCTCCCGCACCTCCCGCACCTCCCGCACCCAGTGAAGCGCTTCGAGCAGAATTCACCGAGCCGGACGTCGCTGTGCAGCCGCCATCACTCTTCCTATCTGCTCTGCCGCAGCCGGAACCTGCGCGCAGGCGAGGGCTGCTGACTTCCATTCTTGTCGGTGGCGTCGTCATCGGCGTCTCGGTCGGCTACCTCGCGTATCGGTGGCGCGTGTCGCCGCCTCCGGTATCAACGACAAAACCGTCGGTTTCGGAAACGGTCGTCGATGTTCCAGCGGCCGAGCCGCCGCCGGCGGAGTTGCGAAGACTGCCGGCGCCGACGCCCTCTCGGCCCGCGTCGGGAGCGCCGGCCAAGCCGCTTGTTCGTGGAAACCTGCTGGTGCGATCGATTCCGGAGAACGCGGACGTGACGGTGAATGGGCAGGCGCGCGGGAAAACGCCGATATCGTTGCGTGATTTGCCCCTCGGATCGTATACCATTCGTGTTGCGCACGATGGCTACACGCCCGAGCAGAAGCGTGTGCAATTGACGGCGCGGCAGGCGACGGCGGCGATGAGCTTTTTGCTGCAGGAGCGAGTCGCCGCGACGGGCACCGGTGAAATACAGGTTCAGTCGCGACCAGCCGGCGCGCGCGTGTTCGTAAACGATCTGTTGCTCGGTGTAACTCCCCTCACCATTCCAGGTATGCCTGCGGGACCCGCAACGGTACGCATCGAGATGGATGGTTATCAAGCGTGGACGACCTCAGTCCAGGTGAACGCGGGGGAGCCAGCCCGAGTCAACGCCTCACTGGATAGACCCTGACGAGGTTCTTGAGTCGATGGACGCTGTTCTAGCTTTGGAGAACGGTACGGTGTACCGCGGTGTGGCGGCGGGCGCTCAGGGAGTCGCTCGAGGCGAGGTCGTGTTCAACACGAGCATGACCGGATACCAGGAGGTGTTGACAGACCCTTCGTACGCCGGCCAGATCGTGACGATGACCTGTCCGCAGATCGGCAACTACGGCGTCGCACGTGAGGACGTCGAATCGACGGGACCCAAGGTTGCCGGTTTCATCATGCGCGAGGAATCGCCTGTCGCCAGTAACTGGCGCGCGTCGGGCACCTTGCGCGACTACCTCATCGCCAACAACGTTGTCGCGATTGCCGACATCGACACGCGCGAGCTGACACGACTGCTGCGCTCGGCAGGCGTCATGCGCGGCATCATCGCGACCGGCGAGGTCGACGCCAGCGGTCTCGTCGAGCAGGCGCGTCGCATTCCGAGCATGGAAGGCACCGATCTCGTGCGCGAGGTCACGTGCGCGGAGCCGTACGACTGGCCGCCCCCGAGTGCGGAAGGCGCGACCGAAGTGAAAGGGGATCTGGCCCTCGCTCCTCACGCACGTTCACGCCGGCCATTGCGCGTGGCCGCCTACGACTTCGGCATCAAGTGGAACATTCTTCGCCGGCTCGCGGCGTACGGCTGCCAGGTACGTGTGGTGCCTGCGTCGACCTCAGCGAAGGACGTACTCGCCAGCGGCGTGGATGGCGTGTTCCTGAGCAATGGTCCGGGCGATCCGGCCGCGGTGGATTACGCGATCGAGAACACGCGAGCGCTGACACAGGCCGACAAGCCTCTGTTCGGCATCTGCCTCGGGCATCAGATTCTTGGACTCGCGCTGGGCGCCAGGACCTACAAGCTGAAATTCGGGCATCGCGGCGCAAATCATCCCGTGAAATTCCTCGAGACTGGGAAAGTCGAGATCACGTCCCAGAACCACGGGTTTGTGGTCGACCCCGATTCGTTGCCGGCCGATGTGAAGGTGACGCACGTGAACCTGTATGACGGCACAGTCGAGGGGCTCCGCGTGATCGACCGGCCGATCTATTCGGTCCAGTACCACCCAGAGGCGTCGCCCGGACCTCACGATGCCGACTACCTATTTCAACAGTTCGTCGAAGACATGGACAGACGACGCTAATGCCCCGGCGAAGCGATCTCAAGCGGATTCTCGTCATCGGCGCCGGTCCCATCGTCATCGGGCAGGCGTGCGAGTTCGACTACTCCGGCACCCAGGCGTGCAAGGCGCTGCGGTCGGAGGGCCTTGAAGTCATTCTCGTGAATAGCAATCCGGCCACGATCATGACCGACCCGGAGATGGCCGATCGCACCTACATCGAGCCTCTCACCGTCGAGGCTGTGACGAAGGTCATCGAGAAGGAGAAGCCAGATGCCATTCTGCCCACGGTCGGCGGGCAGACGGCGCTGAACCTCGCGGTTGCGCTTCACGAAGCGGGCGTCCTCGACAAATACAACGTGAAGCTGATCGGCGCCAACGTCCAGGCAATAAAGGTTGGAGAGGATCGCCTCCTCTTTCGAGAAGCGATGGAGGACATCGGCGTCGACGTGCCGGCCAGCGGGTTGGCGCGATCGATCGACGAAGCGATCGGCATCGTGAAACGAACGGGGTTCCCATCCATCATCCGCCCGTCGTTCACGATGGGCGGCGTTGGCGGCGGGATCGCGTACAACATCGAAGAGTTCAGGGATCTGGTGGAGCGCGGTCTCGAGATGAGTCCGGTCCACGAGATCCTCATCGAGGAATCGGTGATCGGCTGGAAGGAATTCGAGCTCGAAGTGATGCGCGACGTCGCAGACAACTTCGTCGTCATCTGCTCGATCGAGAACATCGATCCGATGGGCGTGCACACGGGCGACAGCATTACGGTCGCCCCGGCGTTGACGCTGACCGACAAGGAATATCAACGGATGCGCGACGCCGCGCGGCGCATCATCCGGCGCGTCGGCGTCGAGACCGGCGGATCGAACATCCAGTTTTCGGTGAATCCGAAGGATGGCCGGATGCTGGCCATCGAGATGAATCCCCGCGTGTCGCGATCGTCTGCACTCGCGTCGAAGGCCACTGGATTCCCGATTGCGAAGATTGCGGCGAAACTGGCGCTGGGCTACCACCTCGACGAAATCCCGAACGACATCACGCGCCTGACGCCGGCTTCGTTCGAGCCGACGATCGACTACGTGGTGGTCAAGTACCCGAGGTGGAACTTCGAGAAGTTCCCGCAAGCCGACCGCACGCTGACCACGCAGATGAAGTCGGTAGGCGAGGCGATGGCCATCGGCCGGACGTTCAAGGAGGCCTTCCTGAAAGGCGTCCGCTCGCTCGAGCTGGGCAAGGAAGGCCTGCTCCTGACGCAGCACGTCGACGACGAGGATGATTCGGCACTTCGGAAGAAGCTGGTTGTGCCGAACGATCGCCGGATGTGGGCGCTGTTCAGGGCGCTCGAACGAGGGTGGACGATCGAGCAGCTGCACGATCTGACGAAGATCGATCCGTGGTTCCTCCAGCAGTTCAGTCAGATTGCCGAGTTGCGCCGCATCGCCGCGATGCAGTCGTTCCGCGATCTCTCGCCCGACCTTTTGCGAACGCTGAAGCGCGCGGGGTTTGGCGACATAGAGATTGCGGCCATCTATGGCGTGCCGGAGGCAACGATCCGCGCGCGCCGGATTGAGGAAGGGCTGGTCGCGTCCTACAAGCGCATCGATACCTGTGCGGCTGAGTTCGAGTCGTTCACGCCGTACATGTACGGGACCTACGAGAAGGACGACGAATCGAACCCGACGGCGAAATCGAAGGTCGTCATTCTTGGCAGCGGGCCGAATCGGATCGGTCAGGGCCTGGAGTTCGATTACTGCTGTTGCCACGCCGCGTTCGCGCTGCGTGATGCTGGCCTGGAAACGGTGATGATCAACTGCAACCCCGAGACCGTGTCGACCGACTACGACACGACCGATCGGTTGTACTTCGAGCCGCTGACGTTCGAAGATGTCATGTCGGTGATCGAGCGTGAGGCGAGCGCGGGAGGGGATGTTGCGTGCCTCGTACAGTTTGGTGGTCAGACGCCGCTGAAGTTGTCACTCGCGCTGCAGGCGGCCGGCGTTCGGATACTCGGCACGTCGCCCGATTCGATCGATCTTGCCGAAGATCGCCGGCGTTTCGCGCAGTTCTTGTGGGACCTGGGGATTCCGCAGCCCGCGAGCGGCTCGGCGACCTCTCGCGAGGAAGCTCGCGAGGCTGCAGCGAAGATCGGATTCCCGGTCGTTGTACGGCCGTCCTACGTGCTTGGCGGGCGTGGGATGGCGATCGTGTACGACATGGGCACGCTCGACAGGTATATGACAAACGCCGTGGATGCGTCGCCGGAGCATCCGGTGCTGATCGACAAGTTCGTCGAGGATGCGTTCGAGCTGGACGTCGATGCCGTGGCCGATGAGACGGGCGCCGTTGTGATCGGCGGCATCATGGAGCACATCGAGGAGGCGGGCATCCATTCGGGCGACAGTTCATGCGTGGTGCCCCCGTATCTCGTTGCCGAGCGCCATCTGGCAACCATCCGCGACTACACGCGCCGGATCGCTCGCGCGCTGAAGGTCGTCGGCCTCATGAACGCGCAATACGCGATCAAAGACGATGTCGTCTACGTGCTCGAGGTGAATCCGCGCGCTTCTCGAACGGTTCCCTATCTGTCGAAGGCTACCGGCGTTCCGCTGGCCAAGATGGCCGCATTGGTGATGTCCGGCAAATCACTCGCACAACTCGGCCTTGTGGACGATTGCGAAGTCGCCGGGGTCTTCGTGAAGACGCCAGTGTTCCCGTTCGTCCGTTTTCCTGGCGTCGATACGATTCTCGGCCCGGAGATGAAGTCGACGGGCGAAGTCATGGGGGGCGCTACGACGTTCGGCGCCGCGTTCGCAAAAGCCCAACAGTCGGTGGGGCAGCAGTTGCCGGAAAAGGGCACGGCGTTCATCAGCGTCAACAACGACGATAAGCCGAACGTGGTCGCCATCGCGCGTAATCTTGCCGAGCTGGGGTTTCGAATTCTGGCGTCGCGCGGAACGGCCGCCTACCTGCGCGCACACGGAATTCCCGTCGAGGTCGTCTACAAGGTGAACGAGGGCCGGCCTAATGTCGCCGACCACATCCTGAACCATCAGGTCGATCTCATCGTCAACACGCCGCTCGGCCGCGAGTCGTTCTTTGATGATCGCGTCGTACGGCGCGTCGCGATGCTCCACAACGTACCCTGCATCACCACGCTCACTGGCGCTTCTGCCGCCGTCGAGGCCATCCGTGCGGTCCGCGCCCAGGCGCTCGACGTGCGCGCGATCCAGGACTACCACGCAGAAATTGCCACCGGCCGCGTGTAGCGAACTCGCAGAATCTCCCGCACCCTTCGCACCTCCCGCACTTTCGCACCTCCCGCACCTGGTCTCTCGTTTGATTACGTTCCGCCATGCCTTATCCGGCAGTGTTGCCCGCTATCGGCCTGGCCGCTGGCATCGCCGCCGGCATCGCTCGGCCATCGGATCCATTTCTGCTGCGTTTCCTGCTTGCGTTCACCTGGTTCTGCGGGTGTGCGGCCTTCGGACTTCGGCGGCCGCGATGGTTCCTCTTTGTCATCGTGGCGGGTTTTGCGATCGCGGGCGATCTACTCGGTGCGCGCGCGAATGCTGATGCGGTGCAGGCGCCGCTCGGCCTCCTGTTCGATCGTCATCTTCCCGCAGGGGAATATCAGATGGTCTCGAGGATCGATGGCACCCTGACCGCAGATGCCACGCCCGGACCGAGCGGTGTCAGCCTCAGGATCGCCGTCGATCGATTCGTCTTCGAAGGCGGACATCGTACGACGAGAGGCGGGGCTGTCATTGGCGTCGGCGGGGATCTCAGCAGCGCTCCAATGGAAGAGTGGCGCGAGGGAAGGCGGCTGCGTGTGCAGGCGACCGTGCGCCGGCCGGCGAAGTATCTCGATCCGGGCGTTCGCGATTCGCAGCGGGAGTTCAGCTGGCGAGGGACGAGCCTGGTTGGTTCGGTGAAGAGCCCGCTGCTCGTCGATGTGCTCGAGCGGGGCACACCGCTTCAGGAGCTGCTATCCGCCACACGATGGAGCATTCGACGGAGCGTCTCGCGTAGTGTGGCCACCTGGAGTGAACGGTCTGCTGCGGTTGTGATCGCCATCCTGATCGGCGACCGGGCCGGCCTTGATGACGAGATGCAGCGACTGCTGCAGGAGGCCGGCACCTATCACGTCATTGCGATTTCGGGCGGCAACATCGCGATTCTCGCGACCTTATGCGTATTCGCACTGCGCTGGTTCAGAGTGGGACCGCGAGCATCCGCGGCCATCATCATCGGTGTCCTCGTGCTATACGCGCTCATCGTGGGCGCGAGTGGTGGAGCATCGGTTGGCAGAGCCACGCTGATGGCAGTCATTTATTTCCTCGCGCAAGCCCGCGACCATCACAGCTTGGCGGGTAACGTGGCTGCGCTCTCGGCGGGTCTCCTGTTCTGTGTCTCGCCGCTCGAAGTCGTTGACGCCGGCTTTGCGCTCACATTTGGTGCGACGCTCGGCCTGATCGTTGGCATGCCGATGTTGAAGCGACCGCGCTGGATGTCCAACTGGCTGTTCGCCGGCGTGGCGCTGCTGATGGCATCGGTCTGCGCCGAGATCGCGCTACTGCCTGTCGGGGCGTTTGTGTTCTCGAGAGTGACGGCGGCGGGCCTGCTGCTGAATTTCGCCGCCATTCCTCTCATGACCATCGTGCAGATCAGCGGGATGATCGCCGTCGCGCTCGACCACGTCAATCATCCCTTTGCGCTCTGGACCGGCTACATCGCCCATCTCGGAGTGAGCGGCCTGACGGCCAGTGCGAGGCTTGTGGAATTCATGCCCTGGATGGCCCGGCGGGTGCCTCCGCCTTCTCCCGTCCTGGTCGGCGCGTACTACGCGGCGCTTGTCGCCGCCCTTATGATGCCTCGGCGCACGCGATTCGGCTTTGCAGCGGTGGCCTTCGCATGCGGCTGGCTGATGGTGACGACCGTTGTCGTCCCATGGCGTACGCCCGTGAACGGACTGCGCATCACGTTTCTCGATGTGGGCCAGGGAGACGCGGCTATCGTGCAGTTCCCTGACGGTCGCACTTTGAGCGTCGATGCCGGAGGCGTTGCCGGAACGAGCTTCGACATCGGTGGTCGCGTGGTGTCCCCGACGCTCTGGGCGCTTGGCATTCGGGGTGTGGACTACATGTCGATCAGTCACAGCGATCCAGATCACATCGGTGGCGCCGCGAGCGTATTCCGCGATTTCCACCCGCGCGAAGTGTGGGAAGGCGTGCCCGTTCCTCGACATGAACCAACGAAAGCGCTCCGTGCTCTTGCCGATGGTGCAAAGGCGCACTGGCGCACGATTTACTCCGGCGACCGGTTCGAGATCGGAAAGGTTCGGCTGCTCGTGCACCATCCTCCACTGCCCGATTGGGAGCGCCAGAAAGTGAGAAACAACGACTCGGAGGTTGTGGAGCTCCGATACGGCGGTGTGTCGGTTGTTTTCACCGGCGATATCGGCCGGGAAGTTGAGCGTGAAATTGCCGGTTCGTTCGAGGCTGCTCCGATTCGTATTCTCAAAGTGCCGCACCACGGCAGCGGCACCTCGAGCTCGATGGAATTTCTGCGGAAGCTGCGGCCGACCGTGGCGGTCATCAGCGCCGGCCGGGGCAATCCGTTCGGCCACCCGGTTCCGTCGGTGCTGGCACGCTACGGTGAAATCGGCGCGTCAGTCTTCCGAACGGACCTGGATGGCGCCATCACCGTGGAGACCGACGGCAAGACCGTGCGCGTCCATTCGTTCACCAAGCGCGGGCTCACGCTTCTCGCTGAGGATCACGAAGGCACGAAGGACACGAGGACAAGATAGATCTGATCAGGAAGGAACAAGCCGATGCTTCGCATCCGGTCGGAACTGGACGATGCTACAGAAACGCTCGTCGCCTCCATCATCGACTGCGGCGTCGCTGTGCACCGGGCGTTGGGTCCGGGCTTTCTCGAGTCTGTGTACCGCAACGCTTTGTGCCTGGAGTTCAAAGAGCGGGCCATTTCTTTCGAGACGGAGAAGACTGTCACGGTGCGGTACCGAGAGACACCCGTAGGGTTTCATCGGATGGATCTCGTTGTGGGTGGCGTTGTCGTCCTCGAGTTGAAGGCGGCAAGAAGCCTCGAGATAGCTCACCAGGCTCAACTGCTCTCGTATCTGAAGGCAACCGGGTGCCGAGTTGGGCTGCTGATGAATTGTGGAGGAAACACGCTAGCGCAAGGCCTTCGGCGCATCGTGCTTTGAAGAAATACTTGCCTTCGTGTGCTTCGTGTCTTCGTGATCTCCAGAGGCTCAGGTGTTCTCTGTCTTTATCTCCTGCCACACGGATTCCATCTCGGCGAGCGACATGTCCTCCAGTTTCCTTCCGCTGGCGCCGGCGCGCTCCTCGAGTCGCTCAAAACGTTTCGTGAATTTGTCGTTGGCATGGCGCAAGGCTGCTTCAGGCTCGATGCCGAGCCTGCGCGAG
>JAMQPK010000216.1 GCA_023717525.1 Vicinamibacterales bacterium | reverse complement strand
TGCGCGCAGCACGCAACTGTCGCAGTGCCCGCATGGCAAGCCATTCGGTCCGGGATCGTAGCAGCTGTGGGTAATACCATAGTCGAGACCCAGCGCCACACCCCGCCTGATGATGTCGGCCTTGCTGAGCGCGACAAGCGGCGCACGAACGTGAAACTGGCCTCCATTCACACCGGCTTTCGTCGCCAACCCAGCCATTCGCTCGAAGGCCTCGATGTACTCGGGCCGGCAATCCGGATAGCCTGAATAGTCGAGCGCATTGACGCCAATCACAATATCGAATGCACCGACGACCTCGGCCCAGGCAAGCGCGAGTGACAGCATGACCGTATTTCTCGCCGGCACATACGTCGCTGGGATAACGTTCGGATCGGGACCGCTCTTGGGCACGTCGCCATCGCCGACAAGGGCCGACCCGCCGAACGAGCCGAGATCCACGGCCAGCTCACGATGCGCCCTCACGCCAAGGCGCTCCGCCACTTTGCGCGCCGCGGTAATTTCGTGCGCATGCCGCTGCCCGTACTTCACGGTCAGAGCGTAAAGCTCGAACCCCTGTTCACGCGCGATCGCTGCTGCAGTGTAGGAATCGAGGCCACCGCTGAGAAGCACGACCGCCTTCATCGGCACCTAGACTCCGCGGGCGGCCGCGCCCCAGATGTGCTTGTGGATCTGCAACTGCAGGCGAACGGGCAGTCGATCCTCCAGAATCCACTCGGACAACGCCTTCGGATCGAGCACGCCGTGGACCGGCGAGAAAAGAACCGCGGCGCAGCGCCGCTCGAGCGCGTGACGCCTGACGATGTCGCGCGCGAATTCGTAGTCGCCGCGTCCCTCGATGACGAACTTCACCTGGTCGCGCGATCCCAGGCGATCAATATTCGCCCATTCATTCTTCGCCGCTTCCCCACTGGCTGGACACTTCACGTCCATGACCTTCACGACGGCCCCAGGCACGCGGCTGATATCGATCTGGCCGCCGGTTTCCAGCAGCACCGTCCGCCCGGCCTCGAGCAGGCGCTCCATCAGGGGATACACGTCTTCCTGCAGCAGCGGCTCGCCGCCAGTGACCTCGACCAGGGGCGTGCCGTACTTGTCGATCTGCTGCAGTACGGCGTCCACCGACATCTTCTGCCCTTCGGTAAACGCATAGGGTGTATCGCACCACGAACAGCGCAGGTCGCAGCCGGTCAGACGCACGAAGACGCACGGCTTTCCGGCGTAAGTGGACTCGCCCTGAATCGAGTGGAAGATCTCGTTGATCGTCAGCACAACGACCTATTCTACCCGCCCCGGCGCCAGCTAGAATCGTACGAGTGAGCAACCTCAGGATCGGCACATCGGGCTGGAACTATCCGTCCGGCAAGGGCGCCTGGACTGGCGTCTTCTATCCGCCGAAGCGCGGACGCGCGAAGGGATTCGACGAGCTGGCCTACTACGCCGAGCATTTCGACACCGTCGAGATCAACACGACGTTCTATGGACAACCGAAGGCGGGCGTCGCGCAGACCTGGGTTGAACGCACGCCACGCGACTTCGAGTTCTCGCTGAAACTCTACCGGAAGCTCACGCACGCGGATGCGCCTGGCGTGCTGCGCCTGGACGATCAGGAAATCGATGCCTATCGGCTTGGCATCGAACCGCTGGCGAATGCAGGCAAGATCGGGGCGCTCCTCGCGCAGTTTCCCCCGAGCTTCAAGCAGTCGCCGCAGTCCCACGCGTATCTGGATGCGCTCCTCCTCCGCTTCCGCGACTACCCCATCGCGGTGGAGCTCCGCCACCGAAGCTGGAGCGATGCCTTCGATCAGACGATGTCGTTGCTGAACGCCCACGGGGCCGCGCTGACCCAGATCGACGAGCCGAAATTCAAGCTCTCGATTCGCCAGAACCAGCTGCCGAACGTCACGAGCTTCTACTACATGCGGCTTCACGGCCGGAACGCCGCGCAATGGTGGAAGCACGACAAGGCCGAGGACCGCTACAACTACCTATATTCGGCTGACGAGCTCGCCCCTATCGCAGAAACGGCAACCGCTGCGCGTCAGCTCGTGAAGAAGTTCTACCTGTATTTCAACAATCACCACTCGGCCAAAGGCGTCGTGAATGCCGTGATGATCAAGCATCGGCTCGGTGAGCCTGTTCCTGGCCGGTATCCGCGAAGCTTCATCGACGCCTATCCGCATATCGCGAACGTCGTCACTCCGGACTACACTGAGGCATGGACGCCGGTGCCGCTGCTCCACAGCGATCAATAGATTTCTGGGGGGCAATCAGGCGGGGATGGAGCAAGACCTGCCCTCACTGCGGCCGGGGATCGATCTTCATCAAGTGGAACAAGCCTCACCGCAATTGCCCTGCGTGCGGATACTTGTTCGAGCGCGACTACGGCGACGTCTGGTGGGTCTGGATTATCAGCGACCGCATTCCGATCGCCATTGGAATCGTCGTCGTGTACTTCGGGTTCAGGGTCACAAGCTGGAAAGTGGGCGTGCCGTTCTTCACGGCGCTGGTGCTGCCTCTGGTGCTGACGATTCCCCGCAGGTTCGGCCTGGCGATCGCGCTCGCCTACTTGAGCCGCCGGCGCTGGCCAGACTCGAACGACCCCATGCCGCCATTGCCCGTTTGACTCACAGCGGTCACTCCGATCTGCGGGCACAAATCCCGAATCTCGCACCCGGGACAGCGCGGATAGACCGGCCGGCAGACGTTCTGGCCCCAGGTGACCAGATACAGATTGATATACGGCCACCATCTGGCATCGGTGGCGCGGTAGAGCGCTTGTTCGGTCTGCTCGGGCGTCTTCGTTTTCACCCAGCCAAGACGATTGGCGATGCGATGAACATGTGTATCGACGCAGATGTTCTTCAGGCTTCGATACGAGAGAATCAGGACGAGGTTCGCCGTCTTTCGCCCCACACCCGGCAGCGTCAGCAGCTCCTCCATCGTCCCCGGAGTCCTGCCGCCGAAGTCTCGGATCAGCTTCTGGCAGGTGGCCTTCACGTAGCGCGCCTTATAGCGATAGAAGCTGACGGGATAGATCAGCTTTTCTATCTGCTTCACGGTCAGCTTCGCCATCGTTTCCGGCGTGCGCGCCTTTGCGAATAATCGTTCGGACGCGGCGAGTGTCGTTGCGTCCTGGGTTCTAGCCGACAGCAACGTCGCGATGGTGACCTGAAAGGGATCTTCCTCGCGGGAGGTGGAAATCTTCTCGACGGCCGGGAGCTCGAGGCCGGTGATCGCAACGGCAAGCCTGCGCATGACGCGCTCGACCAGAACGGGGTCGGGTGCCTTTTTCGTCCGCTTCAATTTCGAAAAAGGCACCCGACCCCTTTCCTACGGTATCGGCGTCACAGGCGGCTTCCCTGTCAGCACATTCACCACATTGCGCGCGACGAGATCGTACATGGCGGCGCGGGTCTCCGCCGTGGCGCTCGCCATGTGGGGCACCAGGACGACGTTCTCGAGCGTGAGCAGACCTGGGTGGACCCTTGGCTCATCTTCGTACACGTCGAGTCCGGCCCCTTTGATGATGCCTTCCCGCAGTGCCCATGCAAGTGCGTCCTCGTCGACGACAGAACCCCGCGACGTGTTGATGAAGTACGCAGACCGCTTCATTCGTGAGAATGCCGTTTTGTCGATCAGGTGTTTCGTCTGAGGAGACAGCGGAACGTGGATCGAAATCACGTCCGAGGTCGCAAGCAGCTGATCGAGCGACATGCTGGTGTACTCTGGCACCGCACGGGCAGATGGGTTGTGATACGCAATCCGCATCCCCAACTGCTCCGCCTTCCTCGCCACGACTCGTCCGATCCGGCCCAGACCGACGACGCCGAGTTGCTTGCCCTGGACGTCTGAACCGATCATGAAGTCGAGCGAGAAGCCTTTCCAGTCGCCGCGACGAACGAGGCGGTCGCCCTCGACAATGCGCCTCGTGACGGCCAGAATCAGCGTCATCGCCATATTCGCCGTGGCTTCGGTGAGCACGTCCGGCGTGTTCGTCAGCACAATCCCTTTCGAGCGGGCGTACGGAACGTCCAGGTTGTTGTAGCCAACGGCAACGTTCGCAATCACCCTGAGATCGCTCCCCGCATCGACGACGTCCCTGTCGATTTTGTCGAGAGCCGCCACGACAATGCCCTGCTTTCCCCTCACGCGCTTCAGCAGCTCGTCGCGCGACAGAACGCCGTCTCGGTACACATCCACATCGGCAACGGCTTCGAGCGGTGCGATGGCCGACGAGGGAAGTTTGTAGGTGACGAGAATTGAAGGCTTCGCCATGGACAAATGAAAGTGGTCAGTGTCCGTACGACTGGCAGAACCCGCAGTGGTTGCAGCGCACGGCAGGCTCAATCACGCACATGCCATCGTCGACCTGGCTGCCCGGCGCGACGGTGAGGAAAGAGTGGCTCGAAAAAAGG
>JAMQPK010000215.1 GCA_023717525.1 Vicinamibacterales bacterium | reverse complement strand
GACCTCGAACGCCAACGTGTTGAACGCGCCAGGCACGACGAATCAGTTTGCCGACAAAGTGAAGGAAGGGCCGGTCGACATCATCGGCGATGTCGGTCCGCAGGCTCAGTATTTCGACGTCAGCGCGTTCCGGGCCGTCACGGATGTGCGGTTCGGTAATGCGGGCCAGAATGTGTTCGTGGGTCCGACCGCCCCCAACGTGGACATGAGCCTGTTTCGCGTCTTCCGGATCGGCCGCGACCGCACCCTCCAACTGCGGGCCGAGTGTTTCAACATCACGAACACGGCGCATTTCGGCAACCCGTCCACCAATATGACCAACGTGACGTTCAACGCCGATGGATCGATCAGAGCGCTGAATGGCACGGGCGCGATCACGACGACCGATCGCACGGGACGGCAGTACGACGAGCGCGAATGGCGGCTCGGTCTCCGGTTCGGTTTCTAGAGCGCGCGAGGCCGTCCCATGGCCGATACGAATATCCCGGCGCGGTATCGAGTCCAGGTGCTGGACCGATCCTTCCGCATTGTGAACGCGCTCGCCACCGCAGACCGGGAGCTGACTCCCGCGGAGCTGGCCACCCGCGTGCGTCTGCACAAGAGCACGATTCACCGGCTCCTGGCCGTTCTCGAAGGCCAGCGCCTCATTCACCGGACACCGCAGGGCACGTACGGGTTGGGCTTGAGATTGATCGAGATGGGCAGCCGCGCGATGCGGCAGCTCGACCTCGGTCAAGATGCCTTGCCCTTTCTCCAGCAGCTGGTCGAAGACACCGGCGAGACGGCTCATATCAGCGTGTTGCGTGAAGCCGGTATGGTCTCGATCGCCAACGTGCGAGGACGCTGGGCGCTCAGCGTGCCGTCAACAGTGGGCCGGCGCACCTACGTGCACTGCACGTCGGTTGGCAAGGCGTTCCTCGCGTTTCTTCCCGAACCGATCGCCGACGAGCTGATCAGTCACCTGCGACTCGCGCGCCAGACGCGCCGCACCATTCTGACAAGCGCGGGGCTTCGCGCCGAGCTCGCGCGCGTGCGGCGCCGAGGATACGCAGTCGACGACGAAGAGGCCGAGGATGGCCTGCGTTGCATCGGCGCGCCGATTCGCAACTACAAGGGCGAGGTCATCGCCTCCATCAGCATCGCGGGTCCGGTGTTCCGTGTTCAGAAGTCGCGCGTGCCGTTGCTGGCGAGAGCCGTCACGAAGGCCGCCGCTGAGCTGTCGGCGCACCTGGGGTACGCCAGACCTGACGGATTGGCCGGAAAAGTGGCGGTGTCATGAGCCGGCAGAACCTTCGGGCGCAGCCGCCCGCGTCCCGATATCGCGTCCAGGTCCTCGACCGCACGATTGCCGTGCTGCAGTGCGTGGCCGATTCGGATATCGATGTCGCAGCCGCAGACATCGCGCGACAGCTTCGACTGCACAAGAGCACCGTCCATCGCCTGGTGGTCGTGCTCGAGCACTATCGCCTGATCAAGAGAGGACCACAGGGCGCCTACAGACTTGGGACCCGCTTGATCGAGTTAGGCGACTGCGCGGTGGCACGGCTCAAGCTCAGCGAGCGCGCCGATCCATTCCTGCGAGAGCTCGCGAGCCAGACCGGCGAGGGCGCGCATGTGACGATTCTCAGCGGCACCGAGATGTTGTCGATCGCGCACGTTGAAGGACGCTGGAGCCTGCACTCCCTGACAAGGACCGGACACCGGACCAAAATCCACTGCACGGCAGCCGGGAAGGCGGTCCTCGCGTTCATGCCCGAGGAGGCGTGCGACGACATCATCGCGCGACTTTCGCTCGAGCGATATACGCGACGAACGATCGTAAAGCCGTCCGGCTTGAAAGCCGAACTCCTGCGTGTTCGGCACGCCGGCTATGCCGTGGACGACGAGGAGTTCGAGGAGGGGCTGCGGTGCGTCGGCGCTCCCATTTTCGATCACCGCGGGCACGTCATTGCGTCGCTCAGCATGGCCGCTCCGGTGTTCCGTCTGAGGAAGGAACGGCTTCCGCGCGTCGCGCGGCTCGTGATGGTCGCCGCTCAGGGGCTCTCAGCAGATCTGGGGCACCAGAACCAGACCGATCTCAAGCGAGGAAAGGGCCACCGTTCGTAGCCCTCCCGTGCGTTATAATAAAGGTTCACCTCTTTGACAGGTACTCAAAGGAGTTTCGCAATGCGGCGACTGCTCGTCCCAGCGTTCCTGCTCCCGCTTCTGGCCCTCGCCGTTGCCACGCCGCTTTCGACGCGGTCGGTATCGGCGGCCGCACCAGCGGCGCCGACCTTCAACAAGGACGTCCTGCCGATTCTCCAGAGGAACTGTCAGGAGTGTCACCGGCCAGGCGCAATCGCGCCCACGTCCTTTGTGACCTATCAGGACACGCGGCCGTACGCACGGGCCATCGCGAAGGCCGTCGTCACCAGGTCGATGCCGCCCTGGTTTGCCGATCCGACCGTCGGGCACTTCAAGAACGAAAAGGTGTTGAGCCGCGCGGAGATCGAGACGATCTCAGCGTGGGCCGAGAAGGGTGCGACCGAAGGCGATGCGAAGGACAAGCCCAAGCCGGTGGACTTTGGCGACGGCTGGACGATAGGGAAGCCCGACATCGTCGTGACGATGCCGAAAGACATCGAGATTCCGGCGACCGGCATCCTCGACCAGTCCAATGTGCTGGTGTACGCGCATTTCGACAAGGACGTCTGGGTGAAGGCTGCTGAAGTGCGTCCGGGCAATCCCCGCACCGTCCACCACATGAAGGCGTGGATTCGACCGCCGAACTCGACCTGGATGAAGGACGCGCCGGAAGGCGTCATGTACAACCCGCCACGCGGCGCGGCAGGCTTCGACGGCGTCGGCCCGCAGGTCGCCCCCGTGTCAGCCACGGGATACCGGCCCGTCCAGGACATCCTCGCGAAGTACAACCCCGGTGTCGAAGGGCAGGAGTTCACGACCGGCAACGCCGCGAAATTCATCGCCGCGGGCTCCGACATCGTTTTCGAGGCGCACTACACGTCGACTGGGAAGCCGGAGATAGATCGTTCGTCGGTCGGCATCGTCCTCGCGGCAGGACCTCCGCAGCAGCGGCATCTGACGACCACGGCCATCAGCGCACGCGGCTTCGAGATTCCCGCCGGCGATCCGAACTACGAAATCAAGGCTGAAACGGTCGTCAACGAAAACGCGAAGCTCGTCTGGATACAGCCCCACATGCACTATCGCGGCAAGGACTTCGAGTTGACGGTGGTCTATCCGTCCGGGAAGGAAGAGATGGTGCTGCGCGTACCCAACTACAAGTTCGACTGGCAGGTCGGCTATGAGCTTGCCGAGCCGCTCGATCTCCCGAAGGGTACGAAGATTAAGACCGTGTCGCACTACGATAATTCGACCGGGAACAAGAACAACCCGGATCCGACGAAGGTCATCCGGTACGGCGCGCAGAGCTGGGACGAGATGAACGTCAGTTTCGTCGGCATTCTCATCGACGCGAAGTCGAATCCAGCCAGAACGTTCGGCAGCGGCCGTCCGGCACCGCCGGTGCTCGAGTAAGGACGACAGCAGCCTTTCTCGGGGCGCTCGCGCTGCCGCCAGCCGGCCGTGAGCGCCCTTTTTTTGTGTATCCATGAACAAACACAAACTCTTCGTCGCCAGCTGTCTCTCAATCGGCACCGCGTCGATGGTGTTCGCGATTCGTGGGGACGTGGCGGGACCGCTCAGCCAGGCGTTCCACATCACGAACGAACAGATGGGGATCGTCTTCAGCCCGGCCTTCTGGGCGTTCACAATGGCGATTTTCATCAGCGGCAATCTGGTCGATGTCGTCGGCATGCGCCGGCTGCACATCCTGTCGGCGCTGGGCTTCATCGCCGGCGTCGCCTTGATCATCCTGGCGCCGCATCCAGACGGCCCGGTCGCGTCGTTGTTCGATCACATCGGGACCACGCTTCTGTATGCGGGTTTCTTCCTGCTCGGTTTGTCGCACGGGCTCGTCGAGGGGGTCATCAACCCGCTGATGGCGTCGCTCTACACCGACGAGAAGACGCGGAGAATCACGGCGGTTCACGCGTGGTGGCCGGCCGGGCTCATCATCGGCGGGCTGCTCGCGATCGTGATGAGCAATCTCGGCATTGCGTGGCAACTGAAGCTGTGCCTGATTCTCGTGCCGGCCGTCATCTACCTCGCCATGGCGTCCTCGCTGCGATATCCGAAGACCGAACGGGCGATGTCGAACGTGTCGACGGGTGAAATGTGGAAGCAGGCGGTACGGCCGATGTTTCTGGTGCTGTTTGCCTGTATGTGGATGACAGCCGCGACTGAAATGGGGCCTGACCAGTGGTTCCCCAGAGTGATGGGGGAGCTCGTACCACAGCTCAGTCCGGAGGCGGGCAGCGGTGTGGCTTTTCTGGTCTACACCGGCGGGTTGATGTTCGTGCTTCGGATCTGGGGAAGCGCCGTGACCCATAAATCGCCGGTGCTCACGATGATCGTCAGTTCGCTGTTGAGCGCCGTCGGGCTCTACTGGCTCGGCGCTCTCGACAAGAGCTCGAGCGCCATCGTCGCACTGACGGCGGCGACGCTCTTCGGGGTGGGAAAAACATTTCTCTGGCCGACCATGCTGGGCATTACGGCAGAGCAGTTTCCGCGAGGCGGAGCGTTGCTGCTGTCATTGATGGGCGGCGCCGGCATGCTCTCGGTGGCCGTCGTGCTGCCGATCATGGGCGCGCGAATGGATCGATTCGGTCCGGGCGCGGCGCTTCAAATGGTCGCCGGGCTCGGAGCGATCCTGACGGTGATCTTCAGCATCCTGTGGCTGTACTTCAGATCGAAGGGCGGCTATCGCGCGGTGCCGATTTCAGAAGGTGCGGCGCCGGAGCGAGCCGCGCGCGGGTTTGAGACCGCGCGCGGAGTCGTCAGTCACTAGACGATCGACGATCTATTGTCCTCTCGCGGGTGCGGCACCTCTGGCTGGGCCGGCATTTCGCCGCGGCAGGAGATCGTATTTCTTGTTGACGTCCTTCGCGACGCCAACGATGAGGAACTCCAGAGGGCCCGCGCCGGTGTTCTCGAAAGACTTCATATCGTTCAGCCGGATGGGGACGGCATCCCCCGTCTTAATCGTCGCCGTCTCCGAGCCGATCGTCACTTTCCCCTCGCCGTCCATCACATAGTAGAACCCGCCGAAGTCCGGATCCGCGTTCGCTCCTACTGAGCTTCCAGGC
>JAMQPK010000214.1 GCA_023717525.1 Vicinamibacterales bacterium | reverse complement strand
CCGCGACACCAAGCTGGGCCAGGAGGAAATCACCCGCGACATTCCGAACGTGGGCGAGGAAGCCCTGAAGAATCTCGACGAAGCCGGCATCGTCTATATCGGCGCCGAGGTGAAGCCGGGCGACATCCTGGTCGGCAAGGTCACGCCGAAGGGCGAAAGCCCGATGACGCCGGAAGAAAAGCTGCTGCGCGCCATCTTCGGCGAAAAGGCCTCCGACGTGCGCGATACGTCGCTGCGCCTGCCGCCGGGCGTCAGCGGAACCATCGTCGAGGTTCGCGTCTTCTCCCGCCGCGGCGTGGACAAGGACGAGCGTGCCTTGGCGATCGAGCGCGCCGAGATCGAGCGTCTGGCCAAGGATCGCGACGACGAAAAGGCGATCCTGGAGCGCAACTTCTACAGCCGCTTGAAAGAGCTGCTGATGAGCCAGACCGCGACCGGCGGTCCGAAGACGCTGAAGGCCGAGACCAAGATCACGGAAAAGACCCTGTCGGAGTTCACCCCTGGCCAGTGGCGCCAGATCGGCGTGAAGAACGACAAGCGCATGGCCGAGATCGAGGGCCTGAAGAAGCAGTTCGAGGATTCCGTCAAGGCCCTCGAGAAGCGCTTCGAGAACAAGGTCGAGAAGCTGCAGCGCGGCGACGAGCTGCCGCCGGGCGTCATGAAGATGGTCAAGGTGTTCGTCGCGGTGAAGCGCAAGCTGCAGCCGGGCGACAAGATGGCCGGCCGTCACGGCAACAAGGGCGTCGTGTCGCGCATCACGCCGTCGGAGGACATGCCGTATCTGGAAGACGGCACGCCGGTCGACATCGTGCTCAATCCGCTGGGCGTGCCCAGCCGCATGAATGTCGGCCAGATCCTCGAGACTCACCTCGGCTGGGCCTGCGCCAATCTCGGCCGCCAGATCGGCCAGATGATCGACGCGGTCAACAAGGGCGACAGCAAGGCCGCCGAGCTGCGCAAGCAGCTCAAGGACATCTACGGCGAGCGCACCTACAAGTCCGACCTGATGGACTTGCAGGACGGCGAGCTGGTGGAGCTGGCCGAAGGCCTGCGCAAAGGCGTGCCGGTGGCATCGCCGGTGTTCGATGGCGCCCGCGAGGACGACATCAACCAGATGCTGGAGCGTGCCGGCCTGAAGAATTCGGGCCAGGTCGTCCTGACCGACGGGCGGACCGGAGAGCGGTTCGATCGCCAGGTCACGGTCGGCTACATCTACATGCTGAAGCTGCACCACCTGGTGGACGACAAGATCCACGCGCGTTCGATCGGCCCGTACAGCCTGGTGACCCAGCAGCCGCTGGGCGGCAAGGCGCAGTTCGGCGGTCAGCGTTTCGGCGAAATGGAAGTGTGGGCGCTCGAGGCCTATGGCGCCGCCTACACGCTGCAGGAAATGTTGACGGTGAAGTCCGACGACGTATCCGGCCGCACCAAGACCTACGAAGCGATCGTGCGTGGCGACGACAATTTCGAGGCGGGCATCCCCGAATCTTTCAACGTGTTGGTGAAGGAATTGCGCTCGCTCGGCCTCAATGTCGAACTGACGCAGAACCAGTATTGATGGATCGGATCGGCTGAGCCGGCGGGGCGGACGCGCCTCGCCGGGCAAGCCTGAGGAGAAGATGATGAATAATGAATTGATGAACGTGTTCGGCCAGCCGACTGGCACCCAGACCTTCGACCAGATCCGCATCTCGATCGCCAGCCCGGAGCGTATCCGCTCCTGGTCCTATGGCGAGATCAAGAAGCCGGAAACGATCAACTACCGGACCTTCAAGCCGGAGCGCGACGGCCTGTTCTGCGCCCGCATCTTCGGTCCGATCAAGGACTACGAGTGCTTGTGCGGCAAGTACAAGCGCATGAAGTATCGCGGCATCATCTGCGAGAAGTGCGGCGTCGAAGTCACCCTTTCGAAGGTGCGGCGCGACCGCATGGGCCATATCGAGCTGGCCTCGCCCGTCGCGCACATCTGGTTCCTGAAGTCGCTGCCGAGCCGCATCGGCCTGTTGCTCGACATGACCCTGAAGGATCTCGAGCGCATCCTCTATTTCGAGAACTACGTCGTCATCGAGCCGGGCCTGACGCCGCTGAAGCTGCATCAGCTGCTGACCGAGGACCAGTATCTCGACGCCCAGGACGAGTTCGGCCAGGACGCGTTCCAGGCCGGCATCGGCGCCGAGGCGCTGAAGCTCATGCTCTCGGCCATCAACCTGGAGACCGAGCGCGAGCAGATGAAGACCGATCTCCGCGAGACCTCGTCCGAGGCCAAGCGCAAGAAGCTGGTCAAGCGCCTGAAGCTGGTCGACGCCTTCGTCGAATCCGGGTCGCGCCCGGAATGGATGATCCTGGACGTCGTGCCGGTGATCCCGCCCGAGTTGCGCCCGCTGGTCCCGCTGGACGGCGGCCGGTTCGCGACCTCGGACCTGAACGACCTCTATCGCCGCGTCATCAACCGCAACAACCGCTTGAAGCGGCTGATCGAGCTGCGCGCCCCCGACATCATCGTGCGCAACGAAAAGCGCATGCTGCAGGAATCGGTCGATGCGCTGTTCGACAACGGCCGCCGCGGCCGC
>JAMQPK010000211.1 GCA_023717525.1 Vicinamibacterales bacterium | reverse complement strand
GCAGGTGTCCGGTCATCGATTTGGTCGATGAAATCGCAAGCTTGCGGGCGTGCTCGCCAAACAACCGCTTGATCGCGAGCGTTTCGATGCGATCGTTGTGTGGCGTCGACGTGCCGTGCGCGTTGATGTAATGCACCTCCGACGGAGACACGTTCGCCTTGCGCAGCGCCATTGCCATTGCGCGTACTGCGCCGCTGCCATCTTCGGTGGGAGCCGTGATGTGAAAGGCGTCACCGGACATACCGTAGCCGACCAACTCGGCGTAGATCTTCGCCCCGCGCTTGAGCGCCGACTCACGCTCTTCGAGGATGACCATCCCGGAACCCTCGCCGATGATGAAGCCTTCGCGCTCTTTGTCGAACGGCCGGCTCGCGCGCGCGGGGTCGTCGTTACGTGTCGACAACGCGCGCATGGCCGCGAACCCGCCGACGCTCATCGGCGTGATGGCGGCCTCCGACCCGCCCGCGATCATCGCGTCGGCATCGCCCCGCTTGATGATCTCGTAGGAGTCGCCAATCGCATGCGCCGAGGCCGAGCACGCCGTGCAGGTCGCCAGATTGGGCCCTTTGGCGCCGAAACGGATCGACACCTGTCCCGCCGCAAGGTTGATGATGGCTGAAGGGATGAAGAAGGGCGAGATGCGGCGGGGACCACCTGCGAGCAGCTCTTTGTGCTCGTTTTCGATGGTCATGAACCCTCCGATGCCGGACCCGAGAAACACGCCCACGTTCGACGCGTTCTCCTCCGTAATCGGCAGCTTCGCATCGTCCATGGCGAACTGGGACGCGGCAATGGCGTACTGAATGAAGATGTCCATCTTCTTGACATCTTTTTTCGGCACGAACTGCAGCGGGTCGAAGTTCTTCACCTCGCCCGCGATGCGCGACGCGTAGGCGGACGGATCGAAGTGCGTAATGGGACCCACGCCGCTGTGACCGGCGAGGAGCGCACGCCAGTTATCGTCCGTACCGATGCCCAGTGGAGACACCAGCCCGATGCCGGTGACCACGACTCGTCTCGTCGACACTGTCTTTACTTTTTGCCCTTGGCGTGCGAGTCGATGTACTCGACCGCTTCCTTGACGCGCGTGATTTTCTCGGCGTCTTCGTCGGGGATCTCGATACCGAATTCTTCTTCAAACGCCATGACCAGCTCGACTGTGTCGAGCGAGTCGGCGCCGAGGTCATCGACGAACGAGGCATCCGGGGTCACTTCTTCCTCGTCGACCCCGAGTTGTTCCACGATGATGCTCTTAACCTTGTCAGCAACCGCCATTCGCTCCTCCTACGTGTACATTCCGCCGTTCACTGCCACAACCTGACCCGTAATATACGCCGCTTCGTCCGAGGCGAGGAAGCAAACCGTCCACGCCACGTCTTCGGGCGAGCCCAGCCGCCCGAGCGGGATCTGGGACGCCCAGTTCTTCGAGGTGTCGGCGCTCAACGCGCGCGTCATATCGGTCTCAATGAGGCCCGGAGCCACCGCGTTCACCGTGATGCTCCTCGATGCGACTTCCCGCGCAAGCGCTTTCGTCATGCCGATCAAGCCCGCTTTGGACGCGGCGTAGTTCACCTGGCCTGCGTTCCCCATCTGGCCGACGACCGAACTGATGTTGATGATGCGGCCCGCGCGCTGTTTGATCATCTGCCGCAACACGGCTTGCGAGCACGTGAACGCCGCCGTCAAGTTGGTGGCGATGACGGCGTCCCAGTCCTCCCGCTTCATGCGCATCAGCAACTGATCCCGGGCAATTCCCGCGTTGTTCACCAGGATGTCGACACGGCCGTGCTTGCCAATCGCCGCCGAGACCATCGATTCGACATTCGCAGCATCCGTCACGTCGACGCTGACGGCCTCAGCCGTACCACCTGCTTCAGTAATCGAAGACACGGTGGCCGCGGCGTTGGCGGCCCGCGCCGCTGCGATGACCGTGGCTCCCTGTGACGCAAGGATCTTTGCGACAGCCGCTCCGATCCCGCGTGACGCGCCGGTTACCAACGCCACCTTCCCGGAAAGATTCATCATCTCGTCAGTAAGGCGCGTGCCGCAGCGATGTCCTCGGGCGCACCGACTGCCGCCACACTCGCCTCTTTGTGGATCTTTCGTATCAGACCGCTCAACACGCCGCCTGGGCCCACCTCAACATACGCGGTGACGCCTTCGGACGCAAGGCGCCTCACACTCTCCTCCCAGCGGACCGGCGACGACACCTGGTGGATAAGCGCGTCGATAGCCGAGGTTCCATCGCGCTTGGGAGCCGCATCCACATTTGCCACAACAGGGATGCGCGGATTCTCGACATGGAGCGCCCTCAGGTCTGGCGCCAACCGATCTTCCGCCGGCTTCATCAGCGCACAGTGGAACGGAGCGCTCACGGGCAGCGGCACGACGCGTTTGGCGCCGAGCGTCTTCGCGCAAACGCCCGCGCGTTCCACGGCGGCGCGTGTACCGGCGATGACGACCTGTCCTCCGCCATTCATGTTGGCCGGTGCCACGACTTCGCCCTGCGCTCCTTCGGCGCACGCCTGAGCGACTTTGTCGGCCTCGAGCCCAAGAATGGCCGCCATCGCGCCAGTGCCAATCGGCACGGCCTCCTGCATGTACCGCCCGCGCCGCCGCACGGTGCGGACCGCATCGGCAAAGGAGAACGTACCCGCGGCGACATGCGCCGAGTATTCTCCGAGACTATGCCCGGCCAGGAAGGCCACTCTTGCTGTCAGCCCTTCGGCCTCCAGAACCCGGTACGCAGCGATGCTGGCGGTCAGAATTGCCGGCTGGGTATTTTCCGTCAGCGTCAACACGTCTTCAGGACCTTCCCAGATCAAGCGGCTCAACGGCTCGCCGATCGCCTCGTCGGCCTCGTCGAATGCCCGGCGGGCGGCGGGAAAGGCGTCCGCAAGCGCGCGACCCATGCCGACCTTTTGCGAGCCTTGTCCGGGAAAGACGAGAGCGATCACGCGGCGGCAATCTCGCGCTCGACGCGCTCGAGAAATCCAGCGGTCGCGAATCGGTGGGCCATGGCAACGGCGTTGCGCACGGCTTTGGCGGACGAACGGCCATGACCGACGATGCAAACACCCGCGACGCCGAGCAGCGGCGCCCCGCCGTACTCCGAATAGTCGAGGCGGCGACGGAATCGCCGGAATGCCCGCCGCGACAGCAGCGACCCGACCATTCCGGAAAACGTCCTGTTCAATTCTTCTCCGAGGAGCCGCTCCACTGTGTCGACGAGACCCTCGCTGGCCTTCAGTACGATATTGCCTGTAAAACCGTCGCAGACTATCACGTCGGCGCCGCCCTTGTACACTTCGCGAGCCTCGACGTTCCCGACGTAGTTCAGCGAGGACGCTTTCAACAAGCGATGCGCCTCGCGGATGAGCTCGTTGCCCTTGCCTTCCTCTTCGCCGATCGACAAGAGTCCGATGCGCGGGAGCTCTACGCCGAGCGAAACCTTCGCATAGACAGAGCCCATCGCGGCAAACTGCAACAGGTGCTGCGCACGACACTCCAGGTTCGCCCCGACGTCGAGCAGAATACCGAGTCGATCTCCGGATGGAATCGTGGCCGCAAGCGCCGGCCGATCGACGCCAGACAACATGCCGAACGCCGCATGCGTCGCCATGACGGTCGCACCTGTATGCCCTGCGCTCACGAGCGCTGCTGCGTCCCCCGAGGCAACGGACTCGGCTGCCACGCGAATCGACGCACGCGGCTTGCGGCGCAACGTCGCGGCGGGTGACTCGTTCATGGCCACGACATCCGGCGCATCGAGAACACGGATGTTGAGCGCTTCGGCGTCAGGGTGTCTGGAGAGCTCGGCGCGAATCACTTCGGCGGGACCCGCAAGTATCAGGCCGACGTCGAGATGCCGCGCCGCTGCCAGGGCGCCGTCGATGATGCTGCCGGGAGCGTGATCGCCTCCCATCGCGTCTACGGCGATGCTGATCAAGAGAGGTCCTTGGTCCTTTGTCCTTGGTTCTTGGTCCGGTCGCTAGTCGCTGGTCTTCAGTCGTTCGACTGAAGGACCAAGGACGAAGGACCAGGGACCAAGGACCTATTGTTCGTCGACGGCCCGAACCTGACGACCGCGGTAGTAACCGCAATGCGGGCACGCGCGATGGGACGGTTTCGGTTCGTGGCAATGCGGACACTGGCTCGATTGCACCGGGGTCAACGAGTCGTGCGTCCGACGCTTGGCCGTGCGCGACTTCGAGTGCCGCCGTTTAGGATTGGGCATTGTGTGATCCTCCGTTGACTTCTTACTTCTTACTTCTTACTTCTTACTTCCTACTTCTTACTTCTTACTTGTCTTGAGCGCCTTCAGCGCCGCCAGCCGCGGGTCTTCCCACTTCTGATCGCACGCACAGACCGTGGAGTTCCGGTTCGCCCCGCACTGCGGACAGAGGCCCTGGCACGCGGCCGAGCAGAGTGGCTTCATCGGAAGGGCGAGGTGCAGCTGCTCCATCACCAGATGGTCGAGCTCGATCTGATCGTTGGCGTAGAACGCCGTCGTCAGGTCGTCTTCTTCCACTTCCTGCTCGCCTTCGCCAAGGTTCTCGACGTGCGGCACATATCGGAGATCAAAATCCGATGCCACCGCCAAAGCATACGGCTCGAGACATCGGCTGCACGGCACTTCGATTTCGCCTTTGACCCGTCCCGCGAGGCGATACCGCCCCGTCTCCTGGCGATCGATATCGAACGACAGGGTGATCGGTGAAACGATCCGGAAACTCTCCCCTTCCGCCACCGGAAGAAGGGAGGGGGCGAACTGCTTCTCGACGTGCTCGTGCGCGTTTTGCAGCGACCGTAGACTGAGGTGCATAACCCTTGTTCTGCCAGCAGTTTGAGACATGGCAGAACACGAGATTATAGCAGATTACGAGATCTCCTCGTAAGGCCCTGCCCAGGGCTTGGGGATGAACAGCGTTTCGTAGAGGTTGATGGCGTACCGATCGGTCATGCCGGCAAGAAAATCGCGCGCCGCCGCATCGAGCCCCTCGTCGGCGACCGTCCGGAGATCGAGAAACTCCTCCGGCCGCTCCCGGATCTTCTCCCAGAGGCCACCCAGGATGCCCGTCGCCTTCCGGAACTCGACGGTCGCCGCTTCATTCTCGTACACGGCGCTGAACAGAAAGCTCCGCAACTCGAGCGTCGCCTCCAGCACATCCGGACTCATGCGGATCTCCGACAGGTTTCCCGAGAAAGTCGCCTCGACGACGTCGCGCACCATCCGGCCGATCCGCTCCGACGAGGTCTGTCCGAGAAGTCCGATGGGCTTCTTGGGAAGGTCTCCGGGCTTCAAGATCCCAGCCCGCTGTGCATCATCGATGTCGTGATTCACGTAGGCCGTGAGGTCGGCCACGCGGACAATCTGCCCCTCGAGTGTCTTCGCCCGCTGCGACGCCGGCATGCCAACCGGCGAGCCTCCCTTCCCTTTCGAATGGTGGGCGATGCCGTCGCGCACCTCCCAGGTCAGGTTCAGGCCCTTGCGATCGTTCTCGAGCACGTCCACGATGCGCAGGCTCTGCTCATAGTGATTGAACCCGCCCGGCATCAGTTCGTCGAGGACACGCTCACCGGCATGGCCGAACGGGGTATGCCCGAGATCGTGGCCAAGGGCAATCGCTTCGGTCAACTCTTCGTGCAGTTGCAGGACTTTCGCGATCGTTCTCGAAATCTGCGAGACCTCGAGCGTGTGCGTCAGGCGCGTGCGGTAGTGGTCCCCGGTGGGCGCGAAGAACACCTGCGTCTTGTGTTTCAGCCGGCGGAACGCCTTGCAATGGACGATGCGATCGCGATCGCGCTGGAACGCCGGTCGCACGTCATCTTCGGGCTCTTCACGCAGGCGGCCGCGCGTGTCGGCGCTCCTCGCCGCCTGTGGCGCGAGTATCTGCCGCTCTCTCGCTTCCAGATGCTTACGGATGCTCGGCATGCGTTATCGAAGCTGCTCCAGGAAACTCGTCCCGTTCGGCATTGGGCCGGCGCCGAAATTCTCGGCGATGGTTTGACCCAGGTCGGCGAACGTCTTTCGCGTTCCCAGCGCAACATCATTCTTCACCCGCGGTCCCACGGCCAGCAGCGGCACGTGTTCTCGTGAATGATCGGTGCTCGGAGTCGTCGGATCGTTCCCATGATCGGCGGTCACCACCAGAAGGTCCTCTTCCCGAAGGCGCGTCAGCAGCTGGCGCAGCCGTCCGTCGAACCGTTCGAGATTGGCCGCGTAGCCTTTGACGTCGTTCCGGTGGCCATACACGGTGTCGAAGTCGACGAGATTCGCAAAAATCATCCCCCTCGGCATCGCGTCGATCTCCCGGCCGAGCACATCCATGCCTTCATCGTCGCTCGCCGTGTGAACCGCCCGCGTGATGCCGTGACCGGCAAATAAATCCTCGATTTTTCCAATCGCCACCACAGGAAGGCCAGCTGCCGTCAAGCGGTCCAGCGCCGTCTCGGCGGTCGGTGGCATCGCGAAATCCCGGCGGTTGCCCGTACGGCTGAAACTGCCTGGCTGACCGATGAACGGACGGGCAATCACGCGTCCGAGGCCGCGGCCCGTGACCGCGAGATTGAACGCGATCCGATTGATTCGATACTGCTCGTCGATCGGAATCACATCCTCGTGCGCTGCAATCTGAAAAACGCTGTCTGCGGACGTGTAGACGATCGGCTTGCCCGTCTTCATGTGCTCCGGCCCGAGGTCATCGATCACCTTCGTGCCGGAGGCCGCGTAATTACCAAGCGTGCCGCGGCCGATCTGTTCCTCGAACTCGGCGATGAGTTCTCTCGGGAAGCCGTTTGGGAACACCGGGAACGGCCGATCGAGCACAATGCCCATCATCTCCCAGTGTCCCGTCACCGAGTCCTTCCCCGCCGACGTTTCGACCATCCGGCCGTAGGCGCCTCGCGGCGGCTTCACAGGCGCGGGACCACCAAGATCGACGAGGCGATCGAGCCCGAGTTGTCGAAGGGTCGGTAACTGCAGTGGCACCTGTCGCGCGATGTTCGCGACCGTATTACTGCCCTCGTCGCCGTACTCGACGGCATCCTCGAGTTCGCCGATGCCGACGCTATCCATGACGACGACGATGATGCGGGAAAAGGATGAGGGCACAGGGTGTCAGGCGACGCGAGCTGCCAGCAGCGATTCCACGGCTGCCAGCGTCTCTGGCTGCTCTCCGGAGGACGGCAGCCACACTAGATTAGGCTCTTTACGGAACCAGATCAATTGGCGGCGCGCGTAGCGGCGGTTCTCGCGCGTGATCAACGCCCGTGTCTCGTCCTCGTTGCGAATACCGTGCAAATGTTCGAGCGCCTGGCGGTACACAAGACCACCGAAGGGCCGGGCCGATTCCGGCACGCCCGCGGCAATCAGCCTGCGAATTTCGTCGAGCAGGCCCTGCTCGAATTGCTCGTCGACTCGCCTCTCGACGCGCTCGGCAATGAGCGGCATCGGCGGCGAGAGCGCCACGGCGATCGTGTCGTAGTCGCGCAGCGGCGAAACGGTTGCGGCGAAGTGCTGCGTGATCGGCGTGCCGGTGAGGAAGTACACCTCGAGCGCACGCACCATGCGTTTGAGATCGCGCGGAAGGATCCGCGCCGCCGAGGCCGGGTCGACGCGCTCCAGCATGCGGTGCAGAAACTCGACGCCCCGTCGTCTGGCTGTCGCTTCGAGGCGCGATCGCATCCGCGCATCGGCGCCCGGCCCTGGGAACAGCCCACGCACCAGGGCGCGGTAGTACAGGCCTGTGCCGCCGACGAGAATAGGCAAGCGGTCACGGGCGTAGATATCCTCGATGGCGGCCACCGCGTCGCGCACATATCTGGCGGCGGTGTACTCCTCGGTGGGCTCGGCGACGTCAATGACGTGATGACGAACACCCCGGCGCGCGTCCTTTGGCACTTTGTCGGTCCCGATGTCGAACCCGCGATAGACAGCGGTCGAGTCGCAACTGATGACTTCACCGCCGTGCCTGGTCGCCAGCTCGATGCCGAGAGCGCTTTTTCCGGTGGCCGTTGGGCCTAGGATCGCAAGAATTGGAACGCGCACAGCAGGCCCAACAAGATTAGCAGGCCGAGCTGTTGTGGGCGAGTCGGCGGGGCCACGACGTCACCGATAGTAGCTGGACGGCGGCTCTTCGTTGTAGAGGAACGTGACGGTGAAGAATGCGCTGTCCGAAGGGTATTCAGGCGGCAGCGGCTGCGTGGGATTGGACGACAGCAGCGCGTTCACCGCCGCCCGATCGAAGGCATCGATGCCGGAGGGGGCCTTCACTTCGATGTCGGTCAGCGCCCCATTCCGGTGCACGTTGAACGTGATGACCACGTGTCCCTTCAGCATCATCGCCGCCGAGGGAATGAACCAGTTGCTCTTCACCTGAGCCACGAACCGCCGCAGCCATGGGCCAAAGTCCGCGCCCTTGCTGTCGAACTGAATCAGCCCCTGCGCATCCCCGCTTCCCTGCGCATTGCCGAACGACTGGTTCTGCGTGTAGCGCTGCAGATTTTTCAGCGCCTCGCCGATCGGACCGCTGCTGGACGGAGTACTGCCGATCTTGTACGCCGGAGTCGAGGCCGGCGAATCTGGAAGCCGCAGCATCGATCGCGAGGTGTCGTTGGCCGCCATCTGGTTCTCACTCGTACGGTCCTGCTGATCGGGGCGCCCCGCCGTGGCTGACTCTGGCGCGCTGCCCTGTTTGTCCGGCGCCAACTCAGCTTCTGTCTTCTCCGGAGAGTTGCCGCGCGCAAACGGCAGTGCATTCCGTGGATCCGGAGGGCGTTCGATGCTCGACGCCACCCGGTCCTGATCCGACATGTCGACGTTCGGTTTGGGCTGAGGCTTGGAAATATCGACACGAGGCTGCATGAACACAAATCTGGGGTTCTGTTCCCGCTCCTGCTGAGGCTCGGCCATGCGCACTTCGGTCGGTGTCGCGACCAAAGCCTGCATGAACGGAAGACTTGGGAGATAGATGCAGGCGAGAATAAAGAGGACGTGGAACGTTATCGTAATGAGGACAGCGGTGCTACCCGACAGCGCCGGCTCCACCCGCGGAGTCTCCGGGCGATAGTCCTCAAAGTCGATGTACATCAGTGACTTACTCGATTATAACACCCGGTCCATTGGGCTCGCCCTTCAGCGCCACGAACAAATACACTACGCCGAAGGTGAGGGGGACTGCACGCACGGTGCCAAAGCCCGATTCCCGAAGTTGGCGTGAAAACGCCTCCGGCGGCGGAAACGCCTCAACGGACTGAGGCAGATACGTATACGCGCCTTGATGCTTCGAGATCACTCGTCCGATGAGCGGCAACACCCGGCGGAAATACCACAGATAGGAACTGCGCAGAATCGTCGAACGCGGAAGTGAAAATTCCAGAATCGCGAGCTTGCCGAGCGGGCGCAGCACCCTCACGATTTCGCGGCACGCCTCGAGCGGGTGCTCGACATTCCGGATGCCGAACCCGATCGTCACCGCATCGACCGTGCCATCGGCCAGTGGAATGCACGTGGCGTCACCACGGATAAGCGCAATGTTGCGGCCGCGAACTTTTTCGATTCCGATCCGCAGCATCTCAGCGGAAAAATCGAGACCAACAACCCGGCGAGCGCCTTTCGTTGCACTGGCTGCCGCGAGGGCGAGATCCGCGGTACCCGTGCAGAGGTCAAGCACGGTCTCGCCGCCAGTCAAGTCAAGCGCCGCAATCGCTTGCGTTCGCCATCGGCGATCAAGGCCGGCGCTGAGCAGGTGGTTCAGGAGGTCGTATCGCCCGGCGATCGCGTCGAACATCCCCGCGATGCGCGCGGATTCCTTCGGAGGGCTAGCGGCCAAGATACACCGAGGCGGCCGTGACGATGAAATACAGAATGCCGACGTAGCCGTTCAGGTCGAAGGCTCTCTTTACTTGTGAAAGGTCGCGCTCGTTGACGAGCGACTGTTCGTACGCCAGTAACGCTGCGACCGCCACGACTCCGCCGATGTAGACCAGTCCAAGCCCGGCGATGACGCCAAGCAGCGCGAGGCATGCGACGGCACCGACGTGCATGACTCTCGATATGCGCAGCGAGCGTGCGATGCCGAACCGGACCGGGATCGACTTCAGGTGCTGGCGTCGATCGACGTCGAGATCCTGGCAGGCATAGAGCACGTCAAAGCCGCCGACCCACAGTCCGATCGCGACACCAAGCAGCCACGGTTCCCATCCGGCTCCCCCGCCCGCAGCGAGCCACCCGCCGACAGGGGCGACCGCCATGGCGAGCCCCAGAAAGAACTGCGTGGCCCACGTGTAGCGCTTCGCCAGCGAGTACCAGAAGATGAGCGCCAGCGCCACAGGCGATAATGCCAGGCACAGCCGGCTAATCTGGCCGGCGGCGACAACGAACACCACCGACATCGCGACCACGAACGCCGTGGCTTCCGTCGTGGACATTCGGCCGCTGGGCAACTCGCGGCTCGCGGTCCGCGGGTTAGCGGCGTCGAATCGTGCATCAACCAGGCGGTTGAATCCCATGGCGGCACTGCGTGCGGAAACCATACAGACGACAATCCAGAATGTCTGCCGCCAGCCGACCGCATGCTGTCTCGAGGCGAGCAGGGCACCCGTCAGCGCGAACGGCAGCGCAAACACCGAGTGGCTGAACCGTACAAAGGATAGATAGGTCTTCAACACCTCTCGCACCTACGTCACGTACATCCCGTGCCGGAAAATCTCCATCTGCCGGTCACGATGCTTGGGCGGCCCGAACCCAAACGGCCTGTACAGCCCATGGGCGTCCCGGGTAACCAATTGAAATCGCCTGAGGCCCTGGAGCTCGGGATGCGCCATCACCTTCGCAATCAGCCACTTCCCCAACCCTTTTCCGCGATAGGCTTCGAGCACGTAGACGTCACAGAGGTAGGCGTAGGTCGCCCGATCGGTGACGACACGCGCAAATCCCACCTGCGCGCGACCGTGGAACAGCCCGAAGCACAGCGAGTTCCTGATTGACTTGGCGACGACTCGTCTCGCGATCCCTTCCGCCCAGAACGATCGGCTCAGAAAACCATGGACCGCATCGAGATCCATGCGCCTGGGGTTCGTCGAGATCGAATACTTTCCCTTCTTCCATTCCCGATGCACCACAACTCAGCCTCACATCCCTGTGGAACCGAATCCGCCGTGTCCCCGCGCCGAGTCGGCGAGGTTCTCGGCTTCCTCAACCGCCACGGTCAGGCACGACGCGATCACAAGCTGGGCGATCTTCATTCCCGGTCGCACTTCGAAACGCTGATGGCCGTGATTGATCAGTATTACACCGACCTCACCGCGATAGCCGCGATCGATCGTCCCGGGGGTATTGAGAACCGTGATGGAGTGCTTCATCGCCAAACCGCTTCGCGGACGAACCTGCGCTTCCGTTTCCGGCGGCAGCTCTATGGCGATGCCGGTGCCCACCATGCGGCTTTCTCCTGGTTCGATGTCCAGTGCGACGGCGGCAAACAGATCGAGTCCGGCATCGCCTGGGTGCGCGTACGCAGGAAGCGTGGCGTCCGGCCGGAGCCGCTTCACCTTGAGTGTCATCATGACAGCACACCGCGCCGCTGGAGCGTCCACGCGTAGATGAGGATGATTGCGAGCAGGCTGAGGCCTGCGGCAACGCCCGCAAGACCAGTCACCCCGAGAGCGGCGCTCCAGTTGGTGGCGATCAACTGGTAAAGGCTCGCTCCCAGATTCAAGACCAACACCGTCGTCAAGGTCTTCACGACCCGCTTGCGGAGATAAAACAGGTCGAGCGCCGCCCAACTGCTCAAGCACAGAGTCATGGCACCGCCGATGTAGTCGGTTGGGCCAAGGTTGTCAAAGTAGGCCTGCTGCGCGGGGGTGAGCGGAATCCCGCCTGCGAGCAACTGCGCAAGCGAAATGAGGGTGCCCGCAATACTCACCGCGAAGTACACGCAGACGATCCACACGCCTACTGGTCTAGTGTGACTGGACATTGAAGATTGTCGATTGGCGGATTGTTGCATTCGCAATGTTTCAATGTATCAATGTTCCAATCTGCCATTCTTCTCACGCGTGCGCGTAAGTGGGCGCGTGAGGCAGGTCGGCCCTCCCCCACCCTTCAAACTGATCTCCAGGCCCTCATATTCGTACACTGTTGCTCCCGCCTTTTCGAGGGCCGCACACGTTCGGGGATTGCCCTTCACGATGACGCAGACGCGCGGCGCGAGCGCCAGCACATTCGTCCCCATCGTCTCGAATTCTTCGTCCGGCACCTCGACAAGCGCGTAGCCCTTGTGCAGCAGATGCTCGCGAAACGGCACGGCGAGCAAACGGGAATAGACGACCGCGAGATCGCTGTCGACGGGGCTGACGAGCGACATCAGGTGCATGACGTCGCCAGGCCCGCGCCAATGTGGCAGCGCAACAGTAAAGCACTCGTCAATCGACGTTCCGAGAAGTGCGCGGAACTGCCCGATGCCCTCGGCGTTGGTGCGATATCCGCATCCCACGGCCACGCTCCGCGCATCGAGCCATACCACGTCGCCGCCTTCGAGGCAGCCCGGCGGCTCGATCCGGCCAGCGACCTTCATCGCGATCCGCTGCAGCTCGTTACTCTGTACTCCCGGCTCCGCCTTGCGTTCGGGCTTGCCCATGCTGGCGAGAATCACGCCGCTGGGAGACAAGATTGAGGCGTCCCTGGTGTAGAGCGAATCGAGCGTCACGCGCTCGTCACGCGGGAGTGTCGCGATCTGCGCACCGCCGTGTCGAATGATGTCGAGAAACCGATCGAACTCGTCGATGGCTCGGCCAAAATCCGGCGGCCCGGAAAAATTCAGCGCGCTCCACTGCTGGTCGATGACGTCCTGACTGACAAATGCGTCACGTGGATGCTTCACCAGCACGCGTGTGAGGTGGCCGACTTCCGAAAGCTCTTCGCTCATTTTTCAGCAGGTGGGAGCCACCTAACCTGGGAAGGAGCGATGCCAGAAACCAGATATTCTTCCACGTCCTTCACGCCGGACGGAATCGCAATCGCAAGAAGGGCGTCGCACTTCCCGGCGTCAATCGATCCGAAATCGGTCTCGAACCCGAGCGCACGCGCCCCGTTGATGGTTGCGCTTTCGAGCAGCGCGCGGGCCGGAACGTCAGGCGCAAGCCGCCGCAGTTCGGCCAACTCCGAAAACACGTTCAAGTCCGGCACGCTCGCCAGGCTGTCGGTGCCCACCGCAACGCGCACTCCCTCCCAATAGAAGTCGGACACCGGTGGCATGCCAGCGCCCGTGCGCAGGTTGCCACGCGGACAGGTCACGAGCGTCGCTCCCGCTGCCGCAATCCGCTGCAGTTCGGCCCTGGTGAACTGCACGCCGTGCACGACGACGAGGCGGTCGTCGATGAAACCCAGCCGGTCGAGGTACTCAACAGGGCCGCAAGCGGGAATGGTCCAGCCGTTATCCCACTCGTTGATATCTTCCAGGAACTGCCGCCACGGTCCGGTGCCATCATTCAAGAACTCGACCTCGGCCGTGGATTCGCCGAGATGCACGCTCGTTCGAACCACTCCGTTGCGCTCGCGGTGAATGGCCTCGAAGAGGGCGGGCGACACCGAGTAGGGTGCGTGGGGGGCAAGCACGTGCCTCAGACGCTCGCCAGAGGGTACCGCCTTCATCCGCTCCAACCCATCGGCAACGGCCTTGCGAGCGTTCGCCGCTTTGAAATCAATCAGCTCATGGAACACGAGTGCCGCCAGACCACGCGCGGCCAGGGGCGCTGAGGAAACGAGGCGATTCGAGATATCTCCGACGAGCACCGTTCCACACTGCACAGCTTCGTCAATCCCCCGCCAGATGGCGGCCTCTGCCTCCTCCGCGTGATCGTCCGTGCTGCGAATCAGGCTCACCACCGATCGAATCCACCCCGGGAAGTCGTCGGTCTCGCGAATCCTCCCGCGCAACCACGAGAGCTCGAGGTGCGTGTGCGCGTTCACGAGGCCCGGAAGCACAGCAACGGCCCCCAGATCGATCTCTCCTGCGGGGGTCATGTCACCTGGGCGCGAATGCCCGAAAGCGACGACGCGGCCGCGATCGGTCAGAATCCAGCCGTCGCGGATCGGTGGTTGAGAGATGGGAAGCAGCCAATCGGCTCGGTAGTAGGGCAACGCCTCAATGGCCTCTGTTCTGCCGTCCTGCCCGGCTCCGTGCGGGATACTGACGCAGTTCGGCGGCCTCACCTGCGGCGCCGTCAGCGCGGGCTGTCGCGAGGCTCAGCATGCGCGGCACTTCGCGCTCCCGGAAGATCGGATCGCCGAGAATCTCGTAATGCATGTTGCGCCGCTTCGGCACGAATCCGGCGTCTTCGATGTTCCGGACGATCTCAATCTCGTCCATGCAATACGCCGCGCCGGCCGCGCGGACGACGTTCTCCTCGATCATCACGCTGCCCATGTCGTTGGCGCCGAAGGCAAGGCTCAGTTGCCCGACTTTTCCGCCCTGGGTCACCCAGGACGCCTGCAGATTGTCGACGTTGTCGAGCACGATACGCGCGAGCGCCAGCGTCCGCAAATAGTCGACGCCGGTGGCTTCGGTACCGCCAAGCTCGGTGTGCTGCGGCTGGTAACTCCACGTGATGAACGCCGTGAAGCCCCCCGTTTCGTCCTGCAGATCCCGAAGGCGCATCATGTGCTCGACGCGTTCCTCGAGCGTTTCGACCGTTCCGTACATCATCGTCGCCGTCGTGCGGAGCCCACGCTGATGGGCCTGACGCATGACATCGAGCCACTCGTCAGCGGTTGCCTTGTCGTAACAATGAAGAAGTCTTCGAACGCGATCCACCAGAATTTCAGCGCCGCCGCCGGGAATGCTGTCGAGCCCTGCAGCGATTAACCGATCGATGACATCAGCGACGCTCAACCTGGACATTCGCGAAATGTGAACGACCTCAGGCGGCGAGAGCGCGTGGAGGCGGAACTCCGGATAGCGCGCCTTCACCGCGCGAAACAGGTCCTCGTACCACGTGATCGGCAAGTCGGGGTTGTGTCCGCCCTGCAGCAGCAGCTGCACACCGCCAACTTCGATGGTCTCGTCGATCTTCCTGAAGATTTCGTCGAACCCGAGCACGTAACCGTCGGCGGAACCAACCTCGCGATAGAACGCACAGAAGTTGCACTTCGCCACGCACACGTTGGTGTAGTTGACGTTGCGATCGATGATGTATGTGACGGTTGAGGTCGGGTGCTTTCGGCGCCGGATGCTGTCGGCCAGCCGCCCGAGAACATGTGTGGGTGCGTGCTGGTACAAGACCAGCGCGTCGGCCACGCTGACGCGTCCTCCCTCGAGGACTCTGCGCTCGATGTTCTCAGTCTTCACTATAGAAGCCTATCGTCGGCGATTTTTCGACCAGGCCAGTCTCCAGGGCAAGCTCGTAGAATCGGCGGAGACCGGCCTCCTCGCGCTCGCCTAGATCGTACTTTATGTTGTCGCGAAGATACCTGCCGGCGATCGCGGCCCGCGCAGGCTCGCCGGGGAAGGATTGGGTGGCAATCGCGGGGATCGACGACAGACCCTCATCGCGCGCCCGCCGGAGCGCCGCCGCGTCACCTGGCCGGACAACTCCCGCGCGCCCCGCCCAGAATGCGTATACGAACGGCAGCCCGGTCATCCCAATCCACTCTTCGCCGAGATCGATTCTCTCCAACCCCGCCGATTCGTCACCGGCAAACAAGGCGTTGTCCCCGATCACGAGCGCCGCGTCGCATGTCGCGAGCATCCCTGATAAATCCGGCGACATCGGAACGAACGTGGGGCGAATATCGAACCAGCGGGCGCAGAGAATCTTCAGCAACGCGACCGACGTCCGCGAACTGGTGTCGAGAGCGACTGTCCGTATCTCCGAGGCCTGGCGTCTGCTGAACAGCGTGACGGACGCAACCGGACCATCCGATGCGATCGCCACCCCCGGCACGATTCGGTAGTCCGGATCATGCAGGTACTCGATCGACGGAATCAACCCGAGATCGACAGTGTTCTCGTGCAGCAGCGTGGCACACCGGGACGGCACATCGAAGCGGACGTCAAATTGGTCGTGCAGGCGATCGAGGCCAAATACCAGCGGCCGTGAATTGAGATAGCTGACAGCGCCCAGTCGCAGTGGCATGGTCCTTCGTGAAGCGCGTCAGCCGCGCAGCTGGAAACGGCCGTCGCGCTCGGCCGGATCAAAACCGGCGGCGGCGATCCCGCGGCGCACTTCCTCGAGAGGCGCGCGCCTGTGTCCTTGAGACTGGTCGTCGACCGAAGTCACCGAATCGATGTCGTCGGCGCCGAACGTGAGCGCCACCTGCGCCAGCTTCGGCCCGTAGCGCTCCCAGTCTACCTGGATGGTGCTGACGTTCTGCGCCAGCAGCCGGGACAACGCCACGCGCTTCACGTCGCCATATCCCGTTGTTGGCTGCGTGCGATCGATGTTCCTCGACAGCGGCGCAAACGCACGTATTGACCCAAGGCGCCGCTGATGCACGGCGACGTCCCGGCACACGGCGGTCCATGCGCGAGACGGCGTGTCGTCGATCGTCAGGCGCGCGAGCTGCATGCCTGCATCGGTCACCGCTTCGAGCATCTGTTCAGGGGACTCCAGGCGATCCAGCGGCGCGTGCGTCAGCAGGTCGAGCCCTGCACCCTTCAACGCCGCGAGGACGACCGGCAACGGCTCCGGCAGCTTTGAGAGTTCGAGAAGGCAGAAGGCCGAAAGTGGAATCTGGCCCGCTGCCTCGCGTGCGCTCGTTACTGCCGCCACGGCCGCATCGAGGCTCGCAGGGGTTTCGAGGATCCGGACTTCACCCGCTGCTGGCGGGACGACAGCAGAACCGACTCCCGACAACTCGAGGTCGAAGACACGAAGGTAGGTGACGGCGGTCCCATGAAGCCCCCGTCGAATGGTATCGGCCAGCATTCCAAGGGAGATGATGTCCCGGCACGTCTCGAGGACATGCGAGTCGGCCTCGGACAATGAATCGCCCGCGCGCACCTTGTCCGCTACATCCTCAATCGATGCCACCGGCGTTATGTCTCCTTCACAATCGACTTCAGCAACTCGTCAGCTTTTCGCTTCGCCGCCTCCGTCGTGGCGAGACGCTTCGGCCACTCGCGCACGAATCCTTCACTTTGCCACTTTCGTGTCGCGTCGATCCCCATCTTGCTGCCGTACGCCGGAAGATCTGAGGCGTTTTCGAGATCATCCATTGGGCCGCGCGTGAACTGAATGTCGCGCTGCGGATCGACGTGCGTGCCGGCGATCCACGCCACTTCGCTGACGTTCTGAACATCAACGTCCTTGTCCACGACGATGATCGCTTTCGAAAACATCAATTGGCCGAGGCCCCAGAACGCGCTCATGATCTTCCGCGCGTGGCCGGGATACCGCTTGTCGATCGACACGATGACGATATTGTGGAAGATGCCCTCGGCGGGAAAGTGCATGTCGACGATCTCCGGCAGTGTCTTGCGAATCACCGGAAGGAAGATGCGTTCGCTCGCCTTCCCCAGATAGTAGTCCTCCTGTGGCGGAATACCGACGACCGTCGTCAGGTAAACCGGCTTCTTCCTCATCGTGATGCACTGCAGGTGAAAAACCGGGAAATCGTCAGCCAGGGAATAAAAGCCCGTGTGGTCGCCAAACGGACCTTCGCGGCGCCGCTCACCCGGTTCGACGTACCCCTCCAGCACGATGTGCGCACTCGCCGGCACTTCCAAATCGACCGTGACGGCCTTCACGAGCTCGACGCGGCGACGGCCCAGAAAGCCCGCGAGGAGGAGCTCGTCGAGGCCTTCCGGCATCGGAGCCGTTGCGGCATATGCGAGCGTGGGCTCCGGACTCAGCGCCACCGCCACCTCGAGCCGCTTGCCAAGGCGCTCGGCGACTCGATGATGTTGCGCACCGCCCTTGTGACGCTGCCAGTGCATTCCGGTCGTCCGGCCATCGAAGACCTGCATGCGATAGGTCCCCATGTTGCGGATGCCGGTTTCGGGATCCTTGGTGATGACCAGCGGAAATGTAATGTAGCGCCCGCCATCGTCCGGCCACGTCTTCAGAATCGGCAACTCGTCGAGCGACCCGTCGCGTTTGACGACCTCCTGACACGGCGCATCCTTCACCGTTTTGGGCATCAGATCGCGAAGCCGGTCCAGCACGGGCAGCATCTTCAGGGCGTCGAGCATGCCGGTCGGCATCTTCGGCGTCATGAGCTCGTCGATTTCCTTCGCAACCGCGTCGAGCGAGGTGACACCGAGCGCAAGACACATTCGCTCGGCGGATCCGAACAGGTTCGTGGCAACAGGAATGTCAAACCCCGTCGGCCGCTCGAAGAGCAGACCGGGGCCACCACCCGGCGTCTTGCACACGCGATCAGTCAGCGCGGCGATCTCGAGATCGGGACTGACAGCGTCGCGGATTCTCGCGAGCAGGCGGCGCCGGTCGAGATCGGCGATGAAGTCAGTTAAGTCTGAATACATGTCATTTGTGATTGGGTGATAGGTGATTGGGTGATAGGAAAGGCAATTGGGCGATTGGGTGATTGGGCGATTGCCCAACCCAGCACCCTATCACCCAATCACCTATCACTCATTCTCCAATGCTCTCATGGCTTCCGTGATCCGCTGGGCAAGCTGCAGGGCCCGTAGACCGTCGGCACCGGTGACGCCCGGCGGCCTCCGGTCCCGAACGGCTCCGACAAAATCGGCGAGCTCGCGCTTCAGCGGCTCTTCGTTCACCACTTCCAGCTTCCCTCCGTCAATCGCCGGCATCGAGCCGTTTCCGCGCACGAGCCGCCAACGCTCAACCTCCTGCGCCGCGTAGTCGACCGAGAGGTACGCGTCCCGTTGAAAGATACGGATCTTCCGGACGCGGTCCTTGCTGATGCGGCTTGCGGTGATGTTTGCGATGCAGCCTGATGCGAACTTCAGGCGAGCATTCGCGATGTCCGGCTTCGACGTCAACACCGCCACGCCCACGGCTTCGACGGCGACAACCTCGGACGGCACGATCGACAACACCACGTCGAGATCGTGAATCATCAGGTCGAAGACGACGTCGATATCAAGGCTGCGATCGGGGAACGTTCCGAGGCGATGAACCTCGATGAACCTGGGATGATCGAGCAACGGACGCAAGGCCGCCACCGCGGGGTTGTAGCGCTCGGTATGGCCCACGGCCAGAACCGCGCCCGACGCCGCGGCGGCGTCGATCATCTGCTGCGCTTCGCTGGTGTCGCGGGCAAGCGGCTTTTCGACCAGCACGGCGATGCCTCGCTGAAGAAACGGTAACGCGACTTGCAGATGCGACTCGGTTGGCACCGCGACGGTAATCGCATCGACCTGGCCAAGCATCTCGAGAGCGTTCGTCGATGCCGGCGCATTCACAAGCCCCGCAATCTCCCGCGCTCGGAACTCGTTGATGTCGACGATGCCGACGAGCGCGGCCTCAGGCAGGGCTGCCAGGATCCGCGCATGATGCTTCCCAAGCGCGCCTACGCCGACCACCGCCACTCTTACCCTCATGGGGCTGACGTGTCGCGGCCCACGATGCTAATGCCTCCGTCGTTCGCGCTCTCGATCAGCGCGTCACGTTCGAAGATCAGGGTCTTCCCCGCGTCGATCGACAACGCCGACGCGCCGGCCGCCCGCATCGCCTGAATCGTGGCAAGGCCGATGACGGGCACGTCGAACCGCATGTCCTGCCTGGGCTTCGCCACCTTCACGATGCAAACGCCCGGCCCGGCCAGATGGCCCGCCCGCCCGATGACCTCGTCGGTGCCCTCCATCGCCTCGACGGCGACGACAGCACGATGTTTCACGGCGATGGTCTGCCCGATGTCCAGGCCGGCAATCGCGTCGGCCATGCCGTAGCCGAACTCGAAATCCATCTGCTCCTCCTCGGCCGGGGCGCGCCGCGTCATGACGCCCGGCGTGGCGAGCATCGGTTTGAGGAGCGAGGTGGAATCGATGAGCTCGATGTCGTTGTCCTTCAGTACCGCGGCGACCGCGCCGATGATCCCGTCGGTACTCCGCGTCGGAAGCTTTGCCAGCAGTGACATGAATGTGAGATCGGGCATGATGCCGCCCGCAAAGATCTTCGTGTGCTTCACCTGTCCGGCCATGACGGCGTGGGTCACGCCAGCGCGCTTCATCAGGTCGATACACTTGCCGAGTTGCCCGAGAGAAATCCAGGAAATGGCTGCTCCGGTCCTGGCAGCCGCCTCGTCGAGATCCTTGAACGCCTCTTCCTTGGTTGCGATGACGGTGACGTCGTGCCCCATCGACCGTGCCGCCTCGAGCACCAGGAACGGGAAGCGGCCATTGCCGGCGATCAGGCCTAGGCGCATACGCGATCGTCCATCGTCGATCGTCCATCGTCCATCGTCCATCGCCGGTCGTGGACCAAGGACCAGGGACCAAGGACCAAGGACCTAGTCATCCGTCACCATCTCCTCTGTCTTCTTCGCCGCTCTTCGGAGGATGACGCCGCGCTGCGAGGTTCGGATGAAGTCCACGAGATAGTCCACTTCACCGCATTTCAGCGACTTGTCTTTCTGAATCTGCTGCAGGGCCTTCGTCGTGTTCAGCTTCGATTGAAGCAGATAGCGATACGCGCCCTTGAGCTTCTCTATGACGTCTGGAGGCACACCACGGCGCATGAGACCTATCGAGTTTGCACCGAAGATCCGTGCCGGCCGGCTTCCCACCGTCTTGGCGAATGGCAGCGCATCCTTCGTGACGACCGAGTACCCGCCGATGAACGCGTACCTGCCCACACGGCAGAACTGATGGACGCCTGAACCCGCGCTCACGTTTGCGAAATCCTCGACAGCGACGTGCCCCCCCAATGTCGCCATGTTTCCGAAGATCGTGTCGTTGCCGACGCGGCAGTCGTGCGCCACGTGCACGTAGGCCATGAACACGTTGCGATCCCCAATCGCCGTCACGCCGCCGCCGCCGTGCGTGCCGCGATGAATGGTCACGAATTCGCGAAAAATGTTGCGGCTCCCGATGGTGAGGCGCGTCTGCTCGCCCTTGAACTTCAAATCCTGAGGGATGAGGCCAATCGAGGCGAACGGGAAGATCTCTGTTTCATCGCCGATCTCGGTCCAGCCGTCGATGACGGCCGAGGCGCCGACCTTACACCCCCGGCCGAGCCGCACATGCTCGCCCACGACCGCATTCGGGCCGACCACCGTGCCCGCACCGATCACGGCTCCGGCCATGACGACCGCCGTGGGATGAATGCGGACGCCATCTGGTGCCACACCGAGCAGAAGTTCGGCCTCTGCGACGATCTGATCGTCGACATACGCAATTCCACGCGCCCTCGCCAGCGACGTACGCGCGCGGTCCAGCGTCACCTCCAGCCGAAGCCGATCGCCGGGCACCACCTGCCGTCGGAATTTCGCATCGTCGACTCCGTGCAGAAACACCCGCGACATCGGCATCGGACCTTCGCGTTCGAGCAGCAGCAAGGCCGCGACCTGGGTCAACGTCTCGAGCATCAGCACGCCGGGCATCAGCGGCACGCCCGGGAAATGTCCCTGAAAAAAATCTTCGTTGACGGTGACGTTCTTGTGCGCGACGAGCCGGCGCCCGGGCTCGTGCTCCGCGATCGTGTCGACCAGCACCGATGGGTGGCGGTAGCAGAGGCGGTCCAGGAGGACAGGGATGTCGATGGTGGTGGGCACGGGTGTAAGTATGAAGTAAGAAGTGGGAAGTAAGAAGTAAGTTGCGAACCTACTTCCTACTTCTTACTTCCCACTTCCTACCTATAGCGAAGTTCCCCTACGGTTTGGCTGGCGGCGCAGCGGGCGGTACGGCCGGTTTCTGCGTCGCCGGCGGAGCGGCGGGAGGCGCCGCCGGAGCCGCAGGCTTGGCCGTGGACGATGGCGCCGGCTTGGCACCCGCCGCGGCCGGAGGCGCGGGCTTGGCTGCGTCGAACCGCTTGATGACCTCTGGCGTAATGTCGAGCGACGGATCAATGAAGATCGCGCCGGCATCACCGTAGCTGAAGAGCAGCCCGATGGCGAGTTCCTTCACCACGGAATCGAGCACGGGGCGAAGCTTCTCCTGGAATTCGGCCTGCAATTGCTGTTGCAGCTCCTGCACTTCGGCGTTGGCGTCCTGCTGGAAGCGATCGATTTCGACCGTCAGGCGATCGACTTCCTTCTGCGCCTGCGCGCGCGCGGCCTCATTGAGCACCGCGCCACCCTGTTGCAGCTTCTGCTGGTTGGCCTGCAAGGCCTTGGTCTTCTCTGCGAGCTCCGCCGATTTTTTCTGCGTGAGGGCCTGCACCTTGCCGCTCGCCACCTTGCCCTCGACCGACTCCGCCGCAATGCGCTGCAAGTCGACGAACGCCATTCGCATGGGCGCCGCGGGTGGGGCGGTCACCGCCGGACTCTGCGCAAAGGCCGGCGCGCCCAGAACCAACACGCTACACACTGCGGCGACTGTCAATCTCGTCATCTGAAACGATCCTCGCTGTTAGAAAGTTGATCCGACGTCGAATCTGAACCGGAACCCTTTTTCGGGCAACCCGGTGCTGTAGTTGATCACCCCGGTCCGCTGCGGGTTGGCCGCGAAAATCAAACGGAACGGCACGTTCAACACAGGCATGAAGAATCGGACTTCCACGCCCGTTGAGGTGATGAAATCCTCGACCAGAAACTGCTCGCCCGTGTCCTTCACCTGGCCAGCATCATAGAACAGAATCAGCCGGACCGGTCCACCCACCTGAATCAGGTATTCCGCGTTGAATAACAGGCTCTTGTTGCCGCCGATGATGACGCTGTACCCAATGGTCGGCGTGATGGGGAGCGGGTCCCCGAACCCCGGCACGTTGCCCGGGAAGACCGGCGGCGGTTGAAGCTTGGGCATCATCTGGCTCTTCGGACCGACCGTCCGCAAGTCGTACCCGCGCATGCTGTAGCCACCACCCAGCACGAGCCGCTCGAAGATGGGGAGTGCCGTGTTGCCCATCGGCTTGATGTATTCCCCCTGCGCGCGGAGGCCCAGTGTCAGACGGCGGGCCTGCTGCAGGAACCACACGCCTTCGACAGTCGGGTTCAGGTATTTCGTGTCGCCGCCGAGCCCCGCCATGCCGAATGTCGCGGTGTAGCGGCGGCCAGTCACCGGTGTCACAGGGTTGTCCACAGTGTTCAATGCAATTGTGGGCGTCACCTTGCTGATGGTGCGCTTTCCGCCCTGGCCGATCAGTAGAGAGTCGGCCAGATACGGACTCCTGGCGATGAGCGCTTTCTGTTCGAGGGTCAGATTGTCGACGTCGATTGACTGACAGCCCCCCTCAGACACGAGGCAGCTCGAATCGAAGAATGCCTGATTCAGATCTTTCACGTGATAGCGGTCGAGCGAGTACCCGACGAACATCCGCGTAAAATTCTTCACCGGGAAACCCATCGTCAGGTTCGCGCCAGTTGATCCCTGCGTGAACTGATACAGGTACTCGATGTCGCGCTTGTGGACGTCCACCGAGCCGGTGATCGGCCGATCGAACAGGAAGGGCTCGGTGAACGCCACCGAATAATCGTGCGCGCGCGAGCCGGCCTGCATCGAAAGCGTGAGGCTCTCGCCCCGGCCCATGAAGTTCGAGGTCGAGAACGACAACTGGCCGAACAGGCCGTCGTACTGAGACACGCCCGCGCCGAATGACAGCTGATTGCGGTTCTGCTCTTCGAGCTTCAGGCTCAGATCCACCATGTTGTCTTTGCCCGGGGTCTTCTCGGTGACGATGTTCTTCTGATCCTCGAGAGGCTTGAAATAGCCCAGCTGATTCAAACGGCGGATGCTGAACTTCAGCGCTTCACTGTTGAAGACGTTGTTCTCGTACAACCGCATCTCGCGCCGGATCACGCTGTCCCGCGTGGTCGTGTTGCCGATGAACGTGATGCGATTGATGAAGTACTGCTTGCCTTCCTGAATGTCGATCGTCAGGTTCGCGATGCCGTCCCCCGCCGGGGCCGTCGCGGCCGTCGTCTCCACGACCGGCTCCGGCTGGACACCTGGGACGAACTCCATATACCCGGCGGCGCCGTAAATGTCCTTCGCCTTGTTATTGCCTTCGACCACTTTCTTGATGTTCAGCACGTCGCCGCTCTTTAATTTGTAGAGCGGCTGCAGCGCCGTCGTCGGCACCTTCGTGTTGCCCTGAAACTTGAACTCGCCAATGCGGAATCGCCGGCCCTCTTCGACGGGGATCTCGAGCGTGGCGTAGCGTGTCTTGCCGTCCTTCGAATCGTGCGTCGGTTTCACGCGCGGCTGACCGACGTCGGCCTGAATATAACCACGCTCGCGGTAGTAGTTGACGATGTTCTGGGCGTCTTCTTCGAATTTGTCTTCCTGATACACACCGCTGCCGGGGAAAATCCAGAAGCCCCCGCCCTTGTTGTTCTTCATCTGCTTCTTCAGCTTCCCGTCGCTGAACATGGCGTTGCCGACGAAATCGACGCCGGAAATCTTCACCTTCGGGCCTTCGGTGACCTTGAACTTCAGCGCGACAGATTTCTGGCTGCCGGCAATCGGCTCGTGCACCGCTTCGACCTTCGCTTCCTGAAATCCCTTCTCGATCATCATTTCCCGGACGACGTTGGCGACCTTTTTCTCTGTCGCCTGGTCGACGAACGAATCGAGGCGCATCGTGATGCCGAGCGTGCGCAGCGCCTCTTCTACTTTCGACTGCTCAATTTCCTTCGTGCCTTCGTTGTACACGATGTTCTTGATGCGCTCGCGTTCCTCCATCCTGTAGACGATGATCTTGCCGACGACGCCGTTCGAAAACGGATAGTCGACGGTCTCGATCGACAGGTCTGTCAGGAAGTTGGTGGCCCAGAGCGTCTTGAAGTCCTGCGCGAAGACCTGCTCGACCTGCGGGTTGTAGGGCTTCCAGTCGTTTCTCGACGGAAGGCTGACGTGGTCCTGGCCCTTGATGTAATAGAGGTACGTCTGCGGCTCGATGAGCGAAATGTTCCCCTGCTTCTCGAAGCAGAGGATGAGGTAATAGACGACGGCCCCCGACCCGGCCGGCGGATTGTTTGCCGGCGGTCCGATATTGTACGCCCCCGCGCAGAGAGACAGGGTTGGACCAGTGGGAGCAGCACCAGCGGGAGCTGCGGCGGCAGGAGCCTGCGCAAACGCGGTACTCGTTATCAGCGCCAACAGGGCGCTACTCAAGACAAGTGTGTAATTTCGCATGGGGAAAGCCTCCGGCCGGGGCCGGCGCTGGCATTGGTCGATGACTTTAGACGTTCTATGCCAGACGGCGGCCTGCGGCCACCTCCCCGGCTGCGCGGTAGGCCAGTGAGCCCCCGTCGAGATAAACCTCGATATCTCCGCCCCTTAGGTGCCCCCGGATGAGCTCTTCCGAAAGCGGATCTTCAACGTAGCGCTGGATCGCGCGGCGAAGCGGACGCGCGCCATACGAGCGATCCTTGCAGGTGACATCGATGATCCAGTCGATCACTTCCGGCATCAGCTGAATCTTGAGCTGGCGGCTCAGTAAGTTTTCGTTCAACTGGTCGATGAGCAGCAGCATGATGCGCCGCAGTTCCTCGTCGCCCAGCGCCTCGAAGACGATGATCTCCTCGATGCGGTTGATGAACTCGGGATTGAACGTGCGCTTCACCTCGCCGAGCACCATGTCGGTGACGCTCTTGGCAATCGACTCGGACTCCGACGATTGGAACCCGAGCGAGGCCTTCTTCTGAATGAAGCGCGCGCCGATGTTCGACGTCATGATGAGAATCGTGTTCTTGAAATTCACACGATTGCCGAGCCCATCGGTGAGATGGCCGTCTTCGAATACCTGGAGCAGGATGTTGAAGATGTCCGGGTGCGCCTTCTCAATCTCGTCGAGCAGCACGACCGAGTACGGATTCCGCCGCACTTTTTCCGTCAGCTGCCCGCCCTCTTCGTGGCCGACGTAGCCTGGTGGCGATCCGATGAGCTTCGACACCGAGTGCTTCTCCATGTACTCGGACATGTCGAAGCGGATGAGCGCGTTGTCGCTGCCAAACAGGAAGTTCGCGAGAGCCCGCGCAAGCTCGGTTTTCCCCACTCCGGTCGGTCCGAGGAAGATGAAGCTCCCGACCGGCCGGTTCGGATTCTTCAACCCGGCCCGCGAGCGACGAATGGCGCGCGACACAGCCGAGATCGCCCGATCCTGGCTGACGACCCGCTTGTGAAGGTCGGCCTCCATCCGCAGCAGTTTGTCGCCTTCGTCCTGATTAATCGACGCCAGCGGCACACCCGTCCACTTCGAGACGACCTCGTCGATCTCCTGCTTCCCTACAGCCACGCGGCGCGCGTTCGACTTCACATCGAACTTCTCGCGCACGAACTGCAGGTTCTCGCGGGCGCTCACTTCCTGCTCGCGATAGAACTGCGCCTTCTCGAAATCCTTCTGCGAGACCGCGTTCTCCATCTGCTCGACGGCTACACGGATGCTGCGATTAATCTCACCGAACTCCTCGCTGTAGCCCGCTTCGCGCAGCTTGGCTCGCGCACCCGCTTCGTCGATCAAGTCGATCGCCTTGTCGGGCAGGAACCGATCGGTGATGTAGCGGCTCGATTGATAGACCGCCGCCTCGATGGCTTCGCGCGTGTACTCGACGTGATGGAACGACTCGTACCGATCCTTCACGCCCAGCAGAATCTCGATCGTCTCGCGCTCGGCCGGCGGATCGACCTTGATGGCCTGGAACCGGCGCTCCAGCGACCGATCTTTCTCGATGTACTTGCGATACTCGGCCGGCGTGGTGGCGCCGATGCAGCGGATCTCGCCGCGCGACAGCGCGGGCTTCAGAATATTCGCGGCGTCGAGCGAGCCCTCGGCCGATCCCGCGCCCACGAGCGTGTGCAGCTCGTCGATGAACACGATGATGTTCGGGTTGTCGGTGAGCTCCTTCATGATGGCCTTCAGGCGCTCTTCGAACTGCCCGCGGTACTTCGTGCCGGCAACAATCAGGGAAATATCCAACGCGAGAATCCGCTTGTCCGCGAGGAAATGCGGCACGTCGCCGTACACAATCTTCTGCGCCAGCCCTTCGACGATCGCGGTCTTGCCGACGCCCGGTTCGCCGATGAGTACGGCGTTGTTCTTGGTGCGGCGGCACAGAACCTGCTGAACGCGCTCGAGCTCGTAGTCGCGTCCAACGAGCGGATCGAGCTGGTTCTTCATGGCCGATTCGGTAAGGTCGCGGCTGAACTCGGCGAGCAGCGGCGTTTCCTTCACGCGCGTCAGCGTTGTTTTTTCGTTCAACAGCTGGACGATGTCTTCACGAACGGTGTTCAGGCGCATCCCCTTTTCCATCAGGATGGACGCCGCCACCGAACGCTCCTCGCGCAGGATACCCAGCAGAAGATGCTCGGTCCCAATGTAGTTGTGCAGCAGCCGATCCGCTTCCTCTGCGGCGAACTGCAGCACGCGCTTGGTCTCTGCGCTGAAGGGAATTTCCACCGACGTGGAGACCTTCTCGCGGAAGACCGTGCGGCCCTCGATTTCCTTGCGGATGTTTTCCAGGGAGAGGTGCGAGCGGGCAAAAATCCGGCTCGTCAGCCCCTTGCCCTCGCGAATGAGCCCGAGCAGCAAGTGCTCGGTCTCGATCGAGATGCTGCCGAGCTGGCTCGCCTCGTATCGTGCAAAGAACAGCACGCGGCGCGCCCGTTCAGTGTAGCGTTCGAACATCCGTTTTTAACCTGCGAAAATGGGTGAATTCCCGCCTAATTGCCTTATCGGCATTATAAGGCCAAACCCTTGAGCATCCTATTCTTCAAGGCGCTGCGCCTCTATCAGATGCCCCCCCTCGAGCCGTAGCACGCGGTCACACGACGCCGCCAGCCTCAGGTTGTGCGTGGCTATCACCGAACTGAGTTGGCGTTCGCGGTGCATCTCACGCAGGAGACCATGCAAAGTGTCGGCCGTCTGCTCGTCCAAATCGCCGGTCGGCTCGTCAGCCAGCAACACTGTCGGACCAGTTACGAGCGCCCGCGCAACCGCGACGCGCTGCTGTTCGCCCCCCGAGAGCATGCCGGGCCGGTGCATCAGGCGATCGCCCAATCCAAGGCGTTGGAGAATTGCGGTTGCCCGCGCCCGCGCCTCGGCAGGCGCCACGCGCGCGATGCGAAGCGGCATTTCTGCGTTTTCCAACGCGCTGAATTCAGGAAGCAGATGGTGGAACTGAAAGACGAAGCCGATGTGCGCGTTGCGAAAAGCCACGAGCGCAGGCTCCGCCAGCATCGAGATATCGTGCTCGCCGACGCACACCGAGCCGCTGTCTAGGCGATCCAGACCGCCCAGGAGATGAAGCAGCGTGCTCTTCCCCACTCCTGACGCGCCAACGACGGCAACCATCTCCCCGCGACCAACCGAAAGATCGAGGTCGCGGAGCACATGCAGCCGCTCGGTGCCGACGTGATAGCTCTTGTTGAGGTGAGTGGCGGTGAGAAACGACATGGAGGGCTTCGGTCTCCGGGCTTCTGGCTTCAGGCATGGCCGCCCGAGGTCAGGAGCCCGGAGTCTGGAGCCTAGTTTAGTGCCGTTTCACCTGGTCGTAGATGGCCGCCGATCCCCCACCGATGAGGGCACCGATTCCCGCACCCTTCTTTCCACCGATGAGAGCACCGACCCCAGCGCCCGCGCCGGCCGAACCGCCGATCAACAGCGCGCTCTTCTGCCACGAACGCTTCGGCTCTGCGCGTTCCGACGTATACGAAGGAGCGCGCCGCACCGTCGGTTGCGAGTACACAGCCCGTTCACTCGCATACTGCGGCTGTGCGCTGCTCACGGCGTAGGGTGCGACTGCCCCTGGCGCCACCGTCGCCGCGTAGGGCGACCAGCCATATGGTTGGGTCATGCCCGTCTGGACGAGGTATGGCCTCGCCACGCCGTCAGGCCCGATCACCATCTGCGTCGTCGGCAACATGTCCTGACTGAACATGTGACGCTCGCCGAGATCGTACGCCACGAGCACAGCACCGAGTGTCAACGCGCCGGCGATTGCTCCAAGGAGTGTTTTCATGATGATCCCCCTGTGTAGTGCGTTTCCTGGGGACACGTGGTTCAAGGAGAATGCCAGCGGATATTGTTGGGAAATCAGGATCTTGTCCCGGCCACTGTCCTCTTTGCGAGTCAGTGATGGCATTCATCGGGGACGGGTTTCAGGTCCTTGGTCCCTGGTCCTTCGTCCTTGGTCCAATTGGCAATTTGTCGATCTATCAATGGACCAAGAACCAAGAACCAAGGACCAAGGACCAGGGACCTATCCGTATCGGAGAGCCTCCACCGGCTTCAATCGCGCCGCCTGCCGCGATGGATAGATCGTCGCGATGAAACAAATGAGCACGGCTACCAGGACAACGATGACGAAGTCGAACGGAAGCAGGGTGAAGGGTAGATAGGAGATCTGATACACGTCGCCAGACACGCGAATCAGGCGGTAGTGATCCAGCACCCAGGAAAGTGTCATTCCCGTCGCCGCGCCGACAACCGTGCCCGTTACTCCGATGATCAGCCCCTGGAGCATGAACACGTACATCACCGCCATCGACGACGCACCCATCGTCTTCAGTATCGCGATGTCGGAGCGCTTTTCCATGACGAGCAAGACGAGCGAGCCGACGATGTTGAGCGCTGCGACGATGACGATGAGTGAGATGGTGATGGAAATCGCCATCTTCTCGAGCCAGAGGGCTTCGAACAACGACCGGTTCATGGTCGTCCAGTCCTGTGTGATGTACTGGGGGCCGAGCGTTGCGGTGATGGCCGACGCTACTTGAGGCGCCAGATCGATATCGTCGACCGTCAGCTCAATCAGCTCTGGCTCGCTGCGGTTGGTCAGTCGCTCGGCGACGGGCAACGACACGAACCCGAAGGTCGCATCGTACTCGTAGAGGTTCATGAAATAGATGCCGGCCACGCGTAGCGGGCGCGGCCTGAACATCATCCCTCCGGGCCCGAGTGTCCCGTGTGGCGTGGTGACCTCTACGCGATCGCCGACGCTGACAGCCAGGGTCTGAGCGAGGTCTTTGCCGAGAAAAATACCGTCCAGGGCCTCGTCGCTCGCTGTGTTCAGGTCGGCGAGCTTCCCGGACGTCACGCCCTTCTCGAGCTCACTGACGTCCGCCTCGAGAACCGGATCGATCCCCTTCAGGCTGATAAACGTCGTACCGCTCGGGCTCGAAACCATCGCCTTTCCGAGGATAGCGGGCGCCGCGCCCTTTACATGGGGGATCTTTCTAATCTCGGCAACTTCCGCTTCGTAGTTGGCAAGCCCGCTTTGCTTCCAGACGAATACGTGCGCCGTGGCCCCGAGAATGCGATCGCGCAACTCGGTCTGGAGCCCGGTCATCAGCGCCAGCGCAATGACAAGCGCCATCACGCCGACGGCCACCCCCAGGATCGAGACCACGGAATAGCGCCTGGCCATCAGGTATCGGAGCGCGATGTGGAGTTCGAAGGGGATGCTCAATTCTTGGTCTTCATGTGAGGAAACAGGATGACGTCCCTAATCGACTTGCTGTTGGTCAGCAACATCACGAGACGATCGACTCCCACGCCTTCGCCAGCCGTCGGCGGCAGGCCGTACTCGAGCGCTCGAACGTAATCTTCATCCATCGCGTGCGCCTCCTGATCCCCTTTCGCACGTTCGGCCAGCTGCTGCTCGAATCGCTTTCTCTGCTCGACGGGATCGTTCAGCTCGCTGAAGGCATTGGCGATTTCCATTTTGCCGATGTATAGCTCGAACCGCTCGACCGTGTCGGGATCGTCAGGCCGCTGTTTGGAGAGCGGCGATACTTCCGTCGGGAAGTCGTAGACGAACGTTGGTTGCACCAGCGATTCCTCCACCAGCGTTTCGAAAATCGTCGTCGTGATCTTTCCGGCGCCACTCTTGGGATCCACTGCAATGCCCAGGCGTCCCGCGATGGTCCTCGCCGAGGCCTGATCGCGAAGCTCGGATTCGGTGACCGGCGCGCCGAGCGTCGTCGATGCCGCAGCGGCGGCAGCGTGCCGCAGCGACAGCCGGGCAAACGGAGCCCGCAGGGAGATCGTGTCTCCGTCGATCTCAAACGTATCCCTCCCGGTCGCCGACATAGCCACGAACGGCACCATCTCTTCGGTCATCGTCATCAGGTCCTGATAGTCGCTGTAGGCCTGATAGAACTCGAGCATCGTGAACTCGGGGTTATGCCGGGTCGAAATGCCTTCGTTTCGAAAATTGCGGTTGATCTCGTACACACGTTCGAGGCCGCCAACCACGAGCCTCTTCAAGTACAACTCGGGGGCGATCCGCAGGAACAAGTCGACGTCGAGCGCGTTGTGATGCGTCTTGAACGGCCGCGCCATCGCGCCTCCCGCGATCGGCTGCATCATTGGCGTCTCGACTTCCAGGTAGCCACGCGAGTCGAGAAACTGCCGCAGCGCGGCAAGTACGCGGCTGCGTACCTGAAACACCTCGCGCGCTTCGGGGTTGACGGCAAGGTCGAGATACCGCTGACGATAGCGAATTTCCACATCGGTCAGGCCATGCCATTTCTCGGGCATCGGCAGGTGGCACTTCGCGAGAAATTCGACGCGCCGCGCCCAGATCGTCAACTCGTTGGTGCGCGTCCGGAAGAGGTGACCCTCCACGCCGACGACATCGCCGAAATCGACGAGCTTGAAGATGCCGAAGTCGCGCTCGGACAGCGAATCCTTCTTGATGTACGCCTGAATGCGCGATCGACCATCTGAGAGCACCAGGAAACTGGCCTTCCCAAAATTACGAATGCCGAGCACGCGGCCGCTCGTGATGGTCTCGACCTTGTGGGCTTCCAGGTCCGTGCCTGTTTTGTCGCCGTGGGCCGCCACGAGCTCGGTAACGGCGGCCGTGCGTTCGAATCGGTGCGGGTAGGGATTCACTCCAAGCCGCTCGAGCTCGGCGAGATTAGCGCGGCGCTGCTGTATTTGTTCTTCTTCGGTCGACATTCGAAAGAATCATACTTCACCGGACCAAGGACAAAGGACGAAGGACCAAGGACCTATCGTCCCGCTGCCCAGACGATTGCACTCCCGATATGGGCCACAAACAGCGGCTCAGAAAAACTCTCAGTCGTATGACCGCCAGCCGTGTACCACGAGCGGCCACCTTCGTAGGTATGCGACCAGATGATGGGATGGTCGGGCGCCATCGTGCCGCCGGTGTAGGTGCGCTCGTCGAGGGTTGCGAGAACGTCCAGGCTTCCGCGGGGATTCCTCTGAAAGTTGTACCACTCATCGCGCCGAATCCACGTTGCCGGTAATCCCGACATTGACGGATGAGACGGTGTTTCGAGGCGAATGGTGCCTGCCTGGATGTCTGGATGACCCGCAAAGTAGGCGCCGAGCAATCCTCCGTAGAACGGCCAGTCGTACTCGGTATCGGCGGCCGAGTGGATGCCGACGAATCCGCCGCCCTGCCGAATGAACCCTTCGAACGCAACCTGCTGAGCCCCATTCAGAACGTCGCCCGTCGTCGACAGGAAAACGACAACGCGGTACCTGGCCAGATTTCCGTCGCTGAAGGACGCGGCGTCCTCGCCCGCGTCGACAGTGAAGCCGAGCTGCCGCCCCTGCTGCTGAATGGCAGTGATGCCAGCAGCGATCGAATCATGACGGAATCCTTCAGTCCTGGAAAACACGAAAACGGCGAAGCTGGCAGGCGTGGTGGGCTGCGATTGGACACCCGGGGCGCTCGGTGAGGCACCGCCGCACGAGACGGCGATCGTGGCCCCTAACACCTCAATCCATCGCGAGCTTCTTCTTGACCGCATCGAGAATGCCGTTGACGAACTTCGCCGACTCATCTCCGCTGAATGTCTTCGCGAGCTCCAAGGCTTCGTTGATGACGACGTTCCGCGGGGTTTCGCCGTGCAGGAACTCGCCTATCGCCAGCCGAAGAATCAGCCGATCGAGGGCGGCCATGCGGGAAAGCCGCCAATGTTCGGCCGTCTCCGTGATGAGCGCATCGATCTTGTCCAGATTTGCGACCGTCCCTCTGGCGAGACCGTCAGCGAACGCTTTCGTGGCGTCGGTCGCTCCTTCGAGTCCCGGAAGGTTCGCGGCCCAGAAACCACGAATGACATCTTCGATATCCGACTGGCTGATTTCCCTCTGGTACAACATCTGAACGGCGGCTTCACGGGCCCGATGCCGGGTGCGCGTCATACGCGGACGCCGTCCGGCTTTCGATCGTGCAGCGCTTTCTGCAGCGTCGCCATCTCCACCGCCGCGATGGCGGCTTCCCAGCCCTTGTTGGCCGGACCCGCTCCCGCACGCTCGAGCGCCTCTTCAACCGAGTTCGTCGTCAGCACGCCAAACGTCATCGGCACACCCGTCGCGGCGGCTGCGTCGACGATGCCGTGCGACACGGCCGAGGCGATGTATTCGAAATGCGCCGTCGCGCCGCGAATCAGACAGCCGAGACACACAACCGCGGCGAACCCTCCGCGGTGCGCGGCCTCTTTAGCCGCAAAGGGAATCTCGAAAGCGCCAGGAACCTTGATGACGCAGATGTCGCCATCGTCGACGCCGGCCGACTTCAGCCCTTCGATGGCGCCCGCCTGCAAACGCTCGGTCACGAAGTCGTTGAACTTCGCCACGACGATCGCGATGCGCAGTCCCCTTCCGTTTGTCATACCTTCAAGATGAATCATTCAACGTCCCTTGAATTCAGGCTTGCGCTTCGCGAGAAACGCCTGTGTGCCTTCGCGCATGTCGTCGGTCGTCGTGACCATGCCGAAGAGGGCGGCCTCCAGCTGGCAGCCTTCGGCGAACGGCACCTCGAGCCCCTGATGAATCGCCTCCATCGCGTACCGCAGCGCGATGGGTGGCTTCCCGGAGAGCTCGACGGCCAGAGCGCGCGCCTCACTCATCAGCTCGGCGGCGGAGACCACGCGGTTTACGAGGCCGATCGCCAGCGCCTGGTGGGCGGAGATGGGAGCCCCGGTCAATATCATTTCCATCGCTTTAGTTTTGCCCACGAGCCTGGAGAGGCGTTGAGTGCCCGCGAATCCCGGAATCAAACCGAGATTGATCTCGGGCTGGCCGAACCGGGCCGAGTCCGACGCCAGGCGGAGCGTGCACGCCATGGCGAGCTCGCACCCACCACCAAGCGCCAAGCCGTTCACGGCGGCGATCACCGGTTTGCCCAGCCGCTCGATCAGAGCGAAAACGTGCTGCCCCGCCAGCGCCCGTTGTTTTGCCGCGTCTGGGATATCGGCGGCGAGCTCGTTGATGTCGGCTCCGGCCACGAACGCCTTATCGCCCGACCCGGTCACGATGACGCACCGCACGGACGGATCTTGTTGAATATCGAGAAAGGCCTGCCGGAGCTCCTCGAGCGTCCGCGCATCGAGGGCATTCAGCCGCTGAGGGCGTTGAATCGTGAGGATGGCAACGCTGGCTTCGCGTTCGACGTGCAGGTTGTCAAAGGACATCGGATGTTTCAGAACGGGTCTTCATTATACTCCACGCCCACGCGAGCCCGACCGCGAGAGCGGCACCGATTGCATCGGCGATCATGTCGAGCACTTCGTACGATCGGCTCGGCACGAATCGTTGACAGAATTCAACGAAGACACCGTACAGAGATGAATAGGCGACAGCGCCAAACGCCGTCACGGCGGTTACGCCTTGCCACCTCTTCTTCGCCAGCGCTCGCAGCGTGAGCGCGCCAAGAACGGCATATGAGAGGAAGTGTTCGTGCTTGTCGGTCAGTCCTCCCGGCGGCGCAGGCACGTTAGGCCACATCTGCGCCACGAAGAGGAAGAACATGTAAGCCCAGACCGGGACCCACAGCATGGACGGACGTTTCAGGGGCGAGGGGGAAGGGGTGAGGGGCAAAAACAGTAAACGGTGAACTAAATAGGAAACGGGTACATCAACCACCCGAGAACCAGCGCGGTCGCGAGCAAACCGCCAAACATGCGCAGTCCGAGATTCACCTGGTCGCGCACGTCGTCTCGCATCAACGCGGCGAACACCGTGGACACGCACAGCGCGAAGATGACGAGCAACAGCAGATGGCTCTGCAACTATTTCCGTCCCATCGCAATGTCGAACACATCGATCACGACAAGCGTGTTCAGGAGCCCCGCCACGATCAGGAAGGTGTTCCCGTACTCGTAGGTCACCGCGATGACGTTGCCTGCGCCGTAGCCAAGCACGCGCGCCACGAGGTACGGCAGGCCGATGCCCATGTCAGCGAGCGCCGCCAGTCCAACCAGTGGATCCGAAAGGATGATCGGGAAGATCCGGCCCTGCAGCAACAGCCCGAATCCAAACATTGCCGGAAGGACCACGAGAAACACTAACCCCTTGCGCCGGCCAAGCCACAAATGACCCGCGCCAGGGACTGCGAGTGCGGCCGCGCACAGCAGAAAGTGATTCGGCACTGCCGTCAGTTTACCCCAAGTGTCTGATGTTAAACTCCGACGCCAATGCCATCGTTCCGCATGCTTTTTGGAGTCGGCTGCGTCTCGGCCGCGCTGCTGATGATCGAGCTCGCGCTCACGCGCATTTTCTCGGTCACCATGTACTACCACTTCGCGTTTCTCGCGATTTCCATCGCGCTGTTCGGCTTGAGCGCGAGCGGCGTCTACGTGTACGTCGCGCGACGAGCCCTGAGCCGCCGCACAACGGAGAGCCTGCTCGCCGTTCATGCGCTGCTCTTCGCCGCCGTCGCGGTATTGTCTCTGGCCGCGCTCGTCAGGATTCGCGTGGGGCTGAACTATTCGCCGTCGAATCTGGTGAAGATGATCGCGATCTATGCGCTTGCGGCGCTGCCCTTCTTTGCCGGCGGCGCCGTCATCTCGCTGGCGATCGCCCGGCGCTCGACGCGCGTGAATGTGGTGTACGGCGCGGATTTGATTGGCGCGGCCGTTGGGTGCCTTCTGCTCCTTCCGTTGATGAACCAGTTCGGCGCGCCGGGAGTCGTGCTGCTGGCCGCATTGCTTGGAAGCGTTGCCGCGTTGCTGTTTGCGCCACCGAAGGCGCTTGGACAGACGGCCATCGCCGCGGCTCTTGCCGTGGGCGTACCCGGCGGCGCTCAATTGCTCGGCACGGCGCCGTTCGATGTAACCAACACGAAGGGGCACGATTTCGACAAAGTGCTGTTCAGTAAGTGGAACTCGTTCTCGCGGATCGCCGTCTACGACCGCTCGCACGGCGACTGGTCCTTGAGCACCATGTACTCCGGCCCGCTGCCCGAAACCCGTTTCATGGACATCGACTCGGCGGCGTCGACACCCATCTTGAAGTTCGATGGCGATCTCGCGAAGGTCGACTATCTGAAGTACGAACTCACCGGGCTTGCGTATCACCTCATGGCACCTGACGGGTTCACCGCTCTCGTCATCGGACCGGGCGGCGGTCGCGACCTGCTCACCGCGCTGGTATTCGGCGCCACGCAGGTTGAAGGCGTGGAAGTGAATCCGATCATCACGAACGACGTCATGCTGCGCGAGTTTCGCGACTTCTCGGGATCGATCTACGCGAACCCACGCGTGAGCGTTGCGGTGGACGACGGGCGCAGCTACGTGCGACGGTCGAGCCAGCGCTTCGACGTGATCCAGGCATCGCTCGTCGACACGTGGGCAGCGACGGCGGCCGGCGCGTACACGCTCACGGAGAACACCCTCTACACAAAGGAGGCGTTCGAGGATTATCTCGATCACCTCAGCGATCGGGGCATGCTCACGATTACCCGCTGGGTCTTCGATGGGTTACGGCTCGTGTCGCTGGCGCAGGCGGCGTGCGAAACGCGCGGGTGCTCGGTTCGCGACCAGCTTGCCGTGGTTCAGCAGGATCGCGTCGCCACCTTCCTCTTGAAGAAGACGCCGTTCACGCCGGCAGACATCGATCAACTGCGCGACGTTTCGGATCGACTTGGGTTCACCGTGCTGTACGCGCCCGGTCAGCAGGAAGCGACGAACGAGTACGCGCAACTCGTGCTCGCGCCAGATCGCCAGGCGTTCTACGCGAGCTATGCCAAGGACGTCACCCCGACAACCGACGACCGGCCCTTTTTTTTCCACACGACAAAGATTCGCGACCAGTTCCAGACGGCGTTTGGCCGAAGCATGCTCTTCGGCAACGGACTGAGCGCTCTGATGACGCTGATGGCGATCTCGCTGACGTTCGTCATCCTCTTCGTCGTCGGACCGCTGGCGCTGTCAGGTAGCGAACTGCGCGGCAGCCACTGGCCCAGGTGGCTGGGGTACTTCGGGCTACTCGGCGCCGGTTTTATGCTGATTGAGGTCGCACTGCTCCAGCGATTTGTGTTGCTGCTCGGGCATCCCGTGTACTCGCTGACCGTCACGCTCTTCTCGCTGCTACTGGGAACGGGAGCAGGCAGCCTCATCAGCCAGCGCGTCGGCGATGCGGACCTGCTGCGACGGGTTCAATTCGTCATTCTGGGGATCGTTGCCGTGGCCATTCTCGGCATCGTGGCGCTGCCCCCGATCATCGGCCTCGCCATCAGCGCGAGTCATGTGGCCCGCATCGCGCTCGCCGTCGCCCTGATCGCTCCGGCCGGGCTGCTGCTGGGAATGCCGCTTCCCGCCGGCATCCGTCTGATGGCAGTAAACCATTCAGAACTCGTACCTTGGGCGTGGGGCATGAACGGTGCCCTGTCGGTCATCGGTGCGACGCTCGCCGTCTTCATCGCCATGAACTGGGGCTTCTCGGTGACGCTGATGGCCGGCGCGGCCGTCTATCTGGCAGCCGCTGTACTTCTTCGGAGCTCGTACCGATAACTAGGCTCGGTGCCCCGAGCCGCAGCGTCCCTCCCCCGACCGCTTCGTGCTCCTGCCGCCTCGCCGGCGGTGCTGCGGGAGTTGCGCGCGTTCCAATGGAATGGGCGGCCCACTGCTCGTGCGCTCACCAGCGTCGGGCTTGCCAAGCGCCCCATCGTCGTCGAGACGCTTGTCAACGAGTTCTGGACGAGCAAGCAACGCGCCGCCAACAGCCTTCACGAAGTGTCGTATCGCGCGTGCTTCAAGCCGCAGCTTCCCCGCTTCTTCATCGATCGCTTCACGTCGATTGGCGACGTTGTCTACGACCCGTTCATGGGACGCGGAACCACAGTCATCGAAGCCGCGCTCGCAGGACGAACGCCCGCCGGCTGCGACATCAATCCGTTGAGCGCCGTGCTGGCCGAGCCCCGGCTCTCTCCGCCGGCCGTGGAGGACATCGCGGCGCGACTCGATTCACTGAACCTTTCAATTGCCTCAATTGCCGGGTCGTACCCGAAGGAGCTTGAAGTCTTCTACCATCCGGAAACCCTGCGGGAAATTTGCGCGCTGCGGGAATATCTGCTGACGAAAGAACAACGCGGGTGGTTGGATGGCGTCGATCGCTGGATCCGGATGGTTGCCGTCAATCGACTGACCGGCCATTCTCCCGGCTTCTTCTCTGTCTACACTCTTCCGCCGAACCAGGCGACGACGGTCGAGGCGCAGGCCAAGATCAACGCCTCGCGCAAGCAGGTGCCGCCCAGACGAGACGTGCGCGCGCTAATTCTTGCAAAGACGCGCTCGCTCCTGAGCGATTGCGACAGTACGACCCGATCGACGTTGCTGCGATCGTCACAGCGCGGGAAACTCATCACAGGACCTGCGCGCTCGACGCCGCAGTTGAAGTCCGGTTCGGTGGCCCTGGTGGTCACGTCGCCGCCATTTCTCGACGTGGTGAACTACGCCGGCGACAACTGGCTTCGCGGATGGTTTTGCGGAATCGATACTGCCGACGTCCAGATTTCGATCCATCGCAAGCTGCCCGACTGGCAGGCGGCGATGACGGACGTCTTCAAGGAACTGGCACGTGTGCTGCGACCGGGCGGTCACGTGGCGTTTGAGGTCGGCGAAGTCCGGAATGGAAAGGTCAAGCTCGAAGAAGCGGTCCTCCCCTGCGGCGTCGCCGCAGGCCTCAAACCTCTGCTCGTCGTCATCAACTCGCAGGTCTTCACGAAAACCGCGAACTGCTGGGGTGTGAAGAACAACTCGAAAGGCACCAACACGAACCGCATCGTGGTCTTCAGGAAATAACGGACCCGACGCTCTCCACCGCGGACCTGAACGCTCAGATCCGCGGCAGACTCGTGGCTAGGGGGAACTAGCGCTTGTAGCTGCGGACGGCTTCGTCCTCAGAATCGAATGTCTCGAAGACGGTGAGGAGCTTCGTAATCGACAGTAGGTCCTGCAGCTTCTTCGTCACATTCGACAGTTTCAGGCTGCCGCCTTCCTTTGCCATGGTCGTGTAGGCGGCGACAATCGCGCCGAGGCCCGCGCTGTCGACGTAACTCACGTCCCCGAGGTTCAGCAGGACGTTCTTCTTTCCCTGGTGCAGCAAGCTGTGGAGCTTGTCCTTGAGCAGGGCGTCACCGTCCCCAAGCGTCACTTTTCCAGACAGATCGAGGATGGTCACTGCCCCTGATTCACGTTCCGCTATCTGCATTCCCAACTCCTTAGTTGACTGCCTGCCGAATGAGAGGCGGAAGGATACCAGAAATGACGAGCAAGGGGCAAAAGCGCCGATTTCCACGGGATCTAGCCGTTCCACGTCAGTATGGAGCCAACGCTTCGCAGGAACCCTGGGAACACGCTCGATCGGATGGGGGTTCCCTCGTCGAACGTATCTCGCACGACAATACCGCGGCGATCCAGACTCAGGACGTCGATGCTCCTCTCTTCGTGGTGCAGCACCCAGCACTCTCGAACGCCATACTCGGCAAACCACTGAACCCGCTCTTCCAGCCTGCCGATTCGCGGATTGGGTGAGAGGACTTCGAGCACCATATCCGGCGCGCCGTAGATCCGATCGGTCAAGATGCCGCTGCGTTCGTTGGATATGAAGAGCAGGTCCGGCTGCAGGATCAACGCCCGTCTGGCGTCGAGAATGACATCGAGCGGCGCAAACCAGACCTTGCCGAGCTTGTCTTCGCGCACGTGATTGTCGAGCGCCGTGAAGAAATCCGCAACGGCCGCCTGATGCCGCGGCATCGGCGAATCGGCCACGCGTAGCGCGCCGTAAATCAGCTCGGTCGGCAGGCTTGATTCCGGGGTGTCAAGATATTCCCGCGTGGACATGAACGGTGTCTTCGTCATCGCTTGCCTCACAATCTCCTCCCAATCCAACCTCGACGACGACGATGCCATCGTCCGGGGGAAAGATCAAGGCGTTATAGGCATGTCATGTCATCCCGCGGACCGTACCTGGACAATTGATTGTGGGAGTGAAAAGGGTCGCCTTCGATAACAAGTTCGTCGCTCAGGACTTTGAAATCGGGGAACGCCGCGAACCACCCACGGTACACGTTCGCAATTGCGGCTCGCCCCGAATGTGTGCCGCCGGCCGGACTGTCGACGACGCAGGTTTCGGTGTGCAACGATGCGAGCGCATCGGCATCCAGCCGCACGAGGGCCTCGCGCATTCTGCTGAACACGACTTCGATTTCTTGGCGCGTCATTTCAAGAACTCGCCGCTCACTTCTTCGGCAGCGTCAGCCGCTTTGATTCTTCGACCAAGTTCAGCACGACGACCAGCTGTGAACCGCCAGGGCCTGCCTCAGAGCCCGCCGCCTCTTGTGGCTCCCTGTTCGGAACCCTGCCGGCAATCGTTAATACCAGCAAGGCAAACAACTTGGCTTCGCAACGCGCCTTCCCTACCGTGGGGCGACAAACCGTCCCTCGGCAGGCTGAAAAGGAGTCGGAATGAAGAAGCTCCTCGTTTTCCTCCTGGCATGCTCCCCCGCTTCCCTGGCGGCTCAGACGGCTCAACCCCAGCTTCCACCAGCGGCGTCGGTGAAGGTTGATTACGACCAGCACGTCCGACCGCTGCTCTCTCAAAATTGCTATTCCTGCCACGGAGCGGAAGTGCAGCAGTCTGGTCTGCGACTCGACTTGCGGCAGAACGCGCTGCGAGGCGGGGATTACGGCCCTGTGATCAACCCAGGCAACAGTGCCGAGAGCAAACTGATCCGCCGCCTGGTGAATGGCGATGGCGGCCTGCAAATGCCGCCGACGGGTGCCCTCACCGACGAAGAGATCGGCGTGCTACGGGCGTGGATCGACCAAGGCGCGGAGTTCCGGACTGAAATAGCCGACGAGCCGGCGCCGAAGCCGGTCGATCCGACGATCGTGAGTTTCATTTCAGCCATTCGTTCAGGTGACACAAAGTCCGTCGAATCGCTCATCAGTGCGAATCCCGACATCGTAAAGGCCAAGGACCTGACCGGTACGACGCCGCTTCATCATGCTGCCGGATTCGGCACGCTCGAGATGATGCAGGTTCTCCTCGATAAAGGCGCGGACGTCAATGTCAGGAACCGCCGCTCGTCAACGCCGCTCCACTGGGCCATCCACGATGCGGCGAAGGTTCGGGTGCTGGTCGCGCGAGGCGCTGCGGTCAATGTGAAGTCAATCGAAGGGCGCACACCGGTCTACCAGGCCGCGGTGCTGGCCAACGGGTGCGACGCGCTGCGGATCCTGCTCGACAAGGGCGCCGATCCAAAACTTGCTACGCTGGTCGGACAGACGCCGCTGATGGCCTCCTCGGTCCGCGGCGATCTCGACAGCATGCGGCTGCTCCTCGAAAAAGGCGCGGACGTCAACGCGAAAAACAGCGCAGGTGAAACAGCCTTGATGTTTGCTGCGACGAACGGCGCTCCGGCCGCGGTTCGGCTGCTCCTCGAAAAAGGCGCCGACGCAACAGTGAAAAGCAAACGTACCGAAACAGCGCTCGGCAACGCAGCAACGGCCGGCGTCGAAGAAACCGTTCAGCTGCTGCTCGACCGCGAGGCCGATGTGAACACCCGGAATATCCGCGGCTACTCGCCGCTGATGCTCGCAGCAGGGTCCGATTCCGTGCCTACGGGAACCGTGAAGCTGCTTTTGGCCAAAGGCGCCGACGCGAGCTACTCCGCCGACTACGATGAGACGGCGCGTATGCTCGCGTCTAAACGCGGTGACACTGAAGTGACGCGCTTACTGGGGGGCCTCGCGCCTGAAAGCGCTCGCCCGGCAGCCTTGACGTTGGCGCGCGATGCACGCGCAGGATCGATCACTGAAGCGGTTGAAAGGGCAACCGCGTTGATGGCGAAGCAGAGCTACACCTTCATTCGCACAGGCGGCTGCAACTCATGTCACTCTCAGGACCTGCCGTCGGCTGCATCCGGATATGCGCGCGACCGCGGCATCCTGCGAGCGAGCGAGATCCCACAACTCCCGGCATCGATGCTCCCATCACCCGAGAGAATCATGGACCTGAACGTCGTCAGCGTGAACAGCATCAGCTGGGAGCTGTTCGACTTCGGCCTGAATCATCAACCGAAAAACATGTTTACCGATGCGGTCGTCCGCTACGTCAAGGCAATGCAGCTGCCTGAAGGGAACTGGTCCAGCAATGAAGGTCGGCGGCCTCCGATGAACGCCGGCGATTTTCAAACGGCGGCGTTGGCGATTTTTGCGATGAAACATTACGGACCAGACGCCGAGAAGGCGACGACCGATGCGGCGATCGCGAAGGCCGTGAAGTGGCTCGAAAGCGCCGGGCCCACCAGTACCCAGGACCGCGCGTTCCATCTGCTCGGTCTGGCTTGGGCAAATGGCGCGCCCGGGGTGATCAAGAATTCGGCTCGCTCCCTTGCAGCATTGCAGCGGACCGACGGCGGCTGGAGCCAGATGCCGACGATGGTGACCGACGCGTATGCGACCGGACAAGTGCTGTTTGCCCTCAATGCCGCCGGCAAGATGCCGGTGACCGCCCCTGTGTATCGCAAAGGCGTCGACTACTTGATGCGTTCGCAGGCTGCCGACGGCTCGTGGCACGTCGAGACGCGATCGATCTGGCTGCAGCCCTACTTCGAAAGTGGATTCCCCTACGCCCGCGATCAGTTCATTTCGGTTGCAGGGACGGCGTGGGCATCAATGGCGCTCGCGACGGCGGCTGATACGAACAGTCAGCCGAAGAAGATGACCCGTAGGTAGCTGGAAAGGCTTGCCTTACGCGCCTTGGACGCGGGAGGAGACAAGGCGGCGGCGCGTGGCCGGCCAGGATTTGAGCGCCCTGAGCGTCCATTCAGACGCAATCAACCCGAAGCTGCGGCCTGCCAACGCGGTCGAGATGACGATGTAGGCAACAGCGCCGACGCCCAGTGACGGCCAAAAGCCGAAGTTGAAGAATGCGCCAAGCGCCCCGAGCCCGATTGTGACCTTAAGGTCGTAGATCACGGCGAGTACGCGCGTGCGATGGCGGCTGAAGAATCCAGGCGCTTCGTGCGACGCGCGGTCGCTGGCGCGGCGCCGTTCCGGGGCTGGAAGATCTTCCCACTCGAGCTTGTGTGACACGATATCCGCGTGACCGCGCATCAATTTCTCGGCGCGCCGATCGCCCCATTCGGGAAACAAGCGGCAGAATTCATTCACGACCTCGTCGGCGTCGAGGCCGACCCGCTCTGCATAGTCGCGCACATAACTGCGCGCAAATACCTGCCGCGGCCATCGTTCGAGATTGTTTTCTTCGAGCGCCGCCCAGAGCTCGACGCTGATCTTGGTCTCGGCCGCCATCTGGCGGAGGCTGACTCCCCTGCGCTCGCGCGCCGCCCGAAGGACAGGTCCGAAGGTCGCTTTTTCGAGTCGCACGAACAGCTGAAGAAGCAAATCCCCTTCCAACGAAAGCACCCGAAAGAATCGACATGTCTGGCGGCATCGTTCTCATAATTGCGCACAAGGTGCGCCAGAAATTACAATAACCGCTTCATGGATCAACACAACAAGCTCGCCATCCTCTGCGGCGGTGGTCCCGCACCTGGCCTCAACAGCGTCATCGGCGCCGCGACCATTCGTGCCCGCCTCGAGGGACTCGACGTCCTGGGCGTCCGCGACGGGTTCGAGTGGATCATGCAGGGGGACATCGACCACATCACCCCGCTGACCATCGAAGGGGTCAGCCGCATTCATTTTCGGGGGGGTTCACACATTGGCATTGCCCGCGCCAATCCGTCGAAGAGCCCGGCGCTGCTCGAAAACACCGTCCTTTCCCTGCTGCGCCTGAATGTGTCGCAGCTCATAACCATCGGCGGCGACGACACGGCGTTTTCGGCGATGAAGCTGGCCGAACATGCCGAAGGCCGCCTGCGCGTCGTGCACGTGCCGAAGACCATCGACAACGATCTCGACCTTCCCGCGCACATCGACACGTTCGGGTTTCAGACCGCGCGCCACTACGGTGTCGAGATCGTGAAGAACCTGATGGTCGACGCCAAGACGACGACGCGGTGGTACTTCGTGATCGCGATGGGCCGGACGGCGGGACATCTGAGTCTTGGCATCTCGAAGGCCGCTGGCGCGACGCTGGCGCTGATTCCCGAAGAGTTCACGCCGCCGCTGCGCCTGAAGGTGATCGTCGACACGCTGGTCGGCGCCATCATCAAGCGGATGAGCTACGGCCGCCGCGACGGTGTCGCCGTGATCGGCGAGGGTGTGGTTCTGCACATCACCGAGGAAGACCTCGCTGAACTCAAGGAGGTCGAGCGCGATCAGCACGGGCACGTGCGTATCGCTGAGGTGAACATCGGCGAGATCCTGAAGGCGCAGGTCTCGAAGCGCCTGAAGGAGTTCGGCATCAAGACGACGATCGTAGCCAAGAACATCGGTTACGAGCTGCGCTGCGCCGATCCAATCCCCTTCGACATGGAATACACGCGGGACCTCGGCTACTGCGCCGCCAAATACATCCTGTCGGGCGGAACCAATGCGATGGTCTCAATGCAGGCCGGACGCTTCGTGCCGATTCCCTTCAAGGCAATGCTCGACCCGAAGACGGGCCGCGCGCGAACCCGGCTGGTCGATGTCGATTCGACGCGCTATCACATCGCCCGCCGCTACATGATCCGCCTGCGCAAGGACGACTTCCAGGATGCGCACGAGCTCGCCAAGTTCGCCGCGACGGCCGGGCTGTCGCTCGAAGAGTTTCAGCAGGAGTTCGGATATCTCGTCGAGCACGATCCGCCAGCCGCGCAGTGGAAAGACGGCAGCGAGTTCAAGTGACGGCCCGATCTCGCGCATCTCGTGCTGCAAGCCGGAACTTACGCCGCACGAACACGGCTTTTCGCACGAGACGTGCGAGCCCGGGCCTTATTCGCGCTTGAATTCTGACGACGACGATGGCATCGTCGTCCAAGGGGTTGAGAAAGGTGTTTCGATGGGTGCGGCGCTTAGGGTGGTCCGGGAGAAGCTGGGTGACGACGTAGTCGACGATCTTCAGATGTTTGTTGAGCGTGCTGGCCGTGAGTGGAGGGATGACGTGCTTTCAGCAGCGGCAGAACGATTTGAACGGCGTATGGGCCACGAGATTGGCACGTTCCGCCTCGACGTTGCCAGAGAACTGGCAGCGATGCGCGTCGATGTTGCCAAGGAACTGGCAGCGATGCGCATCGATACCGCAAAGGAGTTCGCTGCCCTTCGCGTCGAAATGGCGGCTGCGCGCGTAAGCCTGCTCAAATGGTCGTTTGTGTTCTGGGTTGGGCAGTTCACCGCCATGACCGCCATGATGGCGTTCATGTTCAGCCGTTTTGGAGTGCGTTGACGCAGCATCCGCCCATTGAGGATCTTGCCGCGCGCCTGGAGCGTGAGCGAGAAGAGGTGGATCGTCGCTACAACGCGGCACTGACGGCCGTCGATCGGGCGATCCAATCCCTGCCCCGCTTCCCCGATCCTCCTGCCGCGTACGACGCGGACGGCCTCACTGCAGTCAATCGTGCGTGGGATATTCTGCCGGCAGGCGCACCCCACACCGACCGCTCGCTGAAAGGGCGGCTGCGTACATTCGTTTGGCGGATGGTGGGTCCACCGCTCGAAGGGCAGAAGCACTTCAATGCCGCGCTCGTCGACCACCTGAATCGCAACGTCCAGGCTCAGCACGAATTACCTCGAGCGCTCGCCGCGATGATCGAGGAACTACGCCGCGAGTTCGAGGCGCTTGTCCGGTTCGAATCTCTTCTGGTGCAGTACCTTCAGACCATCACGATTTACATCGACACGAAAGATCGGACGTTGGGCACCGCCGATACACGCGAGCGTCTGGCGATTGCAGAGCAGCGGCTGACGGCCCTGAAGCGAGACGTCGAGAACTTGCGGCCCGGAGGCACGCCGCTCGCTGGCCAGGCCGCCAGCCCGGCCACTGCGGCGACGGCCGAGGCAGCCACGTATGTGGGGTTCGAAGATCGCTTCCGCGGATCTCAACGCGAGATCAGCCTCCGCATGGAAGACTATCTGCCGCTGCTCGCGTCGGCGTCCGATGTAGTAGATGTGGGCTGTGGGCGAGGCGAGCTGCTGGATCTCCTCAAGCGGCATGGTGTGACGGCGCGAGGCGTCGACGTGAATCTGGCGATGGTCGAGCTGTGCCTCTCACGAGGTCTGTCGGTCGAGGCGGGTGATGCCTTGGGTTACCTTGCGCGCCAGCCAGATGCGTCGATTGGCGGACTTGTCGCCATTCAGGTCGTCGAACACTTCGAGCCGGCGTACCTCTCGACATTTCTGGAGACGGCATATCAGAAGATGCGTCCTGGAGCACCGATCATTCTCGAGACGATCAATCCGGCTTGCTGGATGGCGTTCTTCGAAACCTACATCCGCGATCTGACGCACCAGCGGCCCCTGCATCCGGAAACGCTGCGCTATCTTGTGCAGGCGAGCGGTTTTCAGAATGTCGACGTGCAATTCCGCCAGCCCGTCGGCGAGGGAGACAAACTGGATCGCGTGGGGTCGGTGCCGGCGCCCGACATGGCAAGCCTCGCAAACGCCATCAACGCTCACGCGGACAAGCTGAATGCGCGGCTGTTCTCCTGGATGGACTACGCGGTCGTCGCCCGGCGCTAAACGGCGTCGAAATGCGTCAGCTTCTTGAACTCCTGAAACCGTTCGGCGATCTCGTCTTTTGTCAGGCGCAGAAGCCTGTCGACGCTGA
>JAMQPK010000114.1 GCA_023717525.1 Vicinamibacterales bacterium | reverse complement strand
ACGGCGATGCGCGCCGCCACCAGCGCCGTGGGATCGCCGCAATAGGCCTTGATCGACTGGCGGTAGATGTTCCGCGTGAACTGGTCGCAGAGGATGATCAGCGCCAGCGCCCCGTCCGGCGAGTCGGTCCAGGCCGTGAGCGCGCCGTGGCGGGCTCGATCAGGCCGCCGAAGCGCTCGCGGATCTCGGCGTCGAAGGCGGGTGTGCTCTTCCACCAGATCTCGCGCCGCGTGCCGTGCTCGGCATGGCCGAGCGGGAAGTACCAGAAATCGAGGATGTCGTGGATGGGGTCGGTCATGCGGCGCACTGTAGCCGTTGCGGCAATAGTGTCATCCCGAGCCGCGGTGTCAATGGCGACCTCGGCGACGACGCCAGTTATGCCGACGTGCGCGCCGAGGTGGAGTCTATTTGACCGGAAACAGCTCGTGCTTCTTCAGGAATTCGATCATGTATTGATCGAAGAGCCACGGTTGCTCGAGCTGGCAGGCGTGTCCGGCCCCGTGCAGGGTCTTCATCTCGCAGCGGGGGACGAGCTTATGGAGCTTGAAGGCGCCTGGATGGGCGCCGTCTTCGCTGCCCGAAAGGATGATCATCGGGCAATCGATCGTTTGAAAGAATTCTTCGGCGGGCCGAGACGCGGCAAGTTGCGTGAGGATGGTCGGCAGGTCGGCGAAGGCATCCCGTTCGGTGAAGAGCCTGGCGAAATACGAAGCCATCGGCGTAGCGCCAAACCCAGCACTGAAATCCTTGAAGGTGAAATCCCAGCGATAGCTGAGACCGTTGTCCTTGTAGAATTGGATATGCGGCGACACCTCATCGGGCCCGCGATAACCGGTCCCGCAGACGATCATCGCCTTGGTCTGCTCGGGCCTGAGCTTGTACATGTGCGGCACGAGGGAAGAGCCGACGGAGCAGCCGACAAGCACCGCAGGCTCGCCCGGACAGATCTCGTCCAGCGTCTCCCACAGCGCCTGTGCCATGTCGAAGCGCGACATTTCTGCAGTACCGGCGGGAGAGCGCCCGTAGCCCGGAATGTCGATCGCCACGCAGCGGAACCATGTCGAGAACCTCGCCATCTGGTAGATCCAGCAGGACTGGTCCATCGGATTGGGATGAACGAAGGCCATCACCGGGCCCGTACGGCCCATGCGCTCGTAATAGAGAGGTCCGTTGATGTTCGGCACGATACCCTCCTCTGTTGAATGGAATGGCGCGCCCGGCGCGCTGCGGCTGTCAGTTCGGCGGCGACGTGACGACGATCGGCGTCAGGTCTTGATACCAGCTCCGCGCTTGAACGAAGCCTATCACACGCGGCGATAGGGCGCGCGGATTCAGGTCGTGTACGATGAAGATGCGCGCGGCCTCCTCTACGGCGATCTCATGCAGGCGCTGCAGAATCTTCGTCTGCTCGACGTCGTCGAAGGTCTGCATCACTTCGGCGCCGAGCTTGTCGACCTCCGCGTTCTGATACCAGCCCCAGTTGGTTCCTTCGGGCACTCGGAAGCGCGTCATGAAGTCCTTTAGGAAGCCCATTTCTGGCTCGTCGCATTGGTGCTGTAGGTCAGGCCGTTGTAGGTCGGCGTCTTCTGCCAGGGGGTCGCGGC
>JAMQPK010000193.1 GCA_023717525.1 Vicinamibacterales bacterium | reverse complement strand
TTGAACAGGTCTGCCAAATCCTCGGACACCGATCCGGCTCCGCCCCCTCCGCCACCACCACCGCCTCCACGCTGCTGGCTGACCTGTTTCTCGTACTCTTCCTCAGCCTTCTGCAGCTGCTGCAGCGCGCGATTCTCTGGTGGAATCGCCTGGTCGGCCGTCTGCGCCTGGAGTTTCGCCTCTGCCGCGCGCATTTCTTCGGCGGCCTTCGGCAGCAGCTCGGCGATCTTCAGGAATGCCGGATCCGGCTCGACCAGCCGGCTGTTCATGCGCGCAACCAGGCCCTCCACTTGCTCGCGGAGCTTGGTCTGCGAGAGGCCGACCACGACCAGGTTCTCGCGAAGCTTCGCCGCCGTCATCGTCTTCTTGTCACGGACGATGTTGTGCGTGGCCGAGATGATTTCGCGCTGCTGCTGAGAGAGCGCGTCGACCTGCAGCTGGCCCTGCCCGCCACCACCGCCTCCGCCGCCCATCGACATCGCCGAGCGGAACTGCTCGTCCAGTTTCCGGATGCGGATGAAGTACAGATCGCTCGAGATGGACTTACCTCCGCGCACCGAGTCGTTGTCGGTCACCTTCGCATAGTAGGACACCGAGTCGCCGGGCGAGAGCTTCAGCTCTTCGAGATAGAACGTGTGCGCCGCGGAGACCTCAGGCAGCGGTTTGGATTTTCCATCGACGAGGATCTTGGTCTGCTCCGGCCCGCCATTCACCGAGTAGACGAGCTGAAGCTGCCGCACGCCGAAGTCGTCGTCCGCGCGCGCTTCGATCGAGAACTCTTCAACCGGTGACGCGGTCGTGTCGCGGCCGGGCTTGGCAATCGAGACGGTCGGCGCCTGGTCCTCCAGGACATCGATCGTGTACTGCGGTGACGCGTTGACGAGTTTGTTTTCAGGTCCGCCCTGCAGCTCGATGCGATAGAAGCCGTCTTTGGCGACCAGGATCTCGCCCGTGAACACGCCCTCCGCCTGCGTCAGCGCGACAGGCGCGCCGTCGACCAGAATTCTCCCCGCCGGCGACTTCATCGTCGGTGTGATGCGCAGCCGGACGCGCGTGCCCTGCAGCACCGCGATGTCGCCGCCGTTTTCGATCTTGCGGGGAGCAATGCCCGCGTAATCGGGGAAGACGTACTCCATCTCGAGTTGCTTCACGTAGGGCAAATCGGCCGCGTGCATCGTGAACACCGACGACCGCACTCCGCCAGATTCGATGAAGTAGTCGATCGAGGTCGGCAGGTCGAACAGCATGCCGTCGAAGAACTTCGTATCCTGGTTGAATACCATCGGCACGTGCTCGAACGGCGCGCTGACGGCTTTGCGAATCATGAGCTCGGCCTGCTCGGAATTGAAGCCCTGCAACTTGGCCGAGATCAGCTGGTCCGATCCGCGCGGGACGGTGATGTTGCCCGGCTTTACCTCGATCCGATACGGGCTCGCTTCGACGAGGCTGCCGGAGACTTTCAGGAGCGCGGACGCGCCTTGCCTGAAGTATGCGGGACCGAACACGAAAATGAGGAGCGTCACGGCCACCGTGCCGGCAATAACCGATGCGTAGCGGCGAAGAGGCTGTGCCTCGAGCCGGCGGCCCTGTTCAAGCGTCTCGCACTGTGCGATGGCCTGCTCGATAAGCTTCCGTGCGAGCGCCGGTGAGTGCGATGGGGAATTCTTTTCGGCCTCGAGAGCACTCAGAATCGCGGTCTCGAGTGAAGGTTCGCTCTCTTCGAGGTAGAGGGCCACCTGCTCGTCGGTCACCTTGCGCCACTGCGGGCGCACGAAGAAGTACCAGCCCAACGTGCCGGAGACCATCATCATCATGATGCGGAAGGCGATGATCGAGCCGGGGCTGAACTTCAGGCGTTCGAGCGAATACGCAGAAACCAGCAGGGCAAGAATGCCGCCGCCGACCACGAACATGGCGCCACGAAGCGCGAGTTTCAAGCGCCACCGTTTCCGGATGTCCCGGATGATGCTGGTGAGCGCTGAACGGTCGCCGGTCGTCTGCACCGCCTGTTCATCAAGCATGCTAGGTCTCCTGAATAATCCTCAGCTTAGCACTGGAGGGGGAAACAGCCGGTCGAAATTCGCCCCCAGGACCCTCGCCCGCCCCTCGTCGTTTACGCCCGCTTTCGCCAGCGCGCTTACCTGCGTGTCGTACACGGCCCGTTGCCATCCGCGGGGGAAAAACGACGAATCCGTGCCGAAGAGCAGGCGATCCGGCCCGAGCACTTCCACGCTTTGACGGAACACGGCTTCGAGGGTGAGACCCGGGTGGTAAGCCATCCATTTGTTGGTGCTGGAGGTGTCGAAGTAGATATTCGGGCATAGGTCGGCAACGAGCAATGCCTCGCGAAACAGCCCCGCGCCGAAATGCGGAATGATGAACGGCACGTCAGGATGATCCGCAGCGAGCGCATGCAAATCGAGGGGGTTGCCGTAGCGCACGTCGAAGCGGCTCGGCAAGCCAAGCTTCTTGCGGACGCCGACCGACAGGGCGCCGCAGTGCACGAACACAGCGGTTCCAGGATGCCGGGCCGCAAGACCGACGATGGCTCCGACGCGGTCATCGTGAAGCGTGTAACGGTGCATCGCGGGAAACAGGCAGATGCCTCGAAGCTTCAACGCGTCGAGCGCCGTCTCCGTTCTTGCCGGAGCATCGGTGGCGGTTGGATCGAGCATGAAGAATCCGACGAAGCGGGAGGGGTACCGCTCGACTGCGCGCGCGACCGATGGTTCGTCTCCGGGCACGCTTGCGATGATCGCCGCACGCGACACGCCATAGCGGTCGAGTTCCTTGGTCCAGCGCTCGGCCAGATCGTCGGCCGCTCCTGGCGGCTCCCAGCCAAGCTCCTTCACGATGCCCGCTGACGATTGCTCTTTACCTTGCGGACGCTGGCGCCCCAGCGTCGTGAAAAACTGATCGGAAAAGAAATGGCAGTGGGCGTCGTTGAGGGACACCTATTCGGCGACCATCGGCCGGACCACCGTGCCCTCGATCGGACCTTTCATGCGATTCGAGATCGCGGTTTCGAGTCCGAGCAGCACGATGCCGGCCATCAGCAAGTACCACCAGAAATTCTGGCGGCGTTCCTGATCCTCCGGCGTCATCACCGGTGCATCCGAGGAGGACGCGGCGTTGGTTCCGGCGCCACCCGCGAGCGAGGCGGTCAGTTCCTGCATGTCGAGCGATGTGAGGTCCGACTCGGCCGTATCGACATTCGACGCGATGCTGACCGCGCCCTGGCTGCCTCGCCCGTGGATTTCGTAGAAACCCGGTTCGTCCAGCTGGACGGGGGTTGGCGCTCCAGACTGTTCGACGCGTTTTCCCGACGGGGTCAGGATCATCGCACCGGTGCCTGCCTGCAACCCGAATCCTGCTGCTTGAAGGAGATGGCCCGGATCGACCACGCCGCCAACTGTGAACCAGCTTGACGGCTCTTCGTAAGTCGCCAGATGCCGCACCACGCCGTGCACGAACGGCAGGTACACCGGCTTCAAGGCGAGATCGTTCCAGTAATTGTCGAGCGTCGACGCCCAGAGAATGACGTGGCCCGACCCGATCGTTCGCTCGGCCAGGGCGACGGCTCCATCGTCGAAGCGCGCGATCACTCGCTGCGGTGGCGCCTGTTTTCCTGCCGTCGCGGGCGCCGGCCTCATGGTGACGCCGCGGTAACGGAAGAATCGCGCGGTCGACAAGTTGCCGCTTCGCGGCGCCTTGAAGAGTTCGAGGATCTGATGGCTGTAGTCGAGCTCGGCGAGCGCTGCGCCGCGGCCGGGCCGATCGACAACATTGCCCGGGACGCCCGGCAGCAGATCGTTCGAATCGGTGCCCCACACTGCGTGTTCACCGAGAACCACGAGCAGCCCGCCGCCAGAAGACACAAAACGCTTGAGACTCTGGCCAGAGCTCAGCGCCGCCGCGTCGTTCAAGATGACGACCCGATGGCGATCGAGATCGCTGCTGGCGATGTTATCCGCGCTGCGGACGTCGAGTTGGAAGGCGGGCGTCGTGCCGATGCCCAGGGCCCTTTGCAGAAACAGGCTCGACTCGCGCGACGCACCTGGCGGATTCAGCAGCAGCACAGGCAGTCGCTGTGCGGGAGACACCACGAAATGAAACGCGTTGTCCTGCTTCAGTTGGTCGTCGCCGATGCGCACCGTGCCACGCGTGAACGCCCTCGCAAGCGTGAACGGCTGAAAGCTGACCGATGCCGGCCCGTTCGCGGGCACGGTGATCGTCCTGGTCTCGAGCGGGCGACCGTCGAGATCGAGATGCACTTGAAGATTGGTGGCGGCCGCGGAACCTCTATTGATGACGTTTGCCGCGACGGTCACACGTTCCTGCCCCGAGAACATCGTCCGCTGCGGCAGCGCAGACGACACCGTAAGGTTGACCGGCTGCGGATCGGTGATCGGGACGGGCGTGAAAATCGTTCCCTCGGGCAACCGGAGGTTCTCGTCGCGCACCCAACCGGTCCGTTGGAAGTCGCTGATCATCACGACCTCGCGGCTCGGCAGCGTGGAATCGGCGAGTACCCGCTGCGCGGCCTTCAACCCCGGCGCGTACCGCGTGCCCTCGGCACTCAACGTTGCGGCATCGATCGCGGAGAGCACGCGCGACAACTCGGCCGTGGCTCGCACTTCCAGTTGTGCGCTCGTGCCGAACACGATGAGCGTCGCGTGATCGCTTTGTGACAGGTTCTGAACGACTCGCCGCGCCGCGGCTTTGGCACGATCCCACCTGTCGCCGTAGGCCATGCTGTACGAATGGTCGAGCAGCACGACGACTTCGCGAGGTCCCATCGTGCTTGCCAGCGCCACGGTTTCCTTCCTGAAGAACGGCCGCGCGAATGCGAGCACGATCAGCAGGATTGCGGTAAGGCGCATGGCGAGCAGCGGCCAGTCCCGAATTCGGCGTCGCCGCACCGATTGATAGGGAATCTTCTGCAGGAACATCAGCGACGGGAACTCGACGATCTGCTTCCGTTCGCGCTGGGTCAGATGGATGAGAACCGGAATCGCAAACGTCGCGAGCGCAGCAAAAAACAACGGTGCAAGGAACGCCATTGGCTATCGCACCCGGCTCAGGCGCTGACGCGCCGAAAGGTACTTGAAAAGCGCATAGTCGAGCGGCGTGGCGGTGTTCAGCAGCGCGTAGTCGACCCGGTTCTGCGACATCCGCGACGAGAGAGCCGCGATGTGTTCCTGCACCAGCCGCCGGTACTCGTCGGCGAGAGCCGACGGGACCACGGGAATCTGCTCGCCGGTCTCGAGGTCTTGAAAGCTGGAGGCTTCGTCGAATGTGAACTCGATTTCGGCCGGGTCCATCACATGAAAGACGATGATGTCGTTGCCGCGGAACCGCAGCGGCTTGATGGCGTCGACCACCGCTTCTGGATCTTCGTAGAGGTCCGACACGATCAGCAGGATGCCGCGGCGGCCGAAGTGCTCCGCCATCTTCTGCATCGGTACCTTCAGGTCGCCCTTCCGCTCCGACTTGACGCGGTCGAGCGTGTGGAGCACGCGCTCGAGGTGTTTGGCCGACGGCGGAATGTGGGTGACGATGTCGCTGTCGAACGTGATGCAGCCGATCCGGTCGCGTTGCTTCTGGGCGAAGTACGCCAGGCAGGCGCAGACGTATTTCCCGTACTCGAGCTTCGACACGCCGCGGCTCCCGAAGGTCATCGACTTCGAGATGTCGAGAATCACAGAGAAGTTCGCATTCGTGTCGGCTTCGTACTCCTTCAAGTAGTAGCGGTCCGTCCGTGCGAACAGCTTCCAGTCCACCCGGCGGATGTCGTCGCCGGGCATGTACCCGCGGTGTTCGGCGAAGTCGACAGACGCGCCGAAGTACGGCGACCGATGCAGGCCGTTGATGAAGCCGTCGACGACGGTCTTGGCGAGCAACTCGAGGTTGCCAATCCGTGCGAGTACCTTCGGATCGACGAACCTGGCGCCGGGAAGAGAGTGCTGTTCCATTATTTAGTTCGCATGGGGCCCCACCCCCATGCGCGTGCCGTCGCTTACGCTCCGGATCTTGAAGGCTTCACTCATCTGCTTCAGTGCGACGCTTGCTGACCAATCACCACATCACCTATCTATCGCCCAATCACCTATCACCCAATCTCCAATTACATTCCCGATCGCGGTTGCGGCACCGCCTCGAGGAGCTGATCGATGATCGAGTCGCTGGTGATGCCTTCCGATTCCGCATGGAAATTTGTGAGCACGCGGTGGCGGAGAACCGGGTGGGCCAGCGCACGGATATCGTCGAAGCTGACGTGGTAGCGACCGTTCGTCAGCGCGCGCGCCCTGCCGCCGAGCACGAGATACTGCGCCGCGCGCACCGAGGCGCCAAACGCGACCCACTTCTTGACGACGTCAGGCGGGTTGTGGCCCTTGGGCCGCGTCATACGAACGAGCTCGAGCGCGTAGCGCATCACCGGCTCGGCCACGGGCACGCGGCGCACGAGCCGCTGGAACGCGATCAAGTCTGCACCGGTCACCGGCTTTTCGAACTGAGGATTCAAGACCGCCGTGGTCGTCCGGACGACCTCGTATTCTTCGTCTTCCGGCGGATGCTCGATGACGATGTGGAACATGAAGCGGTCGAGCTGGGCTTCCGGCAGGGGATAGGTGCCTTCCAGTTCGATCGGGTTCTGCGTCGCGAACACGTAGAACGGTTCATCGAGCGTGTACGTGCGTCCCTGCACAGTGACGCGGTGCTCCTGCATCGCTTCGAGCAGCGCCGATTGCGTCTTGGGCGGGGTTCTGTTGATTTCGTCGGCGAGCACGATGTTTGCGAAGATCGGGCCTGGCGCGAACACCATCTGGCGGCGTCCGGTCGTCGGATCTTCCTGGATGATATCGGTGCCGGTGATATCCGACGGCATCAAGTCTGGCGTGAACTGAATCCGGTTGAACTTCAGATCCAGCACGCGCGCCATCGAGTGAATCAAGAGTGTCTTGGCCAGCCCAGGCACGCCGACGATGAGGCTGTTGCCGCCGACGAACAGGGTCGTCAGCGCCTGCCCCACGACTTCGTCCTGGCCGATGATGAGCTTCTTCAGCTCCTCGATGATGCGCTGGCGGCCGTGCTTCATCTTGTCGGCCAGTGCGATGTCGTCCTGCTGAAGATCTTCTTCGATGCGAGCCAAGGAACCTCCTCGGAACTGAAAACACTTACGCCAAATGACGGATGCGGCGGTAACTCCACTCGCCGAGCATCACTGTGAGCAACAGGAACAACACAATCGGCATGTCCCACAGGTCGCGCTCTTCGACGGTCGTCACTCCGCGGCCCGTGTATTTCACGTCGTCTGGCAGCGACGACACCGTCTCCGGCGTGTAGAAGACTCCACCGGTTTCTTCAGAGATGCGGCGAAGCAGCGGGGCCCGCATGGCCGCGTCGAAGTACTCGCTGTCGCTCGGCGCGACCCGGATGTGCGCAACGTTGGCGCCGATGGTGGCACTGCCGCGCGACGCTTCGACGCGCGCCTCATAGAGACCGAGCTCGCCCGGGGCGAACGCGCCGCGGTACTCGCCGTTCCGCTCGCCGGTCCACTGCAGCGGCACGTCCATCACAAAGCCTTTTGGTCCAGTCACGTGTGCGCTGACTGCGGCGTCGTTCATCTCGACGTAGCTCGGATCAGCGACTTCGGCGATGAGCGTGACTTGTTCGCCGGGCTCGACCTGGTCGGGCGCCGTCGTCAATTCGACTTGATCGGGCACACCGTCGACCATCCACCGCATCAGCTGACGCCAGAACGTTTCGTGTGTCTGGTCCTCGACCGAAATCTTCGCGTCCATCTGCCACGCGATGCCGGTGTCGTAGACCGGGAGCGCCAGAGTCTTACCGCGGCCGTAACGCTGATAGGCAAGGACGATCGCCTCTCGACGGTTTTCGTCGGTACCCTTCAAGAGCGTCGTCGCGCCAGGTTTCAACGTGTGAATCGGATTGACGCTGATCACCGGCGCGAGCTCGGGCCACCGCTTCGCCGACTCAGCCTCGGTTTTCTCGATCTGCGTCACCGCATGAGACTGGCCGTCGCGCGTGGCCGACACCTGCAGGCGCAGCGTCGTGTCCGGCTGCTTCGACTCGAGTACGACCGGGAGTGCGTCGGCGATGGGCGTGCCGGCGTACCCGCCTTCGGCGAAGGCGCGCCGCCCGCCGATCATCAGCAGGCCGCCACCGCGGCGATCGGCAAAATCGGAAATCATCCGCAGCTGATCGCCGGTGAAGGCGCTGGCTTCGATGCTGCCCAAAATGAGGCCGCGATACGCGAACAACTCGTCTCGCGTTTTCGGAAATCCCGCGGCCAGCTCATCGCCGCTGTCGACGCTGCCCCTGAAGTACTTGTTTTCGGCGGTGCGCTGCAGAAGTACGAGCTGAATGTTCGGATCCTCCGACACAGCCCGCCTGATGAACTTCACTTCGAAGTGGGGCTCGCCGTCGAAGAACAGGATCTTCTCTTTGCGGTCTTCGACATCGATCAGGACGTCCCGCGCATTGTTCTGCGCGATTTCCTCTCCATCCTGTGCGGGAACGCGGAACCGGATGTTGCGCGCGCCAGCCTCGCTGGCCGTAAAGTGCACGCGAACGGTGGTTGGCTCACCATCGTTGGTCAGCGTGACGTCCTGCGTGCTCAGAATCCGCCCGGCATCCTCGACGTTCAGCGGGACGGTCACGCCTTTGAAGCCGTTGTGGGCAACGATGACGTCCACCGACAGGTTGGTGCCTTTGAGCACGGTCCGCGGCGTGTTGACCCGGCTGACCTGGATGTCCTTCCCAAGAGTCTCCCGGCCGATGCCGACAGTAAAGACGGGCACCTGGCTCGCGCGGAGGCCAAGCAGCGATTCCTGGATCGACGCCTCTTCGGTGTCGGCGCCATCGGTCACCATCACCAGTCCCGCGAGCGGCAGGCCGGAAAATTCTTCCTTGGCGCGCTGCAGCGCTTCCCCGAGCTTGGTTTGTGTGCCATCGAACCGGAGGTCGCGCGGCGATCCAATGCGATCGGCCGATGAATTGAAGCGGAAGTAGCGGATGGCATATCGGCTCGACAGGGCCCTCAGCACCGGGCTCTCCGGTCCGAACGATGCGCTCATGAACTCGCTGCGCGGTTTGCCGTCCTGGTCGATCACCCGCATGCTGCGAGAATCGTCGAGCAGCACACCGAGAAAGTTCTGCTGCGGCACGGCTGCGCGCAGGATGAGCACAGGCCGGAACAGGCAGAAGAGCACGAGACCGACGAGGCAGAGCCTGAGTGTAATCAGGAAGATGCGGTCGAACAGGCTGGCGTCGCCAGGCGCCGCCCGATACGTCAGGACCGTGGCGATGGCGATGACACCGACGACGATCGCCGCGATGTAGACCGGTGACGAAATCGCCAGGCGGAACTCGCCCTGCCGGAAGACGTAGGGCGAATACTTGAAGAAAAACGCAAACAGCGAGTCAAACACGGTGTTCTCGGCTGACCTCTATTGTTGAGTGTAGCGCCATTCTACTTCGCGTCTACTTCAACGACGCAAGCGCTGTTTACTTTGAATTATAGTGACCGCCTTGGGTCGCCTGGGAGCTACGCTCGCCCTCGTGCTGGCCGGCTGCGCCGGCGTTGGCGCGCAGCCGGTTTTGCGCTGGGCCGGCGACGCCGAGGGTGGCGCGCCCTATGTCGAAGCCGATCCCGCGGATCCGTCGCGTGTCGCCGGCTTCGAGGTCGATGTCGCCACGCTCATCGCGCAGGGCCTGGACCGGGAGCCGCGGTTCATGCAAATCGAGTTCGCGTCGATCGACCAGTCGATCGCTCGTGGCGATGCCGACATCGGTTTGAACGGCATCGAGGACACGCCGGCGCGTCGCGCGACGCTCGCCGTCACCCTTCCTTACTATGAATTCCGCGAGGTGCTCAGCGTACGAGGGGCCGACGCCGGACGATTTCGTACGCTGGCCGACCTCGGTGGCCGCCGCGTCGGCACGCTCAGCGGCACGATTGCCTATGACATCCTCCTGAGGGCCGAGCGCGACCACGGCATCATCGCCGTCTCGTACGACGATGACGTGCATCCCTATTCAGATCTCTTGATCGGACGCCTCGACGCCGTGCTGCTCGACAACGTGCTCGCCGACCGCCGGCGCCGCACGATGCCCGGCTTCAGCACGCAGCCCGGTGCCGTTGCGGTCTCGCACTACATTGGCGTGCTGTCACCGCAGAACGCGGCGCTGCGCGATCGCGTGAACGACATCCTGAAGCAGGCAATGCGCGACGGGCGGCTTGAGGGCATCCTTCGTAAATGGCAGGTCTGGAATGACGACCAGCCGCAGCTGTTCGCGCGAGTGCTGAGGGGTGAGCCGCTGGCGCCGATCGTCGGCTACGAGGGCGACAACGTGGCGAACCTCTCTAAATGGGAGGCGTCGAAGCGTTACCTGCCGTCGCTCTTGCGAGCGTCGGGCGCGACGCTGGTGTTTTCCTGCGTATCGATGCTGCTGGCCGTTGGCCTCGGTGTGGCGATCGCCACCGGCCGGCTCTACGGCGATCGGGTGACCCAGGCTCTCTTGACGGGCTACGTCGAGCTCGTCCGGGGCACGCCGATTCTGTTGCAATTGTTCGTGCTGTACTACGGTCTTGCGGCGGCCGTGCGCCTTCCCGCATGGATGGCGGCGTTGCTCGGGCTCGGACTGAACTACGCGGCGTACGAGAGCGAGATCTACAGGGGCGCGCTGCTGGCGGTTCCGACCGGGCAGCTGGAAGCCGCACAGACTCTCGGCTTCACACGGCTCCAGACCCTTCGGTTGATTCGCGGTCCCCAGGCGTTTCGTCTGGCGCTCGCGCCGATGACCAACGACTTTGTCGCGCTGCTGAAAGACTCGTCGCTTGTGTCGGTGCTGACAGTCGTCGAACTGACCAAGCAAACGCAAATCGTCGCCACGAATCTTGGAAGCTGGGTCATTCCCGGGGCGTTGTGCGCCGCGTTGTACTTGGTCATGTCCCTCCCGCTGGCGGCTCTGGCGCGGGTTCTCGAGCGCCGCTGGAGATCGGCCACGGTATGAACACGAGGGAAACGCTGACGATTCGCGATCTCGAAGTGAAGCGGGGCGGACGCGTGCTCGTCTCGCGGCTGAATCTCGTCGCGCGACCTGGAGATCTGATTGCGTTGCGAGGGCCTTCGGGATCGGGCAAGACGACCATTCTGCGAGCCGTCGCCGGCCTGGACTCGTTCGACAACGGAACGATCGAAGTGGGGGAGGCCAGGCTCGAAGGGGGGCCGGGCCCAGACCACACGATGCGGCACCGGTTGCACCGCAGCGTCGGGCTCGTATTTCAGTTTCACTGCCTGTTCGAGCACATGACGGCGCTGCAGAACATCTGTCTTGCGCCGGTGCACGTGCACCGGACGGCGAGCCGAGAGGCAGAAGAGTACGCGCACTCGCTGCTTGCGCAGCTCGGCGTCGAGTCTCGCGCCTCCGCCCTTCCGCGCGAGCTGTCGGGAGGCGAGGCGCAACGGGTGGCCATCGCCCGCGCGCTGGCCGTGAATCCACCAGTCCTGCTGATGGACGAGCCGATGGCGTCGCTCGACCCGTCGCGGCGCGCCGAATTAGGAGGGCTGCTTCAGCGCCTGGCGTGCGCAGGCCGCACGCTCGTGGTTACGACGCACGATGATACGTTCGCCGACCGATTCGCGACTCGCGTGCTGACCATCGAGGGCGACGCCGTTACTTAGTGCAAACGTCGCCAATCCGCTTGGCATCGGTGACCAAGTTCATGGTCATCCCGCTCGCATCGACCGTGGCCGTTGCGGTGTACGCGTCGGTGCCCGCGTATTTCATCTGTCCGGTGATCGTCATCACCGCCGGCTGCGTGCAGGTCATCTTGTAAGTCGCCGCATTCCCGGCGAGTGTGTAGTCGATGAGCTTGCAGTCCGCGCCCGGACCCTTCGGCAGCGCACTCTGCGGATCTTTCACCATCGCCGCGGTGATGCACTGCGTCGATTTGGTCGCCGGCATCTCCATGCCGCCCATGTTCATCTTCGTCGTGAATTCCCAGTTACCCTCGCGCATCGGCGAGGCTGTCTGCGCGACCACCGCACAGGACAGGGCGAGCGTCAGAAGAGCCACCGTTCTCATGTACCTTCTCCTTCTTTCCACAACCATGCGGCGCCGCGAACCCCGCTCGAGTCGCCGTGCATCGCCTTTACAAGAGGTGTATCGGCCGAATCGGAAAAAACAAAAGCACCCCACAACGCAGGCACATTCCTATAGAGCCGATCGATATTGGACAGACCGCCGCCAAGAACGATGATATCCGGATCGAGCACGTTGATGATGCCGGCGAGGGCTCGGGCGAGCCGGTTTTCGTAGAGCGCCAGCGCCTGCGATGCGCGTGCCTCGCCCGCCTCATCCTGCGTCGCGATGCCGGCCGCGGTGACGGAAGCTGATGCTGTGCCGCCGAGCCCTGCGTACGTCGCCACGAGTCCTGGGCCGGACAGGAACGTTTCGATGCAGCCGCACGCGCCGCAATAGCACGAGGGTCCCGGCAGTTCGTCCGGGACCGGCCAGGGCAGCGGGTTGTGTCCCCACTCGCCGGCGATGCGGTGGCGGCCTTCGATCACCTCTCCGTCGATGACGATGCCCCCGCCAGTGCCCGTCCCGATAATCACGCCAAACACGTTGCGCGCATGCTTCGCGGCGCCGTCGGTCGCCTCTGACAACACGAAGCAGTTCGCATCGTTGCTGATGCGCACGGGCCGGCCGAGCGCGCGCTCGAGATCGGCCGCCAGCGGCTTTCCGATCATCCATGTCGAGTTGGCGTTCTTCACCAGGCCGCTCGACGTGGAAATGGCGCCTGGAATACCGATGCCGACCGTGCCGGTGCGGCCGGTCTCGTGTTGAATGCCGGCGACGAAATCGCGGACAGTCCGGACGGTGGCGTCGTAATTGCCGCGCGGCGCAGGAATGCGGCGTCGGCACAGCACGTCGGCGCCCTCGAGTGCGATGCCTTCGATCTTGGTCCCGCCGAGGTCGATGCCTATCCGCATGAAGAATCTAAAATGTGAAATCTGTAATCTGAAATCGAGATTTCAAACTTAACATTTCAGATTTCAGATTCCTTGAGCAGGGCGTCTAGGTCAAGCGGAGCCGCCATGTGCATCGCGATCTTCCCGTCTGGCGTGCGCGGCCATTCCGATTCTGGGCGATCGCGGGTGAGTTCGATGCCGTTCCCGTCGGGATCCGCAAGATAGATCGATTCGCTGACGCCATGATCGGCGACGCCCTGAAGCGGCACGCCCGCATCGATCACCCGGCGCACGGCGGTGGCGAGATCGCGGCGCGTCGGATACCGAATCGCCACGTGATACAACCCCGTGTGATGAGGCGGCGGAGGCGTGCCTCTGCGACTGTGCCAGGTATTGAGCCCGATGTGGTGATGGTAGCCGCCCGCGGAGACGAATGCGGCGCTGTCGCCGAGTCTCATGACGAGATCGAAACCGAGTACACCTTGATAGAACGTCAGCGCGCGATCGATATCGGAGACCTTCAGGTGAACGTGGCCGATGCCGGCGCCGGAAGGTAACTGGTAACTCACAGAAGTCTCTTGCAGGATACCACCCGCAAGAGCGCTCAATCCACACACCGAAGCGTATAATTGCCGCGCTCCTTCGTGTCGGGGCGTGAGCGAGGTTGATCGCGTATGAGGTTGACCACACGCATCGTAGTTCTGACGCTTCTTTCCGTTACCGCCGTCGGCGGTGGCTCTGCGCCGGTCCGTGCAAGGCACGGAATGGTGCTTTCAGAAGATCAAATTGCGTCGCAAGTCGGCGTCGACATCCTTCGCAACGGCGGGACCGCGATCGATGCAGCGATCGCAACCGCGTTTGTGCTGGCTGTGACTTTTCCGTCAGCCGGAAACATCGGAGGTGGCGGCTTTCTGGTCTACCGTCCCGCTTCCGATGCTTCGGTTGCTTACGACTTCCGCGAAGTGGCGCCCCCGGGTTCATCGGCGGAGATGTTTCTGAGAGATGGGCATTACGATTTCGATCGTCATCACAATAGCTACCTGTCGGTGGGCGTGCCGGGTACCGTCAGGGGGTTACACCTTGCCTGGAAGGAGCACGGCAAACTGCCTTGGAGGCAGCTCGTCGACCCGGCTGTGAAGCTGGCACGCGATGGTTTTCCGGTCTCTTCGCAGCTTGCGCAATCGCTGAGAAGTGTGCTCCACGACATGCAGGTGTACCCTGTTTCGGTTGCGCAGTTCTCACGCAACGGGACGCCGTATGAACCCTTGGAGATTCTCAAACAGCCGGATCTCGGTCGCACGTTGCAAAGAATTGCCGTGCAGGGGCCATCGGGTTTCTACGAAGGCGAAACCGCGGCGCTGATTGAGAGAGACATGAAGGCCCACGGTGGCTTGGTGACCGGCGCGGCGCTGAAAGCGTACGAAGCAAAGAAACGCACGCCGCTCCGAGGCGGTTATCGCGGCTATGAGATCACGTCGATGCCGCCCAGCAGTTCTGGTGGCACGGCGCTCATCGAGATGCTGAACATGCTCGAGGGCTACGATTTGACGTCGAGCGGTTACGGCTCCGCCACTGCCGTGCACCTGACGGTCGAGGCGATGCGGCGCGCGTTTGCGGACCGAGCGCGGTATCTTGGCGACCCGGACTTCAATTCCAACATGCCGATCGACCGGCTGATCTCGAAGCCCTATGGAGCGCAACTCCGACGGACGATCGCGACAAACCGCGCATCGATTTCGTCGCCGACAACCTTTTCATGGCCGGCAGAGAGCGCGGAGACCACTCAAATCTCGGTTGTCGACAGTCAGCGCAATGCCGTTTCTTTGACTTACACGCTGGAGTACTCGTACGGATCGCGCAGCGTGGTCCCTGGAGCCGGCTTTCTTCTGAACAACGAGATGGGTGATTTCAACGCGGCTCCGGGACTGACAACTGCCGAGTCGCTGATTGGCAGCGACCCGAACCTTGCGGCCCCGCGTAAGCGGATGCTCTCGAGCATGACGCCGACGATTCTGACCAAGAATGGCAAGCTCTTCATGGTGACGGGAAGCCCAGGAGGGCGAACGATCATCAATACGGTTCTCCTCACTATCCTTAACGTCGTCGATTTTGGCATGAACGCCCAGGAAGCCGTCGACGCCGGCCGCTTTCACCATCAGTGGTTGCCAGATCGAATCCAGTACGAACGTCTCTCGCTTTCTCCGGACACTCAGTCGCTTCTTCGATCGAAGGGACACGAGCTTCGCGAGACCGCAAGCCAAGGCGCAGCAGAGGTGATTGTCGTCCCCGGCGATGACGTGCTCGAAGGAGGCGTGGATAGACGCCGGACCGGAGGTGGCGCCGGGGTCTACTAGGCATCTTCCCCGAGGATTTAGCGGCTAAGACTCGCGCTGGCTCAATAGTGTGCTGGCTCCCCAGACGATCGCCCCTGCCATGACCGCGACGGCGATCCACCACGCGCCCCGCGCCATCGAGTGATCGAGGTGGAGCCAGCCAAGCGACGTCAGGATGGCCTCCCAGTCGTGTCCTTCCACTTCGTCGGCAGGGCCGCCGAGCAGCATCAGCTTCAGATCGCGCGCGTCGTTGATATACGGTGCGAGATCCATCAGGCTCTCGCCCGACCACCAGACGCACACCGATGCCGCGAACCGATCGTCCTGCTGGAACAGGAAAGCCCCGGCGCACACGAGCGGGATGAGGACTTGCATGAGGCTCCCGCCGAGCACGGTCATGAACTGGCCGAACGGGGCGAAAATGATGTGTCCGGCTTCGTGGAATATCAGGTTGGGAAGGTGCACGACCGAGTTCATTGCCGCGTCCAGTGGCGCGAAGAGCAGCGAGACCGTCCACGCGGCCAATCCGACGAGAAACGTCGTCTGAAGAGTTTTCATGCCTGTGATTCGCGTTGAGGCGTTGGGCGATCGGCGCCTTGAAGATTATCGGAACGTGCGCGACCCGGAATTACTCCGGCGCCGCGGGCTGTTCATGGCCGAAGGCCGTCTCGTCGTGGAGCGCCTGCTTCAGCTGGACGGGAAGAGCCACACTGTGAAATCCATGCTCGTGAGCCCCGCATCGTTCGCGGGTCTGGAGCCTCGTCTGGCCGCGTGTCCGGACCTGCCGATCTACGTGTGCTCGACCGAAGAGCTCTTCTCCATTGTTGGTTTCAACCTCCATCGAGGATGTCTCGCGCTCGCGAGCCGGCCTCCGGACCGCGACCCAACCGACGTGATGGCGCGCGCCGGCGTCGTTCTCGTGCTCGAAGATGTGGCTGACGCGGACAACGTGGGCAGCGCGTTCCGCAATGCCGCGGCGTTTGGCGCCGGGGGCGTGTTGCTGAGTCCGGCCTGCTGCGATCCGTTGTACCGCAAGGCCATTCGCACGTCGATGGGCGGCGTGTTCGACATGCCGTACGCGCGGCTGCGCGACTGGCCGAAGGATCTCTGGGAACTCAAGCACAGGGGATTTGCGCTGGTGGCGCTGACGCCTCGCGAGCCCGCGATCGATCTCGCCGACTTTACGCGCCGCCAGCCTCGCCCGCGGCTCGCGTTGCTCGTCGGCGCCGAAGGCCGCGGACTGACAGCGGACGCAGAAGCCCTGGCGGATATGCGCGTACGAATCCCGATGAAGCCCGGCGTCGACTCTCTGAATCTCGCGACGGCGACCGGGATCGCGCTCTACCACCTGAGCGTGTGATACCTTGAACTCCCCGATGGTTGGAACGCGGAGCGTCTGGCAGAACTTGCTCCCCCTGCTGCTCGTGGCGGCCACCCTTCCGTATTTCGTGAACCTCGGCGTGTCGTCGATCTGGGATGCCAACGAGGCGTTCTACGCGCAGACGCCGCGCGAAATGCTGGAAGCGGACGACTACGTGACTCCCAGCTTCAACTTTCAGCTGCGGCTGAACAAACCGGTCCTCTCATATTGGGAGGTCGCGGCGTCGTACCGATTGTTCGGTATCTCGGAGCGGAGCGAGCGGCTGCCGATTGCGGCCGGCGGGATTGTCCTCGTCGCCGTCGCGTTCGGCCTCGCGCGACTGATGGGCGGGACCACTGCCGGCGTCATCGCCGGGCTGGCGCTGGCGACGTCGCCTCGAGTGCTCCTTCTCGCGCGCCGCATCATCATCGACGTGCACATCACGATGTTTCTGGGGTTGATCCTTCTGTGCTTTGCCCTCGCCGAATCGCGGCCCAAGCGCCGGCGCCTTTATCTCTGCCTGATGTACGTCGCTGCGGGCTTCGGCGTCCTCATGAAAGGGCCGGTGGCGGTCTTCATTCCGGCCGTTGCCTTCCTGATCTACTTCGCGTCGCAACGCCGATTGCGGGACATTCGCGACATGATGCTCCCCACCGGCGCCGTCATCAGCCTGGCGATCGCGGCGCCGTGGTTCTATCTCGTCTACCGCGAGCATGGGTTCGAGTACATCCGCGCATTTATTCTCGGCGAGAACCTCGGGCGTTACGCGGAAGCGGTCGGTGTGCAGTCGCGCGGATTTCTCTTCTATGTGCCCGTCATGATGGCCGATTTGTTTCCGTGGACGCTCCTTCTGCCGGTGGCTTTGTGGTGGGCTGCCCGGGAAGCTGCTTCGAGCCGGGTCGCGCGTCTGCTGCTCATCTGGATTGCGACCATCGTCGTGTTCTTTTCGCTCTCGGCGACAAAAGAAGATTTGTACATTCTCCCGATCGTACCTGCCGTTGCGGCGCTGATCGGGGCCATGACTGGAAAGGCCATCGACGGGGATGCGATCGCACGACCGGTCCGGTGGTTCACGATTGCGATGGCGATCGCCCTTTTCGCATCCGGATCGGCGATCGTCTGGTTTGTCAGCGTGGCGGGCCGTTATCAGTTGGACGGCGCGGCGGCCGTCGGCGCCCTCGCGGCTGTCGGCGGCATCGGCGGGCTGGTGACGGCGTTTCGGCGCAGACTGCCCGCTGCGGTCTTCACGATGGCGGCCTCGCTGGTGCTTACCTCGTGGTGCATCGTGGTCTGCTGTCTGCCGGCCTTCGAGCGATACAAGCCCGTGCGGCCGTTTGCGGACATCATTCGCGCGCGCGCCAGTGCTGGTGCCATCGTGGGGTCGTACAGGTTCGCGCTGCCGAGCATGGTTTACTACCTCAACCGGCCCGTCATGGAGGTCGTGCTGCCCGACCATCTCCGAGCCGTCTTCTACGCGAGCAGCGACATCTATTTCGTGATGGCGGAGGCGGAGTACGAGAGCATAAAGACGCGTTTGCCGGTGCGAACCTTCGTGCTGGCACGCCAGCAGATGTTCGACTTGAAGCCGGTCAACTTCCTCGAGGGTTCCGAGCTGCCGCAATTCGTTCTCGTATCCAACCGTGAGTGAGTGCCCAATTCCGTGTAACCTTTGCGGTTCCCGGGACGTCGACGAACTCGGCAGCCGCGATCGCGACGGCCGTCCGCTTCGCACGACCATCTGCCGCAAATGCGGGCTCGTGTGGTCGAATCCGAGACCGGGCGCCGACGACGTACGTCGATACTATTCTCGCGAGTATCGGCTCGACTACAAGGGGCAGGCCACGCCGTCCCTGCGGCACACAGCCCGGTCCGGCCGCGGCGCGCTGAATCGTTATCGCGGCCTCGCGCCATTTCTGAACGCCGGCGATCGGATCCTCGATGCCGGCGCCGGCGGCGGCGAGGTTGTCTATGTGCTTCGACGCAGGGGTTTCGATGCGCGAGGGCTGGAGCCCGACGAGCACTACGCGAAGTACGCACGCGAGCAACTCGGCGTGCCGGTCGATACCGGGTTCGTGCAGGACACCGTGTTTCCGGAAGGCAGTTTCAATGTCATCACCATGTACCATGCCCTGGAACACGTAGAGGACCCGTCGCAGATTCTCGCGATGCTCAGGTCCTGGCTGGCTGAAGATGGCCTCCTGCTCGTTGAGGTGCCGAACGTCGAGGCGACGTGCATGTCGCCGGGCCATCGATTTCACTTCGCGCACTTCTATAATTTCAATCGCGAAACGCTCGAGGCACTTGGGCGCAAGACGGGCTTCGTGACCGCAGAGAGCAAGACGTCGTCTGACGGCGGCAACCTTATTAGTGTGTTCAAGCGGACATCGCAGCCCGCTGCAGTCCCGGGGCTGGAAGGAAACTACGAGCGGGTCGCTCGACGCGTGCGGGCGCACACGCCCGCGAGGTTCTACCTGTCGCCGGCGCCGTACGCAGGTGTTGCCGGGCGGCTGCAAGCCTATATTGCCGATCGATCGGCGGCGCGAGGCGCTTTGGGGCCGAAGGGTGTGCTCGACGCTCTACTTAAAAGGAGTGAGACGGCGTGAACGAGTCGCAGGAATACGCAATACCGGTCGAGTATGCGTCGCAGCGGAAGATTCGGACCCGGAACAAGCTCTACTACCGTTTCAACCACTGGCCGATCTGGATCTTCGTTTTCTTCATTGCGCCAGGCCCTCTTACATTCGATCTGTTCGAACACGGATTCGACGGCCGGATGGCGGCATGGCTGGGCGCTGTGCTGCTGGGCACGGGCATCGCAGGGCTGCGCGGAAAGCTTCCCGGGGTCGAGCCGGCGCCCTACATCATCCGCTTTACGGAAGATCGCCCGAACCCGTTGTATCGCCGTGTGTGTTACACGTTCGCCTGGAGCGCGGCGATCACATTTGCCCTGATGAACATCGCCGGCCTCGTGGTGGCGATCGCGACCGGCCACTGGTACCTGAAGCAGATCTATCGCCATGCCTACTTTCCGATCGCGGTAACTGTCTGGCTACTGGGGTTGTTCGGGAGGTTGCCGCGCGTGATGGCGTCCACGAAGGGCGAAGGGCACGAGCGGCGATACTTCTACGGCACGGTCTGGGCGATGTGCATCGCTCAACCCGCGCTCTGGTTGATGTGGTATGTGCTGCCCCAGACGCGAACGGGTGATTCACTGAAGCTCGTCATCTTCCTCGGCATTCTCGCGTTTGTCGGCAATCTCGCGCGCCTCGGGCGCCTCCCGAGGACCCGGCCAATCGTGCCCGGCGAGCTCGCAGTGTCAGATTAGGCTTCGGGCTCCGGGCTCCGGGCTTCTGGCCTGAAGTACTGACTAACCGCTAACGACCAACGACTAGTGACTAACGACCAGAAGATGCCCAGAGCCCGAAGCCAGAAGTCCGAAGCCCTTCACCGTCCCGCCGAAGGCTGGCAAGGCTGGGACGACTACGCGGACTTCTACGATTGGGAAAACGCGCAGACGCTCGACCGTCGCGACGTGAAATTCTGGCAAAACATGGCTCGGCGCGCCGGGGGTCCGGTGCTCGAGCTTGGGTGCGGCACAGGGCGCGTTACCGTTCCCGTTGCGCGCACGGGTGCGCGCATCGTGGGCGTCGATCGATCGGGCGAGATGCTTGCACACGCGCACCGGAGGACCAGGCGCGCGAGGCTGGAGGGCCGTGTCTCGTGGGTCCGGAGCGATATCCGGTCGTTGCCGTTCCTGTCATCGACGCGCTTCGATCTCGTGATGGCGCCATACGGCATCCTGCAGTCTCTCGTCAGGGAAGCCGATCTGAAAGCTACGCTCGATTCCGTTGCCCGCGTCCTCGCCCCGCGCGGAGTGTTCGGATTGGACCTCGTGCCCGATCTCCCGGTCTGGAAGGAGTATCGCAACAAGGTGCGCTTTCGCGGATCGCGGGGCGCGAGCGATTCCCGCATCACGCTGGTCGAATCGGTCCGGCAGGATCGGGCGCGCCGGCTCACCATCTTCGACCAGGAGTTCGTCGAACGGCGTGGCGCCGCCAAACGCGTTCGGACGTTCTCGCTCGTGTTCAGGACGCTCTCGGTCCCGCAAATGCGGTCGCGCCTGGAGCGCGCCGGGTTCCGCGTGACCGCTGTTTTGGGCGATTACAAAGGGAAATCGTGGGATCCGCGCGCCGATGTCTGGCTGATCCTCGCGGAGAAATGCTAGAATTCCTGCTTTCACTGGAGTTTCGCCATGTCAGGCCATTCAAAATGGGCGTCAATCAAGCATAAGAAAGGCGCGCTCGACGCCAAGCGCGGCAGAATCTTCACGCGCATCATCAAGGAATTGACGGTGGCCGCGCGGGCCGGCGGCGGGGATCCGGACATGAACCCCCGTCTGCGGACGATCATCGCCGACGCGAAGGCGGCCAACATGCCCGCCGAAAACATCAAGCGCGCCATCCGCCGGGGAACCGGCGAAGAGCCGGGCGTCAGCTACGAAGAGGTGACCTACGAGGCTTATGGGCCCGGCGGCGCCGCGATCATCATTGATGCGTTGACCGACAACAAGAACCGTACGGTTGGCGAACTGCGTCATCTGCTCGAGAAGAACGCCGGCAACCTCGCTGCCGCCGGCGCGGTCGGTTGGATGTTCTCCAAGAGGGGCTACATCGTCGTCGAGAAGTCGAAGGCCGACGAAGAGAAGCTGATGAACGCCGTGCTGGAAGCGGGCGCGGACGACTTCAAGGATGATGACGAAAACTGGGAAGTGTTGAGCGCTCCTGACGCCTTCCCGGCCGTGAAGGAGGCCGTGAAGGGCCTCGGGATCGAGCCCGCATCAGCCGAAGTCTCGATGATCCCGCAGAACTACGTGAAGCTCGAAGGCCGGCCGGCGCAGCAGATGCTCAGGCTGATGGAAGCGATCGAAGATCACGACGACGTGCAGCACGTGTGGTCGAACTTCGACATTTCGGAGAAGGAGATCGAGGCCTCTCTGGCGTGAGAGTCTTTGGGATCGATCCCGGCTCAGCGCGCACGGGTTACGGATGCGTGCAGAGCGATGGCACCCGCCATCGGCTGGTTGCCTGCGGCGCGATTTCCATTCCAGTTTCGAATTCCTTCCCGCAGAAGCTCCAGATCATTCACGCCGAGCTCGCAACCCTGCTGGCGGAACATCGGCCAGACTGCGTGGCGATTGAGAATCTCTTTCACGCTGTGAACGCTCGAAGCGCGCTGAAGCTTGGGCACGCGCGCGGCGTGGCGATGCTGGCGGCTGTCGAAGCTGGCCTGCCGATCGTGGAATACACGCCGGCCGAGGTCAAGCAATCGGTCGTCGGCTACGGGCGCGCGGAGAAGAAACAAGTGCAGTCAATGATTCAGCTGCTGCTGGGGCTGAGCGCGCCGCCCATGCCGCACGACGCGTCCGACGCGCTGGCCATTGCCGTGTGTCATTTGCACAAGATGAATCTGCGTGGCATCGCTGGCCCGGAAGTGCGTCCCCGCGCCGCGCGAGCCACCAGCTGGCGCGCGTTCCGCCTTCCGCGATAACCCGAGATGATCTCGCACCTCCGAGGCCGGCTGCTCGAGAAGCATCCGAACCGCGTCACGATCGACGTGCAGGGCGTCGGGTACGACGCGCACGTGCCGCTCTCCACGTTTTACGGACTGCCCGAGCCAGGAGGCGAGGTCTCGCTGCGGATTCACACGCACGTGCGCGAGGATGCGCTCATGCTGTACGGGTTTGCGACAAGACTCGAGCTGCAGCTCTTCGAGAAGCTCATCGGCGTCAGCGGCATCGGCCCGAAGCTGGCGCTCGCCGTGCTTTCCGGCATCGAGCCGAACGACCTCGTCGCGGCAATCAGACACGCCGATATCGCGAGGCTGACTGGCATTCCGGGCATCGGAAAGAAGACGGCCGAACGCATCGGTCTGGAATTGAAAGACAAGCTGGCGGCATTCATTCCAAGCGAGCCCGCCTTCGCGGCTACCGCCGCTTCGGCGGGGGAATCGATGCGCACCGACGTGCTGTCGGCCCTCATCAACCTGGGGTATCATCGGCCGCTTGCCGAGCGTGCCGTCGACGCAGCGATGAAGTCGGACGCGGCGTCGTTCGAGCAGACTCTGAAGCTCGCGCTCAGGGAACTCGCGAGGTAGGAAGAATTGAAGATCGGAACATTGGAGCATTGAAACAATGAGCCAACAATTCTTCAATGTGCCAATGCACCAATCTTCAATTCTTGTCTCTTCATGACTGACCCCAGAATCGTCACGGCCGCGAAAGTGGACGAGGACGTCCAGTACGAAGCCGGACTGCGGCCCCGTACGCTGGACGACTACATCGGCCAGGAGCGCGTCCGCGCAAATCTCCAGGTGTCAATTGCGGCGGCCAGGCAGCGGCGCGAGGCGCTCGATCACGTCCTGTTGTACGGCCCTCCAGGATTGGGAAAAACGACGCTCGCGTACGTCATCGGCCAGGAACTTGGCGCCGCCGTGCGCGCGACGGCCGGGCCGGTGCTGGAGCGACCTGGCGATCTCGCGGCGATTCTCACGAGCCTCGGCGAACACGAGGTCCTGTTCATCGACGAGATTCACCGGATGTCGCCGGTAATCGAGGAAGTGTTGTATCCGGCGATGGAGGACTACGAACTCGATATCGTCATCGGGCAGGGTCCGGGGGCACGCTCGATCAAGGTGCCGCTGCAGAAGTTCACGCTCGTCGGCGCGACGACCCGCGCAGGCCTGTTGACGGCTCCGCTGCGGTCCCGGTTCGGCATCGTGCACCGGCTTGATTTCTACAACGAGGTTGATTTGAAGGAGATCATCACTCGCTCGGCGCGGATCCTGAACGTGCCGGTCGTCGACGGAGCGGCGGCCGAGCTGGCGCGCCGCTCGCGTGGCACGCCGCGCATCGCTAATCGCCTGCTGCGGCGTGTTCGCGACTTTGCCCAGGTGCGCGCCGACGGTGCCATCACAGAGAAGGTCGCCATCGATGCCTTGAAGCTGCTCGAGGTCGATGAGCACGGATTCGACGAGGTCGATCGGAAACTGCTGCGGACGATAATCGACAAGTTCGGTGGAGGCCCGGTAGGCATCAACAGCATCGCCGCCGCGATCAGCGAGGAAAAAGACGCGATCGAGGACATTTACGAGCCGTTTCTCATCCAGATCGGATTTCTCGATCGCACGCCCCGAGGCCGTGTGGCCACGGCGCTGGCCTACAACTATTTTGGATTGACTGCCCCCGGAAGAGGTCTCTGGTGAACCGAGCCCATCTTTATCGAGTACAGATCACCGGACTTGCCACCTACGTTCCTCCCAGGATTCTCACGAACAAAGATCTCGAGAAGATGGTGGATACCAACGACGAATGGATTCTCCAGCGCGTCGGCATCCGGGAGCGGCACATTGCGGAGCCGGGAGTCGGGACATCGGATCTCGCGAAGGAAGCGGCCCTGAAGGCGATTGCGCAGGCCGGACTGACGCCACACGACATCGAGTTCATCGTCGTGGGCACGACGACGCCAGACATGATCTTTCCCAGCACGGCCTGTGTACTGCAAAACAAGATCGGAGCGGACCGTGCGTGGGGCTTCGATCTTGGCGCGGCGTGTTCGGGATTTACCTATGCACTGACCACCGCCGTTCACATGGTGGCGGCCGGCACTCATCAGCACGCGCTGGCGATTGGCGCCGACGTGATGTCGAGCATCATCGATTACACGGATCGAGCAACCTGCGTGCTCTTCGGCGACGGCGCGGGCGCGGTGGTTGTGAGCCGGACAAGCGACGATGGCTTCGGCATCATCGACTTTGCACACGAGATCGATGGCAGCTACGGGCTGGCGCTCTGCATGCCCGCGGGCGGCAGCCTGCATCCCGCGACACACGAGACCGTCGACCAGCGCCTGCATTTTGTGAAGCAGGATGGTCAGACGGTGTTCAAGGTGGCCGTCCGCAAGACTGAGGAGATCTGCAGAAGGATTCTGGCTCGCAACGGCATCTCGCCGGACGATATCGATCTGTTCGTGTCGCACCAGGCCAACCGACGAATCATCACGTCGGCCGCCGAACGCCTGGGCTTGTCGCCAGACAAGGTGATCATCAATATCGATCGCTACGGCAATACAACCGCGGCCACGATCCCGCTGGCCTTGAACGACGCGATCCTCGAGGGCCGGCTGAAAAAAGGAGACTTGGTGCTGCTGGCGTCTGTCGGGGCCGGGTTCACGGTCGGGGCGATCCTGCTCAGATGGTCGCTTTAGGGAACATCATGTTCCGTAATAGATACCAATAGTTAATATCAATGTAGTCAGTTACTTAAAGAACATTACAAGTCTCGTATGTTCTATATAGACACACTCTAGCAAGATTGCCGACTCGTAGTTCCAGCCTCGACTATCCACGCAAGTCATTGTAATTAAAGGCGCTAGTTGCCATTGTGCGACAACGCCTGACAGTCTGGTAGGAGACTTGCTCTGACAGAGGGTGTTATGGAGAAGATGCCCTATCAGGAGCTGCTGCGGTCGAGCCTTCAGGCGTTCGACTGGCACTTCGGGCTACCCGAAATTCGAGGTGAGAAAGTGACGCTCCGCGATCTGCGCGAGAGCGATGCCCCTGCGCTGATGGCGATGTTGACCAGCGAGGAAGTGGCCGAGTTCGTGTCGCCGCTTCCAAACACCGTCGAAGGTTTCAAGGAATTTATTTCGGAAGTTCACAACGAGCGGATGCTCGGCACGAGCTTCTGTTACGCGATCGTGCCCAACGGCTACGAGGATGCCATGGGCCTCTTCCAAGTCCGCCAGCTCGAGCCTGGCTTTGGCAGCGCCGAGTGGGGATTCGCCCTCGGCTCTCCGTTCTGGGGTACCGGCGTGTTTCTCGATGGCGCGCGGGCCGTGATTGATTTCTCGTTCAATGTCGTGGGCGTTCACCGCCTCGAGGCACGGTCGATCGCGGCCAACGGCCGCG
>JAMQPK010000179.1 GCA_023717525.1 Vicinamibacterales bacterium | reverse complement strand
AGTACTTGTCGAACGCGTCGGTCAGGTTCTTCGCAATCAGTTCAGCCGTCTGATTCTCGATATTCCTGCGCTCGAGCATCCACAGCAGTTTGCCGTCGCGCATCAACGCAATCGACGGCGAAGACGGCGGATATCCCGTGAAATAGCCGCGGGCACGGTCGGTCGCCTCCATGTCGGCGCCGGCGAACACGGTGGCGACGACGTCGGGCTTGGTCTGATGACGCAGGGCGAGCGCAACGCCTGGGCGGGCCTTCCCGGCTGCACATCCGCAGACCGAGTTCACGATCACCATAACGGTCGGTCCCTGCTGGTCGCCAGGCTGACCGAGCTGCCCGCCGAGAACGGCGTCGACCTCGGCCACGGTTCTGAGTTCACGGACGCCGAGGTTGGTCAGTTCCTGGCGCATGGGTGCTACGAAGAATTCAGGGTATGTCATAAGACTTGATTATCGCATGATTTAGAATAGGGACAGCATGGGTCAAACACTCTTACAGAAAGTCTGGGATCGCCACGCCGTCCGCACGCTCCCGACCGGTCAGACGCAGCTCTTCATCGGACTGCACTTGATTCACGAGGTCACCAGCCCGCAGGCATTCGACATGATTCGCATGCGCGGCGACAGAGTGGCGTTCCCCGACCGGACATTCGCCACTGTGGATCACATTGTCCCGACGCTGAATCAGCGCCGGCCGTTTCTCGACGTGCTCGCGGAAGAAATGATGTGCGCGCTCGAAAAGAACTGCCGCGAGTTCGGCATCCCTCTCTACGACATCGACAATCCCGGCCAGGGCATCGTCCATGTGATAGGACCCGAACTGGGACTCACCCAGCCGGGGATGACCATCGCCTGCGGGGACAGTCACACGTCGACGCACGGCGCCTTTGGCGCCATCGCGTTCGGTATCGGCACCTCCCAGGTACGCGACGTGCTCGCATCGCAGTGCCTGGCGATGGAGCCGCTGAAAGTGCGACGGATTACCGTTAATGGATCGCTGCGGCCTGGGGTGTTCGCCAAGGACGTCATTCTCGACATCATCCGCCGGCTCGGCGTGAAGGGCGGCACGGGCTACGCGTACGAGTACGGCGGCGACGCGTTCGATCGCATGACGATGGAAGAACGGATGACCGTGTGCAATATGTCGATTGAGGGCGCAGCGCGCGTCGGGTATGTGAACCCGGACGAGACAACGTTCAAGTACGTCGAAGGTCGCGCGTTCGCTCCCAAGGGCGCGGACTTCGCGAAGGCGCGCAGTTGGTGGAAGTCGCTTGCCTCCGATTCAAACGCCACCTACGACGACGTCGTCTTGATGGATGCTGGAGCGATCGAACCAACCGTCACGTGGGGCATCAATCCGGGCCAGTCGGTGGGCATCACCGAGAAGCTACCCTCACCGGGCGACGTCGGGGCCTCCGACAAAGCATCGGTTGCCGAGGCGCTCGAGTTCATGAGCTTCCGTGGTGGCATGCCCATCGCCGGGACGAAGATCGATGTCGCCTTCATCGGCTCCTGCACCAACGGCCGCATCTCCGACCTGCGCGAGGCAGCCAGACTGGCGAAGGGCCGGCGTGTGGCGAGCAACGTGAAGGCGCTCGTCGTCCCGGGATCGCAATCGGTCCGCAAGCTTGCCGAACAGGAAGGGCTCGACAAGATCTTCATGGAGGCAGGATTCGAATGGCGCGGCGCTGGCTGTTCGATGTGCCTGGCGATGAATCCCGACCAGCTTCAGGGCAGGCAGATCTGCGCATCTTCATCGAACCGCAATTTCAAGGGACGTCAAGGCAGCCCGACCGGGCGCACGCTCCTGATGAGCCCTGCCATGGTGGCGGCCGCCGCGATCGCCGGCGAAGTGGTGGACGTCCGCAAGATGCTCGATCGCGAAGAGGTGCACGCATGACGGACTCACGGTTTGTCGACAAGATCTCCGGCCGGGCAGTACCGCTGCGCGGCAACGACATTGATACCGACCGCATCATCCCGGCGCGGTTTCTGAAGTCGGTCAGTTTCGAAGGGCTTGAAACGCACGCGTTCGAGGACGACCGCAAGCAGCTCGAGGAGCGCGGACAGGTGCATCCGTTCTCGAACCCGAGCTACGCCGGCGCGCGCATTCTGGTCGTGAACGGCAATTTCGGCTGTGGCTCGTCGCGCGAGCATGCGCCGCAAGCGCTTCAGCGCTGGGGTATCCGCGCTGTGGTCGGCGAGTCGTTTTCAGAAATCTTCTTCGGCAACTCGGTCGCTCTCGGCATGCCGTGCCTCACCGTGGCAGCCGCCGATGCGGAGGCACTGCTCGCTGCCGCCGAGGGGGACCCGCAAGCCGAAGTGAGGGTCAGCGTCAGCGCCCAGACTGTCGCCGTGAACGGAAAGACGTATCAGGCGTCGGTCCCGGCCGGTGCGCGCGAGGCCTTCACCGCCGGCACGTGGGATGCGACAGGGCTACTGCTCGACGACTTCGAGCAGGTGAAGAAAGTTGCGGCAAGCCTGCCGTACGTTTCTGGGTTCTGACGCAGTCAGCTTCTCGCCGCCTGCAGAAATGCCGAGGCCGCGTGTGACAATTCGCCCTTCCGGTATACCAACCGCACCTGCCGCGGCAATCGCACTTCAGGAACCCTGACGGCCACGAGCTGTCCTCGTGCGATCTCGTTGATGGCGCAGCGGCGCGGCAGCAGCGCAACACCCATCCGTTCCTCCACGGCCCGCTTGATACCCTCGAGACTCGGCAGCGCGATCTGAATATTGATCGGTGCATGGCGGAGTTCCGCCTGCCGCAACACTTGATCGCGAGCCGGCGACGGATCGCTATGCGCGATGACGACCTCCTGCGCGAACTCGGCCATGGGCACGGTCTCGCGACCGGCGAACGGATGCGCCGGATGCACGAGCAGCACAAGCTCGTCGGCGCCAATCGTAAGAGATTGGAGACGCTTGTCACCAGGGTCGAACGTCACGATGCCAAAGTCCAGACTACCCTGCGCGACTTCGATGCCCACCTGACGCGCAGGCACGCGGCGAACATCGACGAGAATACGCGTGTGCTTCTCGCGGAATTTCTGAATCAGCGGGAGCAGGATATGGACGCCGCCTTCGTTCGACCCGATTAGCACGCGGCCGCGCTGAAGGTCGCGCAGCTCTCGTACGGAAAGCTGCGCCTCCTCGGACAACCGCTGCAACCGCTCGGCGTAGTCGCGGAGTACGCGCCCGGCCTCGGTCAACGTTCCGTCCTTTGACGAGCGATCGAACAGCCGCTCCCCCACCTCGTCTTCCAGACGGCGAATCGCCTGGCTGACGGCTGGCTGGGTCCGATGCAGCTTGGCGGCGGCACGCGAAAAGCTCCGTTCGGCGGCCACCATGAGAAATACACGCAATTCCGCCAGATCCATGCCCGACTACTATAAACTATTGTTATTAAAACTTCATTAATATAGATTTGACGATTGAGCGCATATCCCGTACAAACGTGAACATGCCCACTGACCGAGTGACCATCTTCGACACGACGCTGCGCGATGGCGAGCAGGCGCCCGGGTTTTCGCTTCGCACGAACGAGAAAGTGCAGCTAGCGAAAGAGCTGGATGCGCTGGGCGTGGACCTGATCGAGGCCGGCTTCCCCATTGCGTCGATCGATGATGCGGAAGGTGTGAAGCAGGTGGCGGCGAACGTGCGCCGCCCCGTCATTGCGGCGCTGGCGCGCTGCCGCCCCGAGGATATCGACCGTGCCGGGGAAGCGCTGAAGGGCGCCGAGCGCTCGCGGATTCACACGTTCATTGCCACGTCCGATCTGCATCTGACCAAGAAGCTGAACATTACACGAGACCAGTGCCTCACTGCCGCCGTTGCGGCCGTGAAGCAGGCGCGGACCTACACCGACAACGTTCAGTTTTCTGCCGAAGACGCCACGCGCACCGATATGGAATTTCTGTGCACGATCGTCGACGCCGTCATCAAGGCGGGCGCTACTACGATCAATCTTCCGGACACGGTTGGGTATTCGACGCCGGATGAGATTCACGACTTCTTCGTCAGCGTCATTGGTCGAGTTCACAACTCCGACAAGGCTGTCTTCAGCGCGCACTGTCACGACGATCTCGGGCTGGCCGTCGCCAACACGCATGCGGCGCTCACCGCGGGGGTCCGCCAGGTTGAATGCACGATCAACGGCATCGGCGAACGGGCCGGCAACGCCTCGCTCGAGGAAATTGTCATGGGCATGAAGGTGCGGTCGGACCGCCTTCCCTTCACGACCGGCATCAAGACCGAACACATCTTCCCAACCAGCCAGCTGCTCTGCTCGCTTACCGGCCAGCACGTTCAGGCGAACAAAGCCATCGTCGGACGCAATGCCTTTGCGCACGAGGCAGGCATTCATCAGGACGGCATGCTGAAGGATCGACGCACCTACGAAATCATGAACCCGGCCGATGTGGGGGTGCCGGCAACGGCGCTGGTGTTGGGCAAGCACTCCGGACGCCACGCCGTGAAACATCGCTGCGAGGCCATCGGCCATACATTGACGCGTCTGGAACTCGATCAGGTCTACCGCCGGATCATCGCGCTTGCCGACCAGCAGAAGTCCATCACAGACGACGACATTGTCGCGGTCATCAACGAGGTTCGACTGCAGCCCGCGAGATAGATCACGAGGACACGAAGAGCACGAGGGCGCGAAAGACGGCATCTCCTTCGCGGTCCTTCGTGTCTTCGTGATCGATAGTCAGTGTGGAAGCTTTCCGAGGGGTATGCGTCGCTGAAAGAGCTGATAGATATGGTGCGCTTCGTGATGAGCCATGTACTCGACCTGGAAGTGCACGTCGTAGCGAGAAAATTGCGGATGCTGTGCTTTCCTGTGCCATTCCGAGGGCGTGAGGCCATCGAGCCGCAGGCATAGCGCTTCGCGCTCGCGCAGATAGTCGGCGAGCACATCTTCGGTCGGCGACTTCGTGAGTTCAAGGAACCGCCCGTCTGTGTCAGGGTTGTCGTACGGCACGATGACCGCGCTCTCCTGCGTCAGCATCCGATCGAACCGTTCCCCGAAGACCTCCTCCATTCGGCGGCAATGACAGACCAGCTCTTTGAGCGACCACTTCCCAGGCACCGTCGGCGTCGCGAGAGTCTCCTCGGGCAGGCCGCTCGTCAACCGTCGAACATCGGCGGCCTGGTGCCGCAACCGTTCGACCAGCGCGAGGTGTACTCCGTGTTTGTCGTGATGATGGTCGTGTTCCGCCATGGCGAGCATTATAGAATGCCCAGCGCGGCGCACGACGAGCTCACATCGAGCGCATAATAAGAAGGGACGTGCAATCCCGTCGCTTCTACGCATTTGTTCCAGCGCTCTGCCTCGCAGTGGTCACCGCCGCCACGAGCCAGTCTCTTCCTGCGCCTGCGGCAGAACCCCTTCCAGCAAGCCCAGCGTTGATCCGGCGTGCTCAGGCTCTCTCGACATCGCGACAATATCGGGATAGCGCAGAAGCCTGGAAAGAAGTGGCAACCGCGGAGCCGGTGCTGGCAGGCTTCGCCGCGCGCGAGTCGATTCGCGCGCTGCTGTCGGCCGGCGATCTCGAGGCTGCACTCGCAGCCCTTGCAACACTCGAAGGTACCATCCCCGCCGATCTCCTGCTGCGCTCGGCCAACGCCGAACGTGCCGGCGGCCGATTGGAGCAAGCGGCTGCTCTGTACCGGCGAGCCCGGGCGAGTGCTGGGCGAACCGCTGGCGCGGACGAGGCCGCGCTCGGCCTTGCGGCGACGCTGGAGCAGGATGGCAAGCCCCGGGAAGCGCTCGAAACATTCCGCGAGCTTCAACTCACGTTTCGGCAGCCGGCCGCCTACGATGCGGCAACGCAGGGAGCCAACCGATTGTCGTCTCAGCTTGGCGGCGAAGCGCCGCTGAGCGAACAGGATTACGAGGCGATCGTGGATCGCCTCACGGGCGCCGCGGCCTTCCAACGCGCAGTTGACGCACAGCTCGAGTGGAAGGCCCGTTTCCCGAGCTCGCTGCAGATTCGGCAGATTGACGCCGCGATCGTCCAGAACCTCTATGCCTTGCGCGCCGACGAACGCGCCAGGGCGCAGGCCGAAGCGTTCCTTCGTACCTATCCAGACAGTACCGAGGCGGTTGCGGCCGCGGTAACGATCTTTCGCCTCGACGTGCGCGAGGGCAAGACGTCCGGCGTCGAGCGCCGTGGGCGCGCCATCATCGCCGGTGAAATAAAGGGCGCGTCCCTTGAAGATCGGCAGGCCGCTGCTCGTCTGCTGGCCGAGTATCTCGTCAGCGTCGGCGAGGCACGTAAGGGACTCGCTGTCTATGATCAGCTCCTCCTGATGACACGATCGCGCGGCGATCGCATCGACATTCGCTGGCGCACGGCCATTGCCGCACTGCGCAGCGACGATCCCACCCGCGCGACCAGGGAGCTCAGGGAGATCCTCCGCCTGAAGCCCGACGCGGAAACCGAGCGGGCGACGACGTTCTGGCTTGGGTACGCGCAGGACGCCGTCGGCGAGAAGGCGGCAGCACGGGCGCTCTGGGCGGACCTGGTGGTGCGGTATCCGTACACCTACTACGGCAATCGCGCCGCGACCCGCCTTGGAATTGGGCCACCTGAACCATCGCTGGCTTTTCCTGCTCTGACGCTTCGCGACGTTGTGACTGCGCATCCCGACTACAAAGGCGCAGCGTTGTTGTCTCAAGCAGGGCTTCTACAGGACGCCGCCGTGTTTGCCCGCCGGCTGCAGTCGTCATTCCGGCGAGACGATGCGGTGGCGTTGCTTGCGGCGCGGGCATCGGAGGCGGCCGGCGATCATGCGTCGGCATCGAATCTCATGAGCTCGTTCTTCGGCGACTATCTCCAGAAGCCTGCAACTGGCCTTCCTGTTGATTTCTGGGCGCTCGCCTATCCTCAAGCGTTCTGGACAGAGGTCTCGACCGCGGCGGCGCGGCACCGCGTCGATCCGCTGCTCATGTTGGGGCTGGCAAGACAGGAGTCGCATTTCGACCCTGCGGCGCGCTCCCCTGTTGGTGCTGTCGGACTTTTCCAATTGATGCCGTACACGGCGGCCGAGATCGATCCGGCATTTGCCCAGCCCGGCGCTGTCGAGCGGCTTCTCGATCCGGCCGTCAGCGCAGAACTGGGCGCAGCGCATCTCGCGCAACACCTCGTGCGGTTCGGCGGCGCGCTAGCCCCCACAATTGCGTCTTACAACGCCGACAGGCTCCGCGTGCAGGCATGGTGGGACGAGGCCAAGGCACTGCCCGAAGAGATGTTCATCGACAGCATTCCGTACCGCCAGACGCGCGCGTACGTCAGGCAGGTCCTGGCTAACTACGAGATGTATCGGCGAGCGTTTGGCCGGGCGCCGGACGCACAATCCACATCGCCACAAAGATGATCGCGATGGCGGAGGCCATCCGCGGCGTGAACGGCTCGCTCAAAATCATGGCGCCGAGAATGACGGCGATGACGGGGTTGACGTACGCGTAGAGCGACACTGTCGAAATCGGCAGATGCCTCAGCGCGTACGTGAAGCTGACGTAGCCGACAAACGATCCAACGATCAACAGATACAGCCACCCTAAGGTGCTGCGCAGGGTGTAGTGCCACGCGGGCCATTCGCCCGCGACCGTTCCGATCAGAAATTGCAAGAGGCCTCCGAACAGGATCTGCAGAGCTGTCGCGGCGAGGACGTTCTCTTCTCTCTTGTGCCGCTTCGCCCACGCCGAGCCAATTGCCCAGCCGCAACAGGAGCACTGCAGCGCAATCACGCCCAGCACAAACTGCCGGTCGCCGACGCCGGCAAGTCGCACACCCGAGCTCGACAGGAGGAGGATGCCGCCAAAACCGATGAGCAGGCCCACGAGCTGCCGGGCCCGCAGGTGTTCGCCGCCTGGCATCGACGCCTCGACACCGACCATCCAGAACGGAATCGTGGAAGCCATCACCGCCGCCACACTGCTCGGCACGAACTGCTGCGCCCAGATCAAAAACCCGTTCCCGGCGCCAACCATCAGCGCACCGACGACGGCATGACCGAGCCACGACTCGCGCGGCGGCAGTCGCACGCCGCGCATCGTCACGAAGACCGACAGCACTGCGCCCGCGACAATATGGCGCGTGCCGGCCATCAGCAGTGGCGGGTAGCTCTCGATCGCGATGCGCGCAGCAAGAAACGTGGTTCCCCAGGAGATGCAGACGGCGATCCACGCCCAATACGCGCGCTTTTGACGCCTGGATTCCTTTTCTTCCAGAGAAGTCAACGCGGAGACGGGACAGGTTGCTGGCCTGGCGTGAGGAACGGCGGACCGAGGACAGGTACGGCAAACCCGAACACCACGTACGCCACCGCAGGCGCAGGGCGTGCTCGATAGGTGGCGGAACGGAACGTCCACTGCAACAACGCGTCGCGCGCAACAGAATCGAACCCGGGGTCGGAGACCAACGGGCGGACATCGGTAATCTTGCCGCGCTCATCGAGCGACACTTCGTACATCAGGACGGATGGACTGAGGCCGCTTGCGGCACGTACCGGATAGGTTGGTGTGACGATCGCGACCGGAAATGCGGCTTCGGCCGAGGGCGCCGCGAGATCCCGCGGAGGTTCGCCCACGGTCGGCTCGTTCGTGAGCGTGGGAGGACGATACAGGGCGGCCACGAGCACCGTACCCTCCACTGGTCCCCGCACGGTACCGGAAGTTACGGCTTCAGCCGGCCTGAACGTCCACCGTCTCATCGCATCGAGCACCATGTTGGAGTAGGGCGGTGTGCTACGGAGAACGACGGGCCGCGTGAGAGCTCCGCCGCGATCGACCGTCGCCTCAATCAGCACGACGCCACCGGCGACAACATTAGGAGGGATTGCGGCGGGCGCGTCACCGCGCAAGAGCCGCGGCGGTGAATACGGCTGCGGGCTTTGCGCCAGCGTCGTGGCCGCCATCGCCGCAACGAGCGCCAGAATGCTGAGCTCGCGAAGGGTCATTCAAGAAAGCCTAGGGCCAAGACGCGCCGATGTAAAGGGCACGGGAATGGTATGCTTACCTGTTCGCCGCGAGGTTATTCCTGCCATCGGGATGTAGCGCAGCCTGGTAGCGCACCTGACTGGGGGTCAGGGGGTCGCAGGTTCGAATCCTGTCATCCCGACCAATTTTTCACTACGAGATCGCGTCAGCAAAACGCGTGGACGACGCCGCGGTAGTTGTTCGACTGTCGCCGCCGAAGCTCCTCGGGCGGAGGCGGACCAGCAACAATCTCTGCCCGCGAGAATCCAGCCGCAAGACACATCGCTCGCAGCCCTTCTATCGTCGGCACCCACCAGATCGACGGGTCGGCGTTGAGCTGAGCCGCATCGACGAATTGCCACAGAGGCTGATCTGGCTGACCGGGCAATAACACTGCTTCGGTTTCGATGACGGCAACCTCTCGTGTCACCTGACGCACCCGTCGCAGAGCTCGCAGCGGTTCCTCGAGGTGGTAGATGACGCCGAGAAACAACACCACGTCGAACGTACCAAGCTTCGCCAACGCCATCGTCATGAAGTCGTCCACGACCACTTCCGCATGGCTGTCGCGGAGGCGATACGCCAGGTCGAAGCCGCGCTTTCCCGGGAGTCCAACCGGATCCCATAGATCTTTCACGGTGTGGAAGGCACGAATCGGCTGGCCGGCGGTGTGCTGGCGAGTTGTGTACTCGGCAGCCTTTCGAAGGTCGACCGACCATACATAGTGATCGAGCGCTACAACGCGGCTGGCGCCGGCATGTTCGGCATGAAAGGTGTAAAAGCCGTCCCACGCGCCAATATCCAGCACTGATCTGTTCGCCATGTCGGGCAGGCGCAAGCGGCGAAGCTCGTCGTAGAAGTGATGCGGCGTCTTGTGGCCGGGCGTGACCACATCATCACCAAGATCGATCGCATGGTGCCAATGACTGATTTCGTCGACCAGCCGCTGTTTCGCCGTGCGATCAAGTCGCACGGCCATCTATCGGCGGCGCTTGGCTGATTTCTTCGGGGCAGGCTTCGAGTGGCGAGCGCCGTTCTTCCGCTTCGACGGAGCTGCGACGCGTGCGATCTGGTGAAATGGCGGCTCGCCGGGCCGCGAGGAGAGCAACTGAAGGATGGCCTGAAGACCGCGCCTGATATCGGTGAGGCGCTCCTTGGCGTTTCGGCCCAGCAGTTCCCTGATAGGCGCGGCGTCGGCTTCCTCGAGAACGGGAGGCTCGGCTTCTTCGATCCGGCGACGGACACCGGCCAGTGTCAGACCATCGGCGAACACGAGATGCTTGATCCGCAGGACCCGCTCGACGTCCGCCCTGCGGTAGACGCGCTGGCCACTGCCGGATTTCGTGATGCCCAGATCCGGGAACTCCGACTCCCATGAGCGCAGCACGTAGGGCTGCACGCTGGCAATCTCGCAGACCTCAGACGGCTTGAACAGCGCGCGGTTGGGAATCTCAACGCCTGGCACGTTCAGTTCCTGCAGCACTTCGCCCGCAGTATAGCAGCTTAGCTCTTTCCCTTCACCCCTTTCCCTCCCGTCCGCTTCCGTTTTCGGATTTGCAGCCTGATCGGCGAACCCACGAAACCGAATTTCTCGCGCAGTTGATTCTTGATGAACCGCTCATAGGAAAAATGCAACTCAGTCGCCACGTTCGTAAACAAGGCGAAGGTCGGCGGCGCGATGCCGACCTGCGCGGCATACAGGATCCGAATGGCCGTGCGACCCGGACTCGGAATGGGATGCGAAGCGGTGATGGCGGCGAAGAACTTGTTCAGCTCCGGTGTGGGAATCTTGCGCTGCCGTCCCTGCATCACCTTGTCGATCACTTCGAGCAGTTTCGGCGTGCGTTCTCCCGTCAGCGCCGAGATGTGCACGATGGGGGCGTAGTCGAGAAACTTCAGATTGAACCGGAGCTTGTCGTCGAACTTCTCCGAAAACTCCTGCCCCTGCCCTCTCACCAGGTCCCATTTGTTCACGGCAATGACAAGGCCGCGGCCGGCACGCTCGGCTTCTCCGGCAATCGCGCCGTCCTGATCGGCTGCGCCAAGCGTGGCGTCGATGACGAGTACGACGACATCGGCATCGGCCACCGCCCTGCGCGCCGTCAAGACGCTGACGGCCTCGACAGGCCCGGACCGCGCCACACGCCCCGGCTTCCGAATGCCCGCCGTATCGACGATCCGGAACTGGCGCTTGTGCCACTGAAACGGCACGTCGATCGCGTCGCGGGTCGTGCCCGCGACGTCGCTGACGAGCATCCGTTCCTCACGAAGAATGCGATTCACGAGAGACGACTTCCCGACATTTGGCCGGCCGGCAACCGCGATGCGCGGCTCGACAACCGGGCTATCCTCCTCCCCGCGCGCTCCGCCAGACGAGGGCAGTTTGGCGATGATCTCGTCGAGGAGATCGCCAGTGCCCTGTCCATGCTCGGCCGAGATCTCGACAATGGGCTCGAACCCGAGCTCGTAGAAATCGAGCGCCCCCGAGCGGGCACGGCGATCGTCGGTTTTGTTGATCGCCACGATGACCGGCCGTCCGGCAGTCCGGATGGCGGAAGCAATTTCGAGATCGGCCGGGACCAATCCTTCCCGCCCATCCACGACAAACACAAAGACATCGGCGGTCACGAGCGCGCGGTGGCCATGCTCGAGCACGAGCTCCTGGAGCGGGTCCTCGCTCTGGCCGAACATGCCGGCCGTATCGGTCAACGAGAACGTCACGTTCCGCCAGTCGGCGGGCTGTTCGATCTGGTCGCGGGTCGTACCGGCCATTTCGTTCACGATGGCGCGGCGCCGGCCCACAATCCGGTTAAAGAGCGTCGATTTCCCCACATTGGGCCGCCCGACCAGCACGACGGCAGGGAGTGATTTACTCGGCATTGGATTCTTCGTAAGCAAACTTAGCGGGAGACTTGACAGTGTAAGTGACTGTTTCTATGATATTTACCAGAAATCAGGAGAGCCTAAGCATGATCAAGGTCGACATCGTGAACGAAGTCTCGAAGATCGCCGACATCACCAAGGTCAAAGCCGAGGTGGCGGTCGACGCGGTTTTCGACGCGATGCGCCTCTCTATGCAGCGCGGCGAGCGCATCGAACTGCGCGGCTTCGGGGTCTTTCAAGTGAAGCCCCGCAAGCGCGGCATTGGCCGCAACCCTCGCACGGGTAAGGAAGTGCGCATTCCGCCAGGTCGCACAATCCGCTTCAAGCCCGGCAAAGACCTGCAGAACATTTCCTAAGTAAGTCTCGCTTTGTCCGACACCTATTCGATTCAGGAACCGGAACCAGTTTTCCCAGTTGCGTTTACACCCCGACAGCGTTTCCAGGATCGGGTCTGGCTGCACTGGCTGCTGTTTGCCGCGACCATCTGCAGCACGACGCTCGTCGGCGGGTTTCACTACGCAGGGTTCGCGTCAGATTTCGGCCGGGTGCCGGCGACGCCGTCGTTGGCTAGCCTCGCGTTCTACCTGCACGGCCTGTGGTACAGCGGCACGATCCTCGCGATTCTCGGCGCGCACGAGCTCGGTCACTATGCCGCCTGTCGATATTATCAGGTTGATGCCTCGCGGCCCTTCTTCATTCCGATGCCCCCTCTTCCGCCGCTCCCAAGCCTGACGGGAACGCTCGGCGCCTTCATTAGAATTCGCGAGCCGATTCCCACCAAGAGAATGCTCTTCGACATCGGCGCCGCCGGGCCCTTTGCCGGGTTTCTTGTCGCCGTGCCTGCGCTCTTCATCGGTACGGCGCTCTCACCGGTCGTCGCACTGCCGCACGACACATCCGATCTCATGACGCTTGGCGACCCGCTCCTCGTAAAGCTGGCCGCATGGCTGACGTGGGGATCGATCCCGGACGGTTACTCCCTGAACATGCACCCCATGCTCTTCGGCACGTGGTTCGGCCTTCTCGCGACCGCGCTGAATCTGTTTCCGATTGGCCAGCTCGACGGCGGCCACATTACTTACGCCGTCTTCGGCCGCCGATCATCGTCTGTCACGATCGTGTCGATCGGCGCGACGATTGGCCTGGCATTCCTGTCGACGAGTTGGATCGTCTGGACGCTGCTGCTGATTGCCATGACGATTGCGATGGGTCCGCATCACCCTCGCACGATTGATGAACACATTCCTCTGGATCGCGCACGCCTCTGGCTCGCGCTCGGCGCGCTGGTGATGCTGATTCTGTGTTTTACGTACAACCCGATACAGTTGCCGGACTTTTGAAAGCTATAGGCGATAGACAATAGGCAATAGTCCGAGTCTATAGTCCATGGACAGCAGTCCATCGACGAGGGGTGGTTGGCACGGCGCGTGCCTGCCCTTCTCCTGTCATGCCGAAAAGCCTCGACGATCTGCAGATTTACCAAAAGGCCGTCATTGCGGCCGACGCAGTTTTTGCACTCCTCAAGAAATCAACGTTCCAGAAAGATCTGGATCTTCGAAATCAGCTCTTGAGATCGTCGGCGAGCGTACCAGCGCTAATCGCTGAAGGATTTGGCCAGCAAACCGATCGGCATTTCGCCAGCTACCTCAGCCACGCAAGAGGCTCAGCCCTGGAGAGTTCCGCACACTTGAGAATCGCTATAGGGAGGCAGTACATCACCGAAGAAGAGTTTCGACGCGTTGGCGGTCTGTACGACGAGATCGGAAAGATGCTAACGCCGTTCATCCACCATCTTCGGAGCTGCGACTGGAAGCAGCGCGGCTAGCCCGCGACTATCGCCTATTGCCTATCGACTCGGACTATTGCCTATCGTCCATCGCCTATCGACTATTCCCCAGCAGTTCCCCGTACGTCCGATACCTCCTGCTCGCAAATTCATCGACACGCTGGACGAGCGACGCGCTCGCGTAGCCGGGAAGCGTGTCGGGCATCGACCACAGTGCCGGTCCGCTGAACACCGAGCGGATGATCACGCTTCGTCCGTTGCGTGGGAGGGTCCCGAGATTCTCGACATAGCGCGGGAACACGCCATCCTGAAACAGATACAGCTCCACATTCGAGACGTAGAGTGCCGAAAGCTCCTCGCCGCGTTGCTTCATCGCGCGGCCGATCGCGGACATCGCCTTGGGACCGGCGAGGTTACCAACAACCGGCACGATGGCATCTCGCTGCTGCAGTCCCCGCACGAACTGGTAGCCCTCCTCGTCGATAAGAAAATTGCCGCGCTGTCTGGCGCGATCGGTCTCGAACAGAAGTTCTCTGTACGTCGGGTAGTAACTGCGCGGGGCACGCCCCCAGCTCTGGAACTTCAGTGACAGGCCCGCGTCGATGAACGTCTTGTGAAAACGCTCGATGGTGCCGACGTCGCTTGCCGACAGCGGGATGCCGAAACCCGCGATCCGCGCATCCACCTGCCTCCGGAGGACCTGGACATCTTCGCCGCGCGGCGAGACCGCGTCGAGCTGTGCCGCAATCTGCTCGAGGCTCGCGCCACGCCACTGATCTGGCGCTGTGGGAAGGCGGCGCCCGAACAGGTGGCCCAAGTACTCGGCACGCGTCTCCGACATCTCGAAGAGCGCTTTGAACAGCAAATGAAGAAGAAGGTTGTCCCGGCGCACGTCAATCACATAGGCGACCGAAGGGCGAATCGCCGCGATGTACGAGAAATTCTGATCAGGGCCAACGCCGACGTAGGCGCCACCCGCGACACGGCCCTGTTTCAGCGCAGGCAGCACATGCAGGTACGAGCGCTCGTTCGAAATGAGGTTGTCGGTGTCGAAGCTGCCGCCCGGCTCCGACAGCTCGCGCACCTGCTGGGCAAAGCGGTTTGATCCCGGCGCCTGGGCGTGGGCTGGTCCATGGAATTGGAGGCCGCCGACGGCCAAAACCGCCGAAATCGCCAGCCAGACCGCCCGTGCGGAACGTTGTGTCATTATGCTAAACTTCGCCGGTTCGAAATTATCACAGTTGGGTTCTCCACCAACTCTTCCTTCGAAGGAGGATAGTAATGATTCGTGGCTCTCAGGCTTTCCTTGCCGCTTTGATCCTGCTTGCAGGATGCTCGATCGCATCGGCGCAGGAAACGGCAATCGGCGCAGGAAAGGTCGAGATCGGCGGCTTCCCGGGCGGCGGGACGTTCTTTGTGGGGGGCGATGACGACGAGGAAGTGAACTTCAACGTCTACACCGCCGGTGGAGGCCTCACATACTATCTGAACGAGAAAGTGGCGATCGAAGGCGAAATGACCGGCAGCGTTGGCTGGGCGCAGGACATCTTCTTCGAAAACGAGAAGGTGATTCACGTCCAGATGCCGACCGTGTGGAGCTACTACGGGAACGTGCTGTTTTTTCCGGGCGGTACCGCAGGCAAGCGCGTCCCTTTTTACGTAACGGGTGGTTTCGGCGCGGTCTCGCTCGCGTCTCGCGTGCCGACCAAGCAGTTCGGCTATGACGTCGACACCGTTGGCTGGGAGACGTTCATCGCTGAAAACATCGGCGGTGGCATCAAGATCTTTCGCGCAGCTGATGCGCCAAACTGGGGCTTCCGTGCCGACTACCGCTATCTCATCGTGAACGAAAACAGCGGCGCCCCCGCGTTCTTTGCGAAGACCAAGATCCGCGGAGGCCATCGCGTCTACGTCGGAATGCTCTATACCTGGAAACGCTAGACAGTCAGCGTCCCGGACGAATCTAAGAGGGGTAAGGGGCATCGATTTCCCCTTACCCCTTTTTCTTATGCGCAGCGAAGATCACAGAACGATGACACGCACCCTGCTCGCTGCATGCCTTGCCGTGACATGCTCGGCCCCTGCCTTGGCGCAGGTGACCGAGCGCGTCATCTACACGAGCGTCGTCAGCGACAAGGGTGACCCCGTTACCGGGCTCGCCGCAAAAGATTTCATCGTCCGCGAGGATGGCGTCGCGCGAGAGGTGCTGCGGGTAGCCAAGGACGAGGACCGGCTGCAGCTCGCGGTGCTCGTCGACAACAGCGTGGAAATGCGTAACAAGGTGAATGAGCTGCGGCGCGCGCTGTCGGCCTTCATCAACACGCTGCGTCCCGGTGTCGAAGTGTCGCTCTTCACGACCGCAGAACGCCCGACCATCGTCGTGCCCTACACATCGGATCGCGCGGCCCTTCAGAAGGCAGTCGACAAGATCGTCTCGCTGCAGGCGGGTAACTACGTCCTCGACGCCATCGCCGAAGTCTCTCAAGGTCTCGCCAAACGGCCAAACGCCCGCTCGGTCATCGCAGTGGTCACGGCGCGGGGGCCCGAGTACAGCTATCGCGACTACTCAGAAGTGCTGCGGATCGTGAAGATGAGCGGCACGCCGGCCCTTCACGCGATGATGCTTGGTGGCGATGACGCGCAGCGATCGATCGATGGCTTGAGCGTGGACCTCCGCAGTGGCCAGCGTCCGGAAGGCAACGGCGTCGATCGCGACATCGTGCTCGGTCGCCTCACGAAGGACACGGGTGGGCGGTACGAAGAGGTGCTGACACCCAGCGCCCTCACCGTCAAACTACAGCAGCTCTCGGCGGAGCTCTCGAATCAGTACCGCGTCGTGTTCGCGAGTCCAGACAGGCTGGTGCCCTCGAGCAAGACGGAAATCAGGGCACGGGACCCGAAGATGACGGCTCGCGGCATGCTGGCCAAGTAGCTACCGCGCAGCAGGGACCAGCCGCACGAGCTCCGTTCCCCAGTTGGTGGCGATGCGGATCTGGCGAGGCGCCAGCGCACTCTTGAGCATCAGAAAGAACCGCCCGCTCGGATCGACATCATAGGCCGCGAGATTCGCACCCGGATCGCGCTCGAAAACACCTTCGAGCACCTCGCGTGCGTCGGTGGGCTTTCCACCCTTCCATATCACCTGCAGCAAGTTATCGCCGCGCCGGTAGTAGAGAGCGTCGCGCATCCAGACCGGCTCGATCCCACCGGTCGTCGTGAGTTGCAGTGCGCCAGACTCATCTCCAAGGCGTTTGACAAAGATCTCATCTCGTCCGGTTTCATCTGAGACATACGCAATCCGCTGCCCATCCGGCGACAGCACCGGCGACCGCTCATTGGCTGGCGTCGCCGCCACAGGCAGCACAGACTCGCCGACGCGATAGATCATCACGTCGCGCCGGCGCACCGCGCTGATTTCGTAGAGTGCCAGCTGCGGAGGTATCCGAGTCCAACTGGCAGGATTCCTCGAGACCGACACATCGATCGAGAACAGCGGCTTTGGGTCGGCACCTCCCACCGAAGCCACGTAAATCTTCTGCACGCCGTCGCGGTTGGACCCAAACGTCAAACGCCGGCTGTCGGGCATCCACGCGGGCGACTGGTTATCCCCTCCCTGCAGGGTCAGGAGCACTCGGTCCGCGCGATCGGCATCAAGCACACGGATGTCGCGCGTCATCACGCCCGGTCGCACGACCACCGCCAGCCGACGCCCATCTGGGGAAATGCGCGGAGATTGGTACACCTCCGCTGATGCTGGAAGTGCCGAGTAGCGACCCGCTCGGTCCACGCGCACGAGCCGGCTGCGTGCGTCTTCAACGCTGGACGGCAGCATCGCCAGAGTCCCCGTCGGTGACACCGAGAACCCAGATCGACCCAGGTTGCCGAAACCTGCCTGGGTCTGAAGACCCTTCGCGACCACAACAGGCGCGCCGCTCGTTCGGAGGCTGTCGGGATCGAAGGCAACGGCCAGCAGGTTACCGAGAAAGCTATAAACCAGATGGCCACTAGACACGAATTGCGCCTGTCCAATCGCAGGCACCGTGAGGCGTTGACGGCCTCGCGACGATGAGAGGACTTCGAGGTGCGGATCGCGTCCCCTTTGCGTGACTGTGAATACGACTACGCCACTCCGAAGGGCGTGCGGCCACCCGTGCTCGAGTTCGCCCTCGCGTTGGCTGAGGCTGGTGAGGTCCATGGGCGATCCACCCGCGGCCGGCACCGACACCAGTCCGTGTCCTCCCAATGGCGCGAAGATGATCCGTTCGTCACTCGTCCACGTGCCCCCAGCCGCATCGGAGGGCGCGTCGGCAATTCGTTGCGGAACAGCGTCGTCGAGCGCTCCGCGGACCCGGTACTTCCAGATCGCACCGCGCGAAAAGTAGGCGACCCACTCTCCACCAGGCGAGAAGAACGGGTTATGCGCCCCAAGGACACCGGCAAGCTCGCGCTTCGTCGTGCCGTCGATTGAATCGAGGTAAAGATGAAGGCGCTGATCGGCGGCGCTCTCAGCGGAATAGACCAACTGGCGTCCATCCGGAGACATCGCAAAGCTCCGCAGCGTTCGATCAGCCGGGAGAGACCACGCGAACCGTTCCGTCTCGGCGAGGGGCTTCGTGGATCGCGAGTCACACGCGACGGCCGAGATTACAAGGCATAATGACAGCCCTGCTCGGAGGATATACGAACGCATGTCCCGGAAATGGTATCTCGTGTTGGCCGTCGCTCTCTGTCTGTCCTCTACGTGGTGGATGGTGCAGCGGCGAAGAGATTCGGCAATCGTCATGACCCCAACCGCCGGCGTCTCACAACAACTGGCGGCGGCGCGCAAGCTCGCGATCGGTGAGCTTGCGTATGATTTGACACTCTCTGTCCCTGAAAGGCTCCAGGACCCGATCCGCGGCCAGGTACGAATCAAGCTGCGCCTTCTGCAGCCAACGGACCTGGTCCTCGACTTTGCTCAGCCGGCCACCAGCGTGACGTCCCTTCTGGCGAATGGGAACAGCCAGCCGGTCCGCTCGGAGAACGACCACCTGGTGATTCCGGGCAACTCGCTTGGCCGTGGCGACAATCTTATCGACATAGCGTTTGTCGCTGGCAACGATGCGCTGAACCGCAATGATGACTATCTTTATTCGCTCTTTGTGCCTGCGCGCGCTTCGAAGACCTTTCCCTGCTTCGACCAGCCGGACCTGAAGGCGCCGCTCGCGCTGACGCTGGAGATTCCGTCCGGGTGGGTTGCGCTCGCGAATGGGCCGGAGATCGGGCGCCGGGTATCCGGCGGCCGGACGACGCTGACGTTCCTGCCCACCAAGGCTCTTCCAACATATCTCTTCGGTTTTGCCGCCGGAACCTTCAGTGTGGAACGTGGAGAACGAAACGGCAGGCCCTTCTACATGTATCACCGGGAGACCGATACAGAGAAAGTCGCCGCCAACCGCGAAACCATCTTCGACCTGCATCAACAAGCGATTGCCTGGCTCGAAGACTACACGGATCGCAAGTATCCGTTCGAAAAGCTCGACTTCGTCCTGCTGCCGGCTTTTCAGTTTGCCGGCATGGAACACGCCGGGGCCATCTTCTACAACGCGCCCTCGATGTTTCTCGAAAAGACGGCCACGCAGGAGCAGCAGCTCGCGCGCGCCAGCACGATTGCCCACGAAACGGCGCACATGTGGTTTGGCGATCTCGTGACGATGAAATGGTTTGACGATGTCTGGATGAAGGAAGTATTCGCGAATTTCATGGCGGCGAAAATCGTGAACCCGACGTTTCCGCAGGTGAACCACGAGTTGCGTTTTCTGCTGTCGAACTATCCGGATGCGTACTCCGTGGATCGCACGGCG
>JAMQPK010000171.1 GCA_023717525.1 Vicinamibacterales bacterium | reverse complement strand
CGACGTCGTCGCCACCAGTTTCGAAAACAACACGACCGAGCTCGAGCTGCTTGCGGCGCACCGTGCCACCAGCCGCCTGAAAGGCTCGTTTGGAGGGTCGTTTCTGACGCGACAGTTTTCGACGGCCGGTGAAGAAGCCTTGTCACCGCCAGTCGGCCAGAAAGGGTTTTCCGCATTTCTCTACGAGGAGTTCGCGGCGTCACCGCATGCCAGCCTGCAGTTCGGTGGCCGTATCGAGCAGGCGATGTTCAAGCCCGAAGTGGAGGAGCCCGAACGGGACTTCACGAATTTTTCGGGTTCGTTCGGCCTGCTGCTGAGACCGAACGATGCCACGACGGTGGCCTTCAGTTTTGCGCGAGCCGCCAGAAATCCCGCGCTCGAAGAGCTCTACTTTCATGGTGCGCATCCAGGAAACGCCGCCATCGAAAACGGCAATCCCGATTTGGAATCGGAGCACGCGCTCGGTTTCGACGCGTCGTTCCGCTGGCGGCATGCGAGGGCCTCGGGCGAAGTGACATTCTTCGTGAATCACATCAACGATTTCATCTTCAGAGAGAACAGCGGCGAGATCGAGGAAGACCTGCCGGTGACGTTCTTCACGCAGGGCGATGCCCGTCTTCAGGGCGTCGAGTCGCATGCCGATTTCAGGCTGGGGGAGTTGGTGTGGGTGGAAGGGGGTCTCGACTACGTTCAGGGCACGTTGACGTCGACCGATCAGCCCCTGCCGCGGATGCCGCCTCTTCGCGGGCGTGCCGGTGTGCGAATTCAGAAAAACGCGTTTCAGGCCGGCGCTGAAGGCAGCTTCACGGCGACGCAGGATCGAATCTATGTCGTGAACGACATCGGGGAGACCGAGACGCAGGGCTACAACCTGTTCAAGTTATTCGGGTCCTATTCCTTCGGCAGTGCCAGAGTCGTCAACACAATCACCGCGCGGCTGGACAATGTCACGGGCGAGCGATACGTGAACCATCTGAACTATCTGAAGGACATTCTGATCGACAACGGCTACAGCGAGCTCGGAAGGAATTTCAAGGTCGTTTACAGCGTCAAGTTCTAAACCCTCGCGGGCCGTTGGCGAAATGGCGCGGAGGGTGCGGTTTTCCGTCATACAGGGCCGGAGATCCGCCCTGTCGAAGGCGTATCGTGGATCGCCGACGCGCCTTCGGCGCATCAGACTGCGCGAAAATACTCCGGTGTGGCTCTGGATGGTCGCCATCGCGTTCGCATGTTTCGTATTCCTCAGTCTCGTCTGGGTGTCCGAGCATCCGCCGCTGGATCCTCACTAACCCATTCGCGAGCCGGGCGATTATCCATTAAGATCGCGGGAGCGTGTCGGCCGTCATTCCTCTCACCCCCGTATCCCCACGCGAGCCAAAGCCCGAATGGCTGAAGGTGCGGGCACCCGGCTCTCCGTCCTACCTCAGGCTGAAAGGCCTGATGCGCGACCTCAAGCTTCATACGGTGTGTGAAGAGGCACGCTGCCCGAACATCGGCGAGTGCTGGACGCACGGGACGGCGACATTCATGATTCTCGGCGACATCTGCACGCGGGCGTGCGGCTACTGCGCGGTGGGACACGGTCGCCCGAACGCCCTCGACGCGGCCGAGCCAGCCCGGGTGGCCGACGCCGTACAAACACTCGGCCTCGCGCACGTCGTCGTCACGTCGGTCGATCGCGATGACGTCCCCGATGGCGGCGCGGCGATTTTCGCCGAAACGGTTCGCGCGATTCGCGGGCGGATGCCCGGTATCAGCATCGAGGTGCTGATCCCCGATTTCCAGGGAAACGAGGCAGCGCTCCGCACCGTGCTCGACGCGCGGCCCGACATCCTGAACCACAACACTGAAACGGTTCCGCGGCTCTATCGCCTCGCCCGCTCCGGAGGCCGCTATTCACGCACGCTCGAGCTGCTCGATCGCTCGCGCAGGTACGCACCGGCCATCGCCACGAAATCCGGGCTGATGCTCGGACTGGGCGAAGAATGGGACGAGGTCGTCGCAACCCTTGGCGATCTCAGAGCGGCGGGCTGCGCAATCCTGACGCTCGGGCAATATCTGCGGCCGTCGGCGGCGCATCTGCCGATGACTCGCTATTACCATCCCGATGAGTTTGCACAGCTGAAGGAAATCGCGCTCCAGATGGGCTTCACGCATGTCGAGTCGGGTCCCCTCGTGCGCAGTTCCTACCACGCACACGAGCAGGCCGAAGCATTCAAAGCTTCCTCAAGTGACTGAAGCCGCCGGCCTTCATCTTTGTTTTTCCTCCGCGTCCTCCGTGGTAAAAAATATTAACGGACGAGCCGCGCCGCTTTCCTGAAGACCCCATCCATCATCGCGGGTGTCAGCTTGCCGGTGTTCGTATTCTGCCGGCTGGGATGGTAGGACGCGATCACGATAGGCGATCCCGCCGGCCGGCAAATGGCGCCGTGCGCAAACGGCGGCCTCGGCCGGACAGCTTTTCCCGCGTTCGACATCACTCGCCACCACACGTCGAACGCGATCTTCCCGAGCGCGACAACCACTTTCACGTTCGGCAAATGCCGAAGCTCGGCTTCGAGATGCGGCTGACATGCCTGGATCTCTTCGGGCGTCGGCTTGTTGTCCGGAGGCGCGCATCGCACGGCTGCCGCGATGTACGCGTCGTGGAGCGTGAGCCCGTCGTCGATCGACTGCGATGTCGGAATGCTGGCAAAGCCATGCTTGTGCATGGCGGTCATCAGGAAATCGCCTGAACCGCCCCCGCCATCGCCGGTGAACACCCGCCCCGTGCGGTTCGCGCCATGCGCCGCGGGCGCAAGTCCCAGAATCAGCACGCGCGCATTCGGATCGCCAAAACCAGGAACGGGCTTTCCCCAATAGGTATCGTTGCGGAATGCCGCACGCTTCTCGCGTGCAATTCGTCCGCAGTACTCGCGCAGCCGCGAGCACGTCGTGCAGGAAATGATGTCTTCGTGAACTTTGCTGAGTGGCACTGATGAGGCCCAAAGCCTAAAGCCCAGAGCCCTACGCCTTCTTGGGTTTATACACGTGCGCGCTCTCCCCGAAGAACACGTCCGCTGCTTCCATGATCGTTTCCGACAGGGTCGGATGGGGATGGATGGTCAGCTTCAGATCGGCAGCCAGCGCGCCCATCTCGATCGCAAGCGTGCCCTCGCTAATCATCTCGCCGGCTCCGACGCCGACGATGCCGACGCCGAGAATTCGCTCCGTCTCTGGATCGATGATGAGCTTCGTCAGGCCATCCGGGCGATCGATCGTTGTCGCGCGGCCGGACGCCGCCCACGGGTATTTCGCGATTTCGATTGGCCGGTTCTGCTGCTTCGCCTCGTTCTCGGTGAGGCCCGTCCACGCCAGTTCCGGATCGGTGAAGACGACGGCTGGAATCGCGCGCGGCTCGAACACCGAAGACCGCCCGTGAATGACCTCGACGGCGACCCGCGCCTCGTGCGACGCCTTGTGCGCCAGCATCGGATCGCCGGCGACGTCGCCAATCGCGAAGATTGACGGTTCGGCGGTGCGGCGCTGTCCATCGACCTCGATGAAACCTCGCTGGTTCACCTTGACCCGCGTCTTGTCGAGCCCGGCGATTGCGGAATTGGGCCGGCGTCCGACCGCGACGAGCACGCGATCGAAGTTCTGCGCGCCTGCCGGCGCATTCTTGCCTTCGAACGTCACGCTGAGGCCCTGCTTCTCGTCCTTCACGCCGGTCACCTTGGTTTCGAGCAGGATGGCTTCGCAGACGGTTCCCATCCGTTTGGCGACGACTGCCGCCAAGTCGCGATCGGCACCCGGCAGCAAACCATCGGTCATTTCGACGACCGTGACCTTCGATCCGAGCGCGGCATACACCGTACCGAGCTCGAGGCCGATATAGCCTCCTCCGACGACGAGCAACCGGGCTGGCACATCGGGCAACTCGAGGGCGGTCGTCGAGTCGAGGACCTTTGCGCTGTCGATAGACACGCCCGGCACCGTCGTCGGACGGGAGCCGGTCGCGATGATGATGTAGTCGGCCTCGACGCGCTGCTGACCGCTGCCGGCCTCGACGCTGAGGGTCTTGCCGTCGAGGAACGACGCGCGGCCCTGGATGTAGGTGACTTTGCGCGCCTTGGCGAGAAGGCCCAGGCCGCCCGTCTGTTTCTTGACGACCCCGTCCTTCCACGCGCGCAGTTTGTCGACGTCGATCGCCGGCTTGCCGAATGACACGCCGAAGTTGCTGGCATGCTTCGCTTCGTCGAGGACTCTCGCCGCGTGCAACAGGGCCTTGGAGGGAATGCAGCCCTTGAACGTGCAGACGCCGCCGGGGTTGGGCTCGGCGTCAATCAACGTGACCTGCATCCCCGCGTCGGCGGCATGAAACGCCGCGGCATATCCGCCAGGGCCGGCTCCGATGACCGCTACGCGTGTGCTGGACATTGAAGATTGAAGACTGAAGATTGGAACATTAATTGGGCGATTGTGAATTGGGTGACTATCGACTGTACGACTGAAGACTTCTTCTTAATGTACCAATGCTCCAATCTTCAATCTTCAATTCTTCGCTCATGCGTCGAGCCATATCAACGCCGGTTGCTCAACGGCCTCGACGATCCAGCGCAGCATCCGCACGCCATCGGCACCGTCGATCACACGGTGGTCGTAGGACAGCGTCAACGGCATCATGAACCGCGGCACGAACTCGCCGTCCACGAACACCGGTTCCATCCTCGCTCGCGACACGCCGAGAATGGCGACTTCGGGCCAGTTCACGATCGGTGTAAACGCGCCGCCGCCGAGGCTGCCGAGGTTCGAGATCGTGATCGATGCCCCCTGCATATCGTCGAGCGACAGCTTGCGATTGCGCGCTTTCTCGGCAGCCTGCGCGATGTCCTCGGCAATCTGAAACAGATCCTTTTTATCGATGTCGCGAATGACCGGCACAAGCAGTCCGCGGTCGGTGTCGACCGCGACGCCGATGTGGACGTACTGCTTGTAGACGATCTCTTCGTTCTGCAGATCGACCGACGAGTTGGCCTGCGGAAATTTCTTGATCGCGGCAGCGAGCACTTTCATCAGGAACGCTGTGATCGTGATGGGCGCGCGACCTTCGCCTTCCGCTTTCTTCGACAGCTTCTTTCTGAGGAGTTCGACCTGAGTGATGTCTGCACGATCCATCTGGAACACGTGGGGCACCTGGCTCCAGGCCTGCGTCAGCCGGTGCGCGGTCGTCCGGCGGACACCGCTCATCGGTTTGCGCTCAACCGGCCCCCAGTGGCTGAAGTCCGGCAGCGGCGCGGCAGCAACCGCGCTCCGCGCGCCGCCCGAGGCACCCGACAAGAGTCGCCGCGCGTGCGCCGTGACATCGTCCATCGAAATGCGCCCGCCGGGACCGGACCCGTGAATCTCGGCAATGTTGACGGCCAGTTCGCGTGCGAGCCGTCGCGCCGACGGAGCAGCGGCGATCGCCGAGGGATCAATCGCAACAGCTGTGGCGGGCACGGCGATGGCGGGCGGCGGCGCCGGTGCCGCCTTTGGCCGGGTCATCTCGACGACTTCCGCCTTGCGCTTCGGCTCCGGCACAGCCTTCGGCGCCGGCGCCTCCGTCTGCCCTTTGCCCTCTGCCTTCTGCCCTTCCTCGTACACGAGAATGGTCTGTCCGACCTTCACCTTCTCGCCGGCTTTGACCTTGATTTCTTTGACAACGCCGTCGGCCGATGAAGGCACTTCAACGGTCGCCTTGTCTGTTTCGAGCTCGAGAATGGGCTGGTCTTTCTTGATCTGATCGCCCGGCTTCACCATCACGCGGAGAATGTCACCGCCTTCGATGTTCTCGCCCAGCTCGGGCAACTTCATGTCGGCCATGGAATTTAGAATGTGAAATGTGAAATTGTGAAATCTGAAATTTCAGATTTGAAATTTCAGATTTAAGATTCAGCTTACCGCCGGGTTCTTCTTCTCCGGGTCGATGCCGAGGTCCTTGATGGCTTTCTCGACCAGCTTCGCGTCGATCTGCTTCTCGCGCGCGAGCGCCGACAGGGCGCCGACCGCCACGAACCGCGCGTCGACTTCAAAGAACTCCCGCAGCGCCTTGCGCCCTTCGCTGCGGCCGAAGCCGTCGGTGCCGAGCGCCACGATCGGGCGGTTCAACCATCGGTCGACGGAGTTCGGAAGCGCCTTCACGTAGTCTGACGCCGCGACAATCACGCCCTCTGTCTTGTTCAGGCATTCGGCCACATACGGCACGCGCGCCTTCTGCGCCGGGTGCAGCATGTTCCAGCGATCGCACGCATTGCCCTCGCGATAGAGCTCGCCATAGCTCGTCACGCTCCACACATCGGCGGCAACGCCGAACTGCTCGAGCAGCGCAGCAGCCTTGATCACTTCCGGAAGAATGGCGCCGCTCCCAATCAGCTGCGCCTTCAGCTTCGCGCTGGTGTTCTTCGCCTTGCTGAAGCGATACATCCCCTTCAGAATCCCAGCCTTCACATTGTCCCCTTCCGGCATCGCCGGCATCGGATAGTTGTCGTTCATCAATGTGAGGTAATAGAAGATGCTCTCCTGCTCCACATACATCCGGCGGATGCCATCTTCGACAATCGTCGCGAGTTCGTAGGCGAACGCCGGGTCATAGCTGACGCAATTCGGATAGGGATAGGCGAACAACTGGCTGTTGCCATCCTGATGCTGCAGGCCCTCGCCCGCCAGGCTCGTGCGCCCCGCCGTGCCGCCCAGCAGGAACCCGCGGCACCGCGAATCGCCGGCGGCCCAGATGAGGTCCCCGACGCGCTGGAAGCCGAACATCGAGTAATAGATGAAGAACGGGATCGTGTTGACGCCGTGGATGGAATACGCAGTGCCGGCGGCAATGAATGAGGCGAGCGATCCCGCTTCGTTGATGCCTTCCTCGAGAATCTGCCCGTCGGTCGACTCCTTGTAATAAAGGAGCGTGTCCATGTCGACCGGCTCATACAGCTGACCGACGTGCGAATAGATACCAACCTGCCTGAACAACGCCTCCATGCCGAACGTCCGCGCTTCGTCGGGAACAATCGGGACGACGATCTTGCCGAGCTCCGGGTCGCGCAGGAGCTTCGACAGCAGACGGACGAACACCATCGTCGTCGACGCAGGGCGCTCGGTGCCCTTAGTGAATTCCTCGTAGAGCTCCGTGCTGGAAATCGTCAGCGCCTTGGTCTTGGTATCGCGAATCGGCAGCGACCCGCCGAGCGCCTTGCGCCGCTCTTTCAAGTAGGTAATTTCCGGGCTCTTGTCGTCGGGGCGGTAATACGGCGCGTCGCTGAGCTTGTCTTCGGGAACTGGAATACTGAAACGCTCACGAACGGCCCGCAGATCGTCTTCGCTCAGCTTCTTCTGCTGATGCGTGATGTTCTTCGCCTCGCCAGCGTCGCCGAGACCGTATCCTTTGATCGTGCGCGCGAGGATGACCGTCGGGGCGCCCTTGTGCTCGACGGCCGCCTTGAAAGCGTTGTAGACCTTTATCGGATCGTGACCGCCGAGCGTCAGCCGCTTCAGCTGGTCATCCGACAGATCCTTCACCATCTCGAGCAGCCGCGGATCGGCGCCCCAGAAGTGCTCGCGAATGTAGGCACCCGATTCGACAGAGTATTTCTGGTACTGGCCATCGACGATCTCGCCCATCCGATTCACCAGCAGGCCGTCTTTGTCTTTGGCGAGCAGCGGATCCCAATCCTTGCCCCAGAGCACCTTGATGACGTTCCACCCCGCGCCGCGGAAGATCGCTTCCAGTTCCTGGATGATCTGCCCGTTGCCCCGCACCGGGCCATCGAGCCGCTGGAGGTTGCAGTTGACGACGAAGATCAGATTGTCGAGCTTCTCGCGCGCGGGAAGCGTGATGGCGCCAAGCGACTCGGGCTCGACGGTCTCGCCGTCGCCAAGGAACGCCCACACTTTCGAGCTCGATGGCTTCTTCAGCCCGCGATCCTCCAGATAGCGGATGAACCGCGCCTGATAAATCGCCATGATGGGGCCGAGCCCCATCGACACGGTCGGATATTCCCAGAAGTCGGGCATCAACCACGGATGCGGATACGACGACAGGCCTCCGCCGGGCGCGAGCTCGCGCCTGAAGTTGTCCAGTTGCTTTTCGCTGAGGCGGCCTTCCAGAAACGCGCGCGAGTAAATGCCGGGCGCGGCATGTCCCTGGTAATAGACGACATCGCGATCGCCGGCGTCGCCGCTCGCCCTGAAGAAATGATTGAAGCCGACTTCGTACAACGTCGCCGCCGACGCGAAGGTCGAGATATGACCGCCGATGCCCGGCTCGACACGATTGGCGCGCACCACCATGGCGATGGCATTCCATCGGACGAGGCTCTTGATGCGCCGCTCGATTTCCTGGCTGCCAGGAAACGGCGCTTCCTGATCGGCAGGAATCGAATTGATGTACGGAGTGTTCGCGCTGAACGGCAGACGAATGCCCCTGCGACGGGCGTGCTCGGCCAGGTTCAGCAGGAGCTGCCCGGCGCGAGCGGGTCCGCTGGCCTGCAACACGTAGTCGAGAGAATCCAGCCACTCTCTGGTTTCAATCGACTCGAGATCGGAGAGGCTTTCGACAGCGATGTTCTTCATTTTGCCGGCGGCTGCCCTTCAATCTTGACCTGCCCCAACGCCGACATGTCGGTCGGGAGCTCCTTCTCGCCGGCGGGATACTTGTTGAGCTTCAACACGTACGCAATCAGGTCGCTTGTGTCCTGAAGGCTGAGCGAGCCCGGCGCGTCGGCAGGCATCGTCGCATGAACCCGATCGAAGAAGTCGCCGAGGGTCAGTGAATTCCAGTTACCGAGGAACTCGAGGCCGACGAGCGTTGGCCCGGCTTCGCCGCCCATCAGTTCGGCGCCGTGGCAGCTGACACACGCCTTGTTGGCGACGCCTTCGCCGCGCTTGGCCTGCGCGTCGGTGTACACGCCGCTCCAGATGCCCGAGGCGGCCTGCGCGTGCAGAGGCACGGCGACCGCGGCCCACACGCACACGCCGCACACAACTGCCGCGGCAACTACGACTTGCGTCCATTTATTAGTTGATATTGTCATGGTGCCTCGCTGGAATCGAAAAGACGGTCATTATACAATTTTCACTGCGCGCACAAATGAACCTTACCCAGCGGTCCGCTTTTCGCTTGCTCGGGGCCGCGCTCCTCTTCCTGTCCATCCAGACGGCGGTGCGCGCGCACGATATCCCCGACGAGATCGTCATCCAGGCGTACCTCAGACCTGAGCAAACCCAACTGAAGGTGTTGCTCCGAATCCCGCTGCTCGCCCTCGGCGAGTCGAGCCTGCCGAAGGATGGAACCGGATACCTCGCGCTGTCTTACATCGATCCCGCCCTGCGCGAAGCCGCCAATCAGATCTCGAACGGGATTGTGCTGGTGGAGAACGGCGAACGCTTGATGCAGTACGAGATGGCGAGCGGACGTATTTCCCTGCCGTCCGACAAATCGTTCGACACCTTCGACGGCGCGATTGCGCGAACACGGGGCGCGAAGATTCCAGACAACACCCAGGTCTACTACAACCAGGGGTTCCTCGATCTCGAACTGAATTATCCGATCCGATCGCGGGATGCCGACTTCGGCATGCAGGTGCTGTTCGGCCGCGGGCTCGCCAATCGCACGGCCACCTACATCAACTTCATCCGTCCGAGCGGCGATGTCCGGGCCTTCCGCCTCCACGACGATGCGTCGATGGTGCACCTCGATCCGCGGTTCATGCAGGCGGCGTGGGGATTTCTGAGCGCGGGATTCTATCGATTTCTCGACGGCCTCGATCATCTCGTGTTCGTCTTCGTGCTCGCCCTGCCGTACCGCCGTGTGCGCGACCTCGTCAAGCCGCTCGCGGCCTTCGCCGCGGCTCATTCGATCACGCTGACCGCTGCCGCGCTCGGCCTGGAGCCCTCGGGCCCATGGTTCCCACCGCTCGTGGGAACGCTGATGGCGTTCTCGATTCTCTATGTCGCCGTCGAAAACGCGATCGGCGCCAACTTGAAGACGCGCTGGATCGTCGCGCTGGTCTTCGGCCTGGTTCACGGTTTCGGCTTTGCGCTCGCGTTCGGCGATCTGCTGCAGTTTGCAGGCGGCCACAAGCTGGCGGCGCTCGTCTCGTTCAACATCGGCCTCGAACTGGGCCAGATCATCATTCTCTTGATCGCGGTGCCTGCTCTGACGCTCCTCTTCACGCAGGTCTTCCCGGAACGCGCCGGCAGCATCGTGCTGTCTGCGATCGTCGCCCACTCGGCGTGGCACTGGATGATGGATCGCCTCGCCGTGCTGCGTACGACCGACTGGCCGGTGATGGATGCGCCAACGGCGCTGATTCTCGTGCGATGGCTGCTCGCGCTGACGGTGGTGGCCGGCGCCGTCTGGTTCGTATCAGGCCTGCTCCGAAGGAAGCCCACGGAGCCCGAGATGCCGGAGCCGTCGATCGTCGATCGACGATAGTCGTTGGTCGTTAGTCGTTGGTCGTTGGTCCCAGTCGTTGGTCGTTAGTCCCGGTCGTTGGTCGTTAGTCCCGGTCGTTGGTCGTTAGTCCCGGTCCCAGCCGTTGGTCGTTCGTCGTTGGTCCGACGATGGACGATCGACGATCGACGGTCCAGCCAGCCAGCTAGGACCTGCGAAGCCACGTCTGGTCTGTCACTGATAATCCCGTCAACTCCCCAGTCGAGCAGGCGCCGAATGTCGTCGGGATCGTCCACGGTCCACACGTGAACGACCAGGCCGGCCTTGTGCGCAAGCTTGACGAATCTCGGCGACACGACGCGTGTCGACCCGCTTGTCTCCGGAACCTGGAACGCCTGATACGGCACGCGGCCAGGCGTGAGGTGGCACCACGATCGCCAGAGCGCAATCCGCACTTCCATCCGTCCGGCGCTTGTCGCAAGCTCCGGCGCGTACGCACGCACGGCCCTGAGCACGGACACGCTGAACGATCCGAGACAGACGCGACCTGAGGCGTCTGCCCGGCGGACCTCGTCGACGACCGAACGCGCGAGCGCGACGGTGGGCTCCTTCAACTCGATGACGATCCTTCGATCCGGATATCGTGCGAGCACGTCACGCAACGTTGGAACGTCAAGTGTCGCAAGCTCGACAGCAGTTCGTTCGTTGAGCGGCCCCCTGGCGTTCGTCGTGCGATCGAGCAGGCGGTCGTGATTGACCACGACGACTTCGTCTCGAGACAGGTGGACGTCGAGCTCGAGGCCGTCCGCGCCGGCGGCGAGGCCGCGATCGAACCCTGCCAGAGTGTTCTCCGGTCCGATCCTGCTGCCGCCGCGATGGGCGAAGACAAGAGGGCGCGATGAGCGGAGGGCAGGATACACGCCGGAATTCTATGGGAGATTGGGTGATTGGTGATTGGGCGACAGGAATCGTGAGATAGAATCGAGCCAGGGACCACACATGAAAAATATGTCGAGCATCAAAACCCTTGGCGACCTGCGCAAGGCGCGCGAAGCGTCGCCGGAGACCTTTCCTCACCGATCGGTGAAGAACGAAGTACGCGACAATTTGATCCGGAAGTTGAAGGCCGGCGACGCGCTCTTCCCCGGCATCATCGGCTACGACGAGACGGTCATCCCGCAACTCGTGAATGCCATCCTCTCGCGCCACAACTTCATTCTGCTCGGGCTTCGCGGCCAGGCGAAGAGCCGTATCCTCCGCGCGCTCGCGTCGCTGCTCGACGAACAACTGCCCTACATCGCAGGGTGCGAGATCCACGACGATCCGCTTGCGCCGATTTGCCCGGCGTGCCGGCGGCGTATCGCGGCAGAGGGCGACCTCACCCCAATCGCGTGGCTGGGCCGCGACGATCGGTACGTCGAGAAGCTCGCAACACCCGATGTGACGATCGCCGACATGGTCGGTGACATCGACCCGATCAAGGCTGCGCGAAGCGGCTTGCAGCTGTCCGACGAGCTGACCGTGCACTACGGGCTGCTGCCTCGCGCCAATCGCGGCATCTTCGGCATCAACGAGCTGCCCGACCTCGCCGGAAAGATTCAAGTGGGCCTGTTCAACATCCTTCAGGAGGGCGACGTCCAGATCAAGGGCTACCCGGTTCGTCTTCCCCTGGACCTGCTGATGGTGTTCACCGCGAACCCGGAAGACTACACGGCACGCGGCAAGATCATCACGCCGCTGAAGGACCGCATCGGATCGGAAATCCGCACGCACTATCCGGCCACGCGGCAACACGCCATGGACATCACCGTACAGGAGGCGTGGCTGAGTCGAGGTGCCGGAACAGGACATATCGAGATTCCGCCGTATGTGCGCGAAGTCGTCGAGGAGATCGCGTTCCAGGCACGGGCCGACCGCAAGATCGACAAGCGGTCTGGCGTCAGTCAGCGGCTCGCCATCACGTGCCTCGAGAACGTCCTCTCGAATGCCGAGCGGCGGGCCCTCGCCAACGGAGAGCAACTGGTCGTGCCCCGCATCACGGACGTCTATGCCGCACTGCCCTCGATCACCGGCAAGTTCGAGATGGAATACGAGGGCGAGCTGAAGGGCGCAGACAACGTGGCGCGCGAGCTCATCCGCGCCTCGGTCGCCAATGTGTTTGCCGAGCGCCTTGACGGCGCCGACCTGCGTCGCGTCGTCGAGTGGTTCGATCTCGGCGGCACGCTGCAGAGCGCGGACACGTCCTCGGCCAGTGACCTGCTCGCGCAGGCCCGTGGCGTACAAGGGCTCGTCGAGCTCGCAGATCATCTGAAGGTTGGCGCGCAGGCACCGGCGCCTGCGCTCGCTTCGGCCGTCGATTTCATCCTGGAAGGCCTCTACGCACAAAAGAAAATCAACCGCAGCGAAGACCGGGGATACCACGCGGCCGACCCGCCGCAGCAGCGGCGGCAGACGGCCCGTACCGCGGAACGCGAAGCAGATGAAGGGCTTCCGCTGCCGGGAGGCAAGAAGAAGTATTACAACTGATGAAGTACAAGTACTCCAAATACACCGGCGATCCGCTGGACGATCTCGATCTGGAAGACTTGATCGAGAAGCTGTCGGACCTGCTGCTGTCGAGCGGATTCCGCTCGCCATTCGGCGGCATGTACGGCGAATCGGACGACGACCGCACGATGCAGGCGCTGCACGACGCCATCATGGACGCGCTCTTCAACGGCGGCGTGCTGCCCGAGGAGACGCTCGAGCGGCTGATGGGCGATCCAGCCGATGGCGATCAGTCCGATGCGCGAACGAAGCTCGAAAAGCTCATCCAGGACATCATCGATCGCATGATGCAGGAGGGCTTCATCACACCGTCGCCGGATCTCGAGGCCGAACGTGAGCACCGGCAATCACAGGGCGCCGGCGGGCAGTTCGGACCCGATGCGCCGCCGACGCGTTTTGAAGTGACCGACAAGAGCCTCGACTTCCTCGGCTATCGCGCGCTCCGCGATCTCCTCGGATCGATGGGCAAGAGCAGCCTCGGACGGCACGATACCCGAGACCATGCGACCGGCATCGAGACCGTCGCGGCACCCAAGCCGTACGAGTTCGGTGACTCGCTGAATCTCGACCCGAGCAGCACCGTCCTGAATGCGGTGCAGCGAATCGGCCGCGAACGGCGGGAGGCGGGAGAAGCGCTCGGCGTGCTCGATTCGATCGATATCACTCACGAAGATCTGATGGTGGCGCAGGGCGAGTACCAAAGCTCGTGCGCCACGGTCCTGATGCTCGATTGCAGCCACAGCATGATCCTTTACGGCGAAGATCGGTTCACGCCTGCCAAGCGCGTGGCCCTCGCGCTTGCCAACCTGATTCGCCTGCAATATCCCGGCGACGCGCTGAACGTCATTCTGTTCCACGACTCGGCCGAAGAGATTCCCCTTCGGGAACTCGGCCGCGTCCGCGTCGGCCCGTACTACACGAACACGCGCGAAGGGTTGCGCCTCGCGCGGCGCATTCTCGACAAACAGCGGAAAGACATGCGTCAGATCATCATGATTACGGACGGAAAACCGTCGGCGTTGACGCAGCCCGACGGCCGCATCTACAAGAATGCGTTCGGCCTCGATCCGTTCATCGTGTCGGAGACCATCGCCGAGGTGGCGGCGTGCCGGAAGAGCGGCATCATGATCAACACGTTCATGCTGGCGCGCGACTACGAGCTGGTCGCGTTCGTCCGCCGCGTTGCCGAAATCTGCAGAGGAAAGGCGTACTTCACGACGCCGTACACGCTGGGACAGTACGTGCTGATGGACTACATGGATAAGAAAACGCGCACGGTACATTAGTACATAGGTGTAGGTGGAAAGTGGAAGGTGGAAGGTAGAAAGTAAGCGGAAGGTACTTTGTCACTTACCTTCCACTTTCCACCTTCCACCTTTTACCTTTCAGGTTACAAGTCCAGGTTGCAGGCTATGTTGCCATCAGAAATACCCCTGTTCCCCCTCCCCAATGTGGTGCTCTTCCCCGCCACTCTGCTCCCGCTGCATATCTTCGAGCCGCGCTATCGGGCGATGGTGGAAGATGCGCTCGAGGGCGAGCGGTTGATCGGTATGGTGATGCTGCGGCCGGGCTGGGAGCCGGACTACGACGCGGCACCGCACGTGTATCCCATCGGATGTGCCGGGTTCATCACCCATGCCGACCGGTTGCCCGACGGGCGATACAACATCCTCCTCAGGGGCCACGAGAAGTTCCGGATCGTCGACGAGACGTCCACCCGTGACGGCGCACAGCGCTACCGCGTTGCGCGCATCGAATCCATCGCCGAGCCATTGCACCCTGCCGGAGGAGCACCGGACGACGCCCGCCAGCAGCTCGAGCGCGTGATCGCCAAACGGCTGCATCGGAATCCGGACGACACGATTCCGAAAGACATACCCGACGCCGATCTCATCCACGCAATCGCCCAACACCTGGAGCCGGTGGAAAAACAGGCGCTTCTCGAATGCAATGGCTTGCTCGAACGATGCCGCGCGCTCGTCGAGCTGCTCGAGATGAAGGCGATCGTTGCCCCCGGCGGCACCACCAGGCTTCAGTAAGGACTAGGCGCGCCGAAGCGCCGAGCTCAGCAGGGTCAGGAAGAAGATCAGACTGGCGGCAAGCACGACCGCGCCGCCCGTCGGAACGAGCAGCCGCGTGGAGATCATCAGGCCTCCGATCCCTGCCAGGCAGGCGACCGCGACGCTCCAGGCCAGATAGGCACGCGTGCCGCGCGCGATGTTGCGCGACGCGGCCGCCGGCACGACCACCAGCGCCTCCACCAGCAGCGCGCCAATCACTTTCAAACTGACGAGAATCGCGACCGTCAGCACGAGAGCGAAGAGATACTCGAGAAAACCTGAGTCGATCCCGCGCGCCTTCGCGAGAGACGGGCTGAGGCTGTCCAGGAGAAGATCGTTGTAGTTCCTCAGCAGGATCACCGCCACACCCGCGCCCGCCAGCACCAGAAGCGCCAGATCGGTATCGGTCACGGTCAGCAGACTGCCGAACAGCACCGCCTCGACTTGATGAACGTTGAACTGCCGCGTGACGGCGACGAGCAGGCACAATCCGAGACCGAGCGTGAGCGCCAGAAACACGCCGATGAGCGTGTCCGGCGGTAGCGCCGAGCGTCGCTTGGCGTACACCATGCCGAGCGTCGACAGCATGCAGAACCCGAACATCCCGCCGTATGGCGCATTCAGAGGCTCGCCGAGCAAAAGCCCGACGCAGACGCCGGTGATGGCGGCCTGGCCGAGCGCCGCGCTGAAAAACGCCATGCGCCGCGCCACGACCAGATGACTCAACCCTCCCAGAAGCGGAGCGAGCAGCAGCACACAGAGAAAGCCGCGAACGAGAAAGGGATACTGAAACCAGTCGTAGAAAGCCGTCATGCGCCCGCCCGCTCCAGCACCGTCACCTGATCGGCAATGCGCCGGACCTGCGCGGAGTCGTGAGACACCATCACGACCGTCACTTCTCCCTTCAACGACACAAGCGTGTCGTCGAGCCATCGGGCCGCGTTCTCATCGAGGCCGCCGGCCGGCTCGTCGAGTATCAGGAGCTCCGGGAGCGGATCGAGGGCGTTGGCGAGCAGCACGCGCCGCAGCTCACCCCCGGAAAGGACCGAGAGCAGCCGCCTATCGAAGCCCTTCAGCCCGACCCGCTCGAGCAGCAGCGAGATACGCTTCTGTGTGGCCGGCGCAATGCCGAAGCAGACCGGGCGGCTTTGCCGTGTCAGGGCAAGGAAATCGGCGACGGTGACCGGAAGCGTCCGATCGACATGAAACTGCTGAGGGACGTACGCGAGACGGCCACTGCGCTCCCAGTGCGCGAAGATGCGGCCGGTGAACGGCGTCAGCCCAAGCACGGCCGACAAGAGCGTCGTCTTGCCCGCTCCGTTTGGACCGACAAGCGCGTGGAGCGAGCCGCGTTCGACCGAGAACGTGACGTTCGAGAGCAGAACCTCGCGGGCGTGCCGGACGGTCAGCTCGCGAACCTCGAGCAGCGCGGTCATGCCTCCACGACCAGCGCCCTGATCATCGTCTCGACGTTCGCCTGCATTTCGCGCTCGAACTTGTCCGCGGTGAACGCCCCGGACGCGATGTGGCTGATGATGTACACCCTGACACCGGCTTCGTCGCGCAGCACCTTCAGCAGGGGCGGCGGAAACGCTTCCTCGCTGAAGACGACGCGGATGTTTTCATGCTTGAGCAGAGCAACCATGTCGCGCAGCTCGCCCGCCGATGGCGTCAGCCCGTGCGAGGGCTGCACGACGCCGGCCACTTCGAGCCCGAACTCCTGAAGCAGATACCCGTAACCGTCGTGCACGGTCACGACGCGGGTGATCTTCGCATCGGCCAGCGCGGCTGAGGCCTTCGCCTTGATCTGCCTGAGGCGGCGGGCGTACTGCGCCGCGTTCTCCTGTAGCGCGGCAGCATCGCGGGGACGAAGGCTCGCGAGCGCCTTCTGAATCGCATAAGTCTGCTGAATCGCGTTGGTGAACGAGATGAACGTGTGCGAGTTCACGCCCTTGCCTCGCACGGAGTGAATCTGCGGCGTCTCGTTGTTCACGCGAATCACCGTCACACGCGTGTTGCCGGACGCCTTCAGCATCAGCATGATGAAGTCGTCGTGGCCGATACCGTTGACGACAATCGCGTCGAGGTCGGCCAGTTTCTTGATGTCCTCCGGCCGCGGTTGATAGTCGCCCGCGTCGATCTCGCCAGGGAGAATCGCGCGCACTTCATATCCCGGCAGGTTGCCGACGACGTTTGCCGTCCACGAATAGTAAGGGTGTAACGTGACACCGATCTTCAGCGTTGGCACCTGCCGCTGCTGGGCGAGGGCGATTGGCACAACTAGAAACTGGAAACTAAAAACTAGAAAGTAAGTGACAAGTACTTTCCAACTTACTTTCCAGTTTCCACTTTCCAGTTTCCACTTATCTCGCATTGCCTCCCCCGATCATCCACTGCGTCCAGCCTTCATTCTGCGGAAGGCGCAGCGCCGCGAACCCGCTTCGCCGATTTTGCTCAGGGATACTCCAGATTGTCACATGCAGGGTCGTGCCATCGGGCAACCGGTGATGAGTTTCGTCGTTCGGCGCAGGATCTGGCGGCTCGCCGGGAGCGGGTTCCAGAATCACGAGCACCCAGGCCGGCGCACTGGGGTCAGAAGGCACGCCGATGTAGTTGGTCGCCCAGTCCTGACGAACCGATGTCCATTTGTATGTCGGCCCCTTGCGTGTCGGATCCGCCGCGAATGGCGGAATGCCCTCGCCTGCGAGCATCGCAACGTCGGGCCACTTGCCGGACGTCGCACGCACGCGCTCGGCTTCGAGCAACCCTTCCTGCAGCTCGCGGAAGGTCCGTTGCCCGGGCGGCAGCGCCTCGCTGACGAGCTTCTGGTACGGCAGTAAGTCGACGATGGACGATCGACGATCGACGATCGACGACGCCGGCCGAAAGAGGTACGCGGCGACGACGACAAAAATGGCAGCCGCAACCTTCAGGACGTTCAGCGTCTCGGCGCGCACCGACGGTGGACGGATCTCAAGGGTACGCGTACTAGTTACTCCGCTGCCCCAACCTCTCCCCCACCAGCCCGATGATCTTCTCGCCGTGGAAGCGGCCGTTCTCGATGAAGATGTTCGACGTGTCCTTTCCACAGATCGCACCGCCGGCGAGAAACAACCCGGGGACATTGGTTTCAAAGGTGTCTGGGTTGAACTCCGGATTCATCGTGTCGCGGCTCAGCCTGATGCCGGCACGCCGGTAAAGATCGCAGTCCGGGTGGTAACCCGTCAGCAGAAACACCGCATCCGCTGGAATCTCGGACGTCGCACCGTTGCGATCGACAATCACCTGCGTCGGCTGAATTTCCATCAGCCGCGTATTGAACAGGCCGACGACGGAACCTTCCTTGATGCGATTTTCGATGTCGGGCCTGACCCAGTACTTGATGCTCGGCTTCAGCTCGGCGTGACGGTGGACCAGCGTCACGTGCGCGCCCGCGCGAAACAGCTCGAGCGCCGTCTCCGCGGCGGAATTGCCGCCGCCGACGATCACGACATGCTTGCGGTAGAAACCGTGCGACTCGTTGTAGTAATGGGAAACGTGCGGCAACTCCTCGCCCGGCACTCCGAGGTGATTCGGGTGGTCGAAGTATCCAATGGCGAAGATCACATACCGGCTGTGCCGGATGCGACGGACCCCTTTGTCGGACCGCGTCTCAATCGCGAAGATTTCCGACCGCGTCGGTCCCTGCTCGCGATTCACCGACACCACCTGCTCGCCAAAGTCGATCTGGAGATCGAAAGTATCGACGACGCGGCGATAGTAGCGGAGCGCCTCGAGGCGCGTCGGTTTGTCAAACGGCGACACCAACGGCAGCCCGCCGATTTCGAGAAGCTCCGGTGTCGTGAAGAACACCATGTTGACGGGAAAGCGGTAAATCGAATTCACCAGCACGCCCTTCTCGACGATGGCGTAGTCGAGTCCCAGGCGCTTGGCCGCGATGCCTGCGGCGAGTCCGGCTGGGCCGGCGCCGACGATCGTGACGTCCCGAATCTGCATGACAGGTGAATTCTGCCATCACTTAGCCCTCCGCCCTTAGCCCTCAACCCTTTCAGCGGAGCGGTCGGTCCCCGGCCAGTCGCCCCCTCCCTGCGCCAGTCCAATGCGCCTACCGCCCAAACAGGGCAAAAACGCCTGTAAGTTGCTGATTCGAAGATATGATGGGGTGATTTTTGGGTCCCGATTTCGCCCCCTGCAATCGGTGCACGATCCAAAGGAGCCAATGAATGCATCCGCCGATTAAGTATTTTGAGAAGGGCCTTGCCGTCGCTGCCAATGGTGCCTGGACGGTCTTCAACGCGGCCAACCGCATTAGCCCGGGTCCCTCTTTCATCCCGAAGTGGTCCGACAAGCCATTGCTGAAGTCGTGGCAGAAGACGAAGCCGCCGCTCGGCTGGCCCCGTCAGACCGATTCCCTGTGTCCGACCTGCGTCCGCGAAGCGCGCCAGGCGATTCTCGACGGCAAGCAGGATGTGTCGATTCTGCTCAACGAGAAGGTCGGTGAAATCAAGGCGACGATTCTCGAGCGCGACGGCCAGATCCTGATGGTGAAGGACTGCCCGATCCACGGTCACTTCGAAGACGTGATGGCGATGGACACCGATTTCTTCAAGCATCTCGAACAGGTGTTCCCCGGCCGCGACATTGCGGCGCACAACGATTCGAAGCTGCACAACCACGGCAGCAGCACCATCAAGCACGGCCGCGGCTCGGTGCTGACGGTCGACCTGACGAACCGCTGCAACATGATGTGCGACCCGTGCTTCATGGATGCGAACCAGGTCGGGTTCGTCCACGAGCTCAGCTGGGAAGACATTAAACAGGTGCTCGACAACGCCATCACCATCAAGCCGAAGCGGCAGATGTCGGTACAGTTCTCCGGCGGCGAGCCGACGATGTCGCCCTACTTCCTCGACGCCGTCCGTTACGCGCGTGAAGTGGGCTACAGCAGCGTGCAGGCAGCTACCAACGGCATCGAATTCGCCAAGAGCCCCGAGTTTGCGAAAGCGGCCGCCGACGCCGGTCTCCGCTACGCGTATCTGCAGTTCGACGGCATCGGCAACGCGGCCAATTCACATCGCCGGGTCGGCAACCTCTTCGACGTGAAGCTGCAGGCGATCGAGAACCTCTGGAACAACGGCGTCGACATCGTTCCGGTCGTCACCATCGTCAACGGCGTGAACAACGAACAGGTCGGCCGAATCATCGAGTTTGCGCTCGACAATCCGCGGAAGATCAACTTCCTGTCGTTCCAGCCCGTGTCGTTCACGGGACGAGACGAGGAAGTGACGCCAGAACGCCGCGCCGCGCAGCGCTACACGCTGTCGCACCTGGCGCACGACGTGAAGAATCAGACGGGGCTCGGCGAGCCGGTGCGCGACTGGTTCCCCATCTCGTTCATGGGCACGTTCACCGACTGGGCCGACACGGTTCACGGACCGGACGCCGCGTGGGGCAACCTCACCTGCGGATGCCACCCGAACTGCGGTGTCGGCATGGCGCTGATGATCGACAAGGAGACCAAGGAAGCGGTTCCCGTGACGGCGTTCCTGAATGCTGAACAGCTGGCCAAAGACGTCGCGCAGGTGAACGACGCGGGACGCGGTAGGTTCCTGTCGGTGACCGGCATGGCGATCGCCCTGATGCGCAACTACAACCCCTTCAAGGCCCCGAAGCATTTCAAGCTGATGGACCTGCTGAAGAAGTTCGACAAGACGTTCGGTGCCACCGGCAAGAATTACGGCAAGGTGGGCAAGGACCGGACGATGCAAGACATCACGATGCGCCGGCAGGATCGCTGGAACTTTCTCTTCATTGCGGGCATGTGGTTCCAGGACCTGTTCAACTACGACTTCCGCCGTACCGAGATGTGCATCATCCCGTATGCGACGCAGCAGGGCGAGATTTCCTTCTGCGCGTATAACACCGGCATTGGCTGGCGGAACATTATCGAGAAAATGCACATGACGGCCACGCTCACCAAGTGGTACGAAGAGCACGGGCGTCATGAAATCTTCGCCGGCAACAAGGCGGTACCGCTACCGACGACCGAGCATGCGCTGAAACTGAACGCCGAAGCCGTCGCGGCTGGCGAACAGCAGGACTTGGTTCTGGCCGGCGTCGCCCGCAACGCGCGTGAAGAGAAGGTCGCCGCGCGCGCGCACGCCCAGGAGAAGTCGCTCGAGGACAAGCTGAAGGAAGACGCCAAGCACCGCCAGATGGCCGATCTCTACCGCCAGCACGTGCTGAAAGAGGCTCCGAAGGCGCCGGTCATTCAGATCCAGGGACTGAAGAAGAGTTCCCTCGAAAGTAGAAACTAGAAAGTAAAAAGTAGAAAGTAAGTTCGAAGGTAAAAAGGGCGGGTCCAAAGTCGGACCCGCCCTTTTTCATGTACCTTCTAACCTACCTTCCACCTTCCACTTTCTACTTTCTACTTTCTACTTTCGTAGCATCGGCCACCGATACTCCGTGTTCACGCGCCCGCCCCGGTGATAGGGCTCGCGATCCTCCGGATCGTAGATGCGGACGACGCGGTCGACCTCGTACTTGGGCGGCCAGTCGAGTTTGCCCACGTCGCTCTGATCGCCGAATCGCGAGCGAAAACCCGGCTCCTCCCACGACTCCACGAGGATGTAGGGCCGTCGCCCGTGGGCGCGCAACCACTCCAGGGAGCGATCGAGCCATGCCGGATCGAGTCCTTCCCAGACAAGAGCTTCTTTGCGGCCGTGAAACCGCACGGCCCCGCTGTCCCAGACCGACAGCACGACTGCGTCTGACGGCAGCGCATCGCGCACCACGACGCCTGCACTGCGATACCGTTGTTCCAGTGCGTGCATCGCAAAGGCAAACCGCTCGCTCGCGGTACGGACTCCCATGACTCCAAGCCCAATCGCGACGAGACCAACGGCGCCGGGTACGGCCAGGCGCTGAAAAAAAGCACCCGACCCCTTTTCTATGACCCGCCTCGCGACCGCGACGGTCGCGGCGCTCGCGAGCACCAGCAGCAGCGTGATCGCCGGCATCAGGAACCGCAGGTACGACCAGTCGTCGAACGGCGTATAGAGGAAATAGACGGAGCACGTCGCCGTCGCCAGGCCGAACGCCAGCCACACGCTCACCCGTCTCGGACTGTCGACGACAAGCGGCGCCGCACACGCCAGCAGCAGGAACACGGTTTCGGTTTCGATCAACCAACGGGAATACTGCACGACATTCACCGGCAGGGCTGCCAATCCAAATAACCGGCCAAGCGAACCATAGCCCGAGCGGAACGGGCTTCCGTAAAGATTCGCGTTCAGCCAGAGCACGGCAAGCGCACACGGCAGAGCGGCGAGCGCAAACGGAACGACCTTCCTGCGATCGACGCGAAGGACGAACAACCCCGCGACCGCCGCCAGCGGCAACAGATTCGGCCGGACCAGTAATGCAATGCCGCAGGCAGCACCGGCGAGTCGGAAGCGTCCGGAAATCAACCCGACGAATACCGCCATCCACAGCGCGGTGGTGGTGACGTCGTTCATCGGCTGCACAACCTGAAACAGGACCACCGGGCTTGTCGCGACCAGGACGGCCGCCATCGCGCCCGCGAGGGAATCCGCGAGAGCGGAGCCGGCGAGAAACGTCAGCCACACCAGCAACGCACCGGCGAGAGGCGTCACATAGAAGAGCGCATTCGGCCCGCCAGCCTTGACGACGGGGGCCAGCAGAACGGAGAAGCCTGGCGCGCACACCGGCGCGAATGCAGATGGATCAGTCGAGGACGGCGCGAAGCCGCCCGGCGTGAAGGTTTTTTGTGCGTCTGGCCACGGGACCTCGCCCACGAGCGCGCTCGATGGCTGCAGGCGACCGGACGCAAACGATCCTGCCAGCAGCGCGTAACACGACGAGTCGGAACCGCCCGCGGCGTACGTACCGTAGATGACGCCTACGGCGGCAAGGCCGATGGCCGCGGCGAGCGCGACGGCGTGGGGGAGGGAGCGCATGAACACCGGTTAGTTGTCAGTCTTCAGTTATCAGTTGTCAGTTCTGTGGGCGTTTCTCGCTAGTCTTGCTGAAAACTGATAACTGATGACTGAAAACTATTTATCGGAATCGATACTTCACCAGCACCGCGATCGCGTGGACGCCGTCGCGCCAGCCGATCTTCTTCCCGCTGGCCCGGCTGCGCGGATCGAACGTCACCGGGCGCTCAACGATGCGCTGACCCCTGCGCAGCAGTTTGGCCGTAATCTCCGGCTCGATGTCGAATCGATTGGACTCCAGCTGCAGGCTGCGCGCAACCGGCGTCCGCATGACTTTGTAGCAGGTCTCCATATCTGTCAGGCGGCCGCCGAAAAGCAGGTTCGTGATGCCGGTCAGCGTACGGTTCGCCGCAATGGAAATCCACGGTCCTGCCGGGCGGCCGGCGAGAAACCGCGACCCGTACACCACCTCGGTCGTCCCGTCGAGAATCGGCTGAACGAGGTCGGCAAGCTGTGCGGGATCGAGCTCGAGGTCGGCGTCTTGAATGGCGACGATCGTCCCTCGCGCGCGGCTCAATCCGAGACGAATGGCGCTGCCCTTCCCGCCATTCTTTGCGGCATGCAGAATCGTCAGCACGCCGGGCACGGGCGGCACGGCGTCGAGCGCCTGCGCGGTGCCATCGCTCGAGCCGTCGTTCACAACCAGAATTTCCCGGTCGACCGGAAGCGGGATCGACAGCAGGCGGTCGATGACCTGGCGGACGGTGCGCGCCTCGTTGTAGACGGGAACGAGGATGGACAGGAGTTCAGGCATTGAAGATTGGGGGATTGAAGATTGGGGGATTGAATTGAGTGATTGACTACGTAATGTTCCAATCTTCAATCTTCAATCTTCAATGTCCAGCATCACCGACCCCGAGCCGGCGCGGGAGTGTACTCCACAGTCGCGTTGCTGATGATGGCGACCGGTCGGCCTGGCGCCGAATAGTTCGCTGGAACGCCGTCGGCCCGCACGATCGACAGCTTCTCCCCGAGCAGACTGACTTCGGTCGCGTCGGCAGGAATCTCGACCACAATGGGTTCCGCACCGACGGGCGCCACCGCCTTCACGCCGCCAGGACCGGCTCCACCGCCAACACGATCCACGAGGTCTTCGGCGCGGCGAAACTCGCTCGAGACGACCGCGCGCGTCAGCAGGGTGTTGTCGAGGGTGAGCACGCCTATCGTGGCCGTGTAGGCCGCGAATGCCTTCTTCGCCCTGACTTCTTCCTCCGAGTAGGTGTGACGATTGTGCAGGTCGAATCGGAGTATCAGCAGACCGCGATGGGGCGGCAACCTGATGATGACGCCCCTGGCCGGGTCCCTTCCGGTGAGGACGTCGCAGAAGAGCTGCTTGCTCTTGACGCCCGTGCCGAGGGGCGATGGGCACCCGACGTCAGCCGGCGCGGTCGTCGTACGGCGCGCGGGGGGCGGTGCCGGTTTGCGTGTCGGCTTTGCGGTGGTTTGCGCCTGGAGCGAGACCGCAGCCAGCGCCAGCGCGCAGGCGGCTAGGTGCCAACGGAACATACGCACAGTATACGGACTACTTGTCGAGCACGCAGTCGGGCTCGACGAGGTCGGCCGGCGGGCGGGCACCGCTGCGCAGCTTGATGAGCTCCAGAAATTCCATCCTGGTCCGGGCGTTGTCGCGGAACGCGCCGAGCATCGAGCTGGTGACCGCAAACGAGTTCTGCTTTTCGACGCCGCGCATCGACATGCACAGGTGCGTGGCTTCCATCACGACCGCCACGCCGAGCGGATTGATCTTCTCGCGAATCGTATCGGCGATCTGGCTCGTCAGGCGCTCCTGAATCTGCAGCCGGCGCGCAAAAATCTCGACGAGACGCGGAATCTTGCTCAGCCCGATCACTTTGTTCTTCGGAATGTACGCCACGTGGCACTTGCCGAAAAACGGCAGCATGTGGTGCTCGCAGAGGCTGTAGAAGTCGATGTCCTTCACGATGACCATCTCGCTGTAGTCGACCGTGAACAGGGCGTCGTTCAGGACCTCGTCGATGTCCATGTCGTAGCCGCTCGTGAGGAA
>JAMQPK010000169.1 GCA_023717525.1 Vicinamibacterales bacterium | reverse complement strand
AGCGCAATCCGGCGCTCGCGTTGGAGAGCGGGCGTCCACATCCATTGGTCCGACGAGCGGTCGGGGTGATTGACGATGAGCAGCGCGGTGCCCTTCACTTCGGCCGGCGCAACGAAACGCAGAACCGCCTTGCTGTTGCCGTGCGAGCCCAGGCGCGCGAAGACCCACCGCTTGTCGGCGACCTTGCCTTTGGCGTCGAGCACCTGCAACAGGCCCTCATAACGCTGCGACGTCGCGTTGGTGCGCCTTTGCGCTTCCTCGACGATTTGTCGCGGGTCGCTTTGCGCATACGCGTTCGTGCTGCACAGCAGCGCCAGCACGATGACGATCGACAATGGACGATCGACGATGGACGATCGACGATGGACGATCGACCTACTCATATTCCAACGCCTCCACGAGCGAGGTTCGGACCGCCGATTCCGCTGGCCAGAATGCCGAGAACAAGGCGGCTGCCAGAATGGTTGGGAAAAGCATGACCGCAAGATCGAATGGGAATCGGTAGGGGAGATACATCCCCGAGAGATCTCGGCCGGTAATCTGCAACAGGAAATACAGATTGCCGGCGCCAAACAGGAGTCCAAGCGCGAGGCCGACAAGACCAATGGCGACCGCTTCCATCCAGACGGTCTGACGGATCTGGCGCCGGAAGCCCCCGACGGCACGGAGCACTCCCAGTTCGCGCTTGCGATCGATGATCGACACAGTCAGCGTGTTGACAATGCCGAGAATCGCCACGATGACGGCGATGAAGACCTGACTGTAGGTCAACTGCAGCCACTGGCCCGTCAACTGAAGCACCCAATCGCGCACTTCCCTATTGGTGAGGACAAGAAGACGCGGCTGCGACGGAGACAGATGCTCGAGAAGCCGCTGTCGCACGGTTTGCGGATCGATCCCCGGCTTCACGTACACGCGGAACACGTTGGCTGACTGGTCCTTCCAACGCTCCTCGTACACTGAACGGTCGAGGAATACGGAACCCTGCTGGTCCGACCAGTCGGCGACAATGCCCACAATCGGAAGGCTGACGAGGCCGCCCGGACTTGCAAGATCGACCGTGTCGCCCAGCGCCATCCGCTGCAGTCTGGCGAAGTTGTCCGAGACGATCACCCCTTGCCCCGCTTTCGCGAGGGCATACATGCCGCGCCGGTCCTGCGACACCATCGTGCGATGGCCGCGCTGCTCGAAGCCGGCCATCTCGATCACGATCAACAACACGGGCGTGCCGCGGACGTTCATCCGCAGGCTTCGCACCGACTGCACGTCGTCCACACCTTCGATCGACGAAATATCCTTGCCGAGGGAATTCGGAAATCGGAACGTCCGATCGGAAAGATTCTGCGATCCGGCGACGAAGAGATCCGGGTTCAGCGCCGTGTCGAGCCAGTCGACGATCGAGTTGTAGCTTTCGCGCCCCACGCCGCCGAGACCGATCACCTGTCCCAGCGACAACATGAGCGCCGCGACCGCGCCTGAGGTCCGGCGCGGCGACTGGATGAGGCTGTCGGCCGCGAGCGAGCCCTCCACCGGACGCAGCCACTTCAGAACAGGACGAATGCCGCGGGCAAACCACAGGGCAGCCGTGGGCACGAGCAACAAGGCGGCGACGATCACGAGCACGTAGCCGGCGTAGAACCAGACGGATGTGCCGATGAAGAGACACAGCACCGCGCCCGCCGTGAACCCGGCCGCCGTCAGCCGGCGCGCGCGGTTCTCGCCCGCCGTCAACACCTGTGACTTGCCTTTCTGCAGCGCCTGGACCGGATCGACTCGCGATGCGCTTCGCGCGGGCAGCCAGGCGGCCATCATGCTCGTCAGCACGCCGATAGCGAGCGCGCCGCCGAGCAGCCGCGGATCGGCCGAGACTTCTTCGGCACGCTCTGCGACACCGTAGATGCCCTCGAGCATGCTGGAGATTGTGCCGACCATTGCCCGCGCTCCAATGATGCCGAGCCCAATGCCGGCGATCGATCCAAGCAGTCCGGTGACAGCGCTCTCGACCAGGAACAGGTTTCTAATCTGATGCCTCGGCGCACCCAGCGCGCGAAGGATGCCGATCTCGGACCTGCGCTGTGTCACGGCAATGGAAAACGAGTTGTAAATAATGAACATGCCGATAAACAGCGCGAATACGCTCGAGATGTTCATCGAGATCGCATACACAGCCAGGGTCGATTCGAGCTGCTGCCCGCGTGCCGACGGCGGCTCCACATCGAATCCAACGCCAAGCGCCTTCTTCAGAACGGCCCTGCCAGTTTCAACCGTCACGCCTTCCTTCAGCTTCAGATCGATGCGATCGAAATGCCTTCCCCGCCCGAAGACCAGTTGCGCCGCGTAGATATCCATCACGGCGAGGTTGCCGCCGAACGCGCTGGTCAGTCCTCCCGAGCGCATGATGCCCCGCACCGTGAACGCCTTGTCGCCCGCCATCGTCGAGAGCGTGAGCTTGTCGCCCACGGCAAGGCGATTGCGGGCCGCAAACTCCTTCGTGATGATGATGGAGTCGGGTTGTGCCAGAAAAACCAGGGGGTCATCGACAACCGCGTCGTCGCCGCTTTCGAAGTCGTAGTCGCGCAGGCTCCGATCGCCCGTCATGTCGACGCCGAGGATGAGGATGTTGCCCTGCCCCGCGACGTGCGTGCCGGCAGGGGCTTCGATCACCGGCACCGCCACACCGATCTCGGGCACGTTCTGGACGGCCTCGAGGACTTCCTCTGGGAACCCACCCTCACCAGCGGTGATCTGCAACTGCGCGGCGCCGGCAATTTTGTCAACCGTGCGCGCGAACGCGAAGAAGACCGCCTGGTTGGCGGTGTGCATCGCGACGAACACGGCAACGCCGAGTACGATGCCCACCACGGTGAGCAACGAACGCACTGCGTGCTTGCGGAGGTACGGCCAGGAAATCAGCGTCAACAAGCGCATGACATTTGAGATTGGGTGATTGGTGACTGGGCGATGTGATTGTTTGATTGATCGATTGGCCCCCGACCACCAATCACCCAATCACCAATCACCCAATCTCCAATAGTTAATGTTTTCTGTCATCGACTATCTGTCCGTCGCGAATCGTAATCGTGCGCTGGCACGTCGACGCCACGCTCATGTCATGGGTGACGATGAGGACCGTAGAGCCCAGTGTGGCGTGCAGATCTCTGATGAGGTTCAGGATGTCGATGCCGGTCTGCGTGTCCAGGTTCCCCGTTGGCTCGTCGGCAAGAAGGATCGGCGGATAGACCGACAAGGCCCGAGCGATCGCGACGCGCTGCCGTTCGCCTCCCGATAGCTCATCGGGAAGGTGATCGAGCCTGGTGTCGAGTTTCACCAAGCCGATCAGCTCTCTGGCGCGCTCCTCGATCTTCTTCCTCGGCCAGCCACGCAAGTGCAGCGGCAACGCCACATTCTCGAGACACGAAAGGCTGGGCAGCAGATTGAAGAACTGAAAAATGAAGCCGAGCTTGTCGCGCCGGACCGCTGTAAGTCCGTCGTCAGCCAGGCCATCGAGGCGCTGACCGTCCAGCGTGATCATCCCTGCCGTCGGCCGATCGAGTCCGCCGATCAGGTTCAGCAGAGTCGACTTTCCCGAGCCGGACGGCCCGACAATCGAAACCAGCTCACCTTTCGGAATCTGCAGGTTGATGTCGCTCAGCGCGGTCACGCGGCGACGTCCTTCGAAATGCTTTGAAACGTGCTCGAGGGAAATCACGACGCGTCACGCACGGCTGAGATTACGCCCTTCGTACTCTTCCAGTTTCGCTCTGCACCAGTCCGGCACGGGAATCGGCTTGGCGGACGAATAGTCGTACGTCACCATGACCGCCTTGCCTTTTGCGACCAGCGCACTCTTGTCGTCGAGCATTTCGCAGTCGATCGTGATGCTGGTCCTGCCGATCTTCGTCGCGCCGAGCCACACATCGATGCGTTCGCCCGGGCGAATCGGGCGAATGAAATCGCACTCCGCGCGGGCGAGAATCAGGCCGGGCAGCGTGCCGTGTGGAAAATCGCCCGTCAGCTGGCGCCAGTACGCCCAGCGGCCTTCTTCCATATAGGTGAAGTAGACCGCGTTGTTGACATGGCCGAACAAGTCGCAGTCGCGGAAGCGCGCCTGAAGCTGGTGACGAAATCTGAACGCCGACATACGCCTGATTAGTGTAGTCTGACGCCGTGTCCGAATTCACTCCTGACGAGGAACGGGCCCTCGCACCGTATTTTTCCAACCTGACCGGTCCGGTGTTCGCGTTGACGAATCTGCCGGAGACCGTCAAGGGCGCGCTGTTCGCCCGCTATTCACGGTCGGCGAAGAGCCTGCGCCGCTTGTTTCTCGACGAATTTCTCGGCGACATGCAGTCAACGGCGGCGACAGCGAGTCAAGTCGGCGTCGAACGGGCGGAGAAGCTCTACGCCCGCGTCTTTTCCGAGTACGGAGACGACTCGGTGGCGCAGCTTGGCGGCGTGCACCTGGCGTGCGAAGGCGTATCGAACATTCTGACGAAGGTAATCGAGTGGGGCCGGCTGATGGCGTACCTCGAACAATCCACGCGCTACGTGCCCTACACCGATCGACCCGGAGGGAAGTGGAAGTATCACGTTCCTATCGAGCTCGACGGCACACCACTTCATGCGCGCTTCACATCGACGCTCGATCGCACGTTCGAGACCTATGCGCGGTGGATCGAGCCGATGCAGGACCACTTCCGGGCGCGGTTTCCCAAGGATCCAGCCGACAGTGACGGCGTGTATCGGGCTGCGATCCGCGCCAAAGCGCTCGATACCCTGCGCGGATTGCTGCCGGCAGCCGTCAGGTCGAACCTCGGCCTCTTTGGTACGGGACAGGCCTATGAGGCGCTGCTGCTCCGCATGCGCGCGAATCCGCTCAGCGAGTCACAGGACTATGCCAACCAGATTCTGACGGAGTTGCGAAAAGTGGTCCCCGCGTTCCTGACCAGGGTCGATCAGCCCGATCGCGGCGGCCGCTGGACTCAGTACCTGGCTGACACAAGAAGCGCCACTGAACGGGCGGCATCGCAACTGCTTGCCGGCGAGGAATTGGCTGAACGCCCCGAGGTTGCGCTCACGGATTTCGATCCCGACGGCGAGCTGAAGGTGGTCGCGGCCGCGCTTTACGCCGTCTCCGATCTTCCGGACGATCAACTGCTCGCCGCTGCGACGCGCATGACGGGCGACGAGCGCGCCGGCGTGCTCCGCGCATACGTGGGCGCCCGTGGAAATCGCCGCCACAAACCCGGGCGCGCATTCGAACGAACCGCATATCGATTCGACATCCTGGCCGACTACGGCGCGTTCCGCGATCTTCAGCGGCACCGGCTGCTGACGCTCGAGTGGCAGACGCTGGGCGCCCTGCACGGTTACGTCGAACCGGACGCCATCGAAGAGGCCGGCGCACACAAGGACTGGACGGACGTGATGGAAGCGTCGGCCGATCTGCACGACGCGCTGCACCGCGCGGGAATGGCCGCGATCGCTCCCTACGCCGTGTCGATGGCCTACCGCATCCGCTTCTATATGGATCTAAACGCGCGTGAGGCGATGCACCTGATCGAGCTGCGCACGGCTCCGCAGGGCCATCCCGCCTACCGTCGTATCTGCCAGGCAATGCATCGGCTGATTGCCGAGCAGGCCGGACACCGGATACTGGCCGACGCGATGATGTTCACCGATCACTCTGAAGTTGAACTCGAGCGGCTGAAGGCCGAGCGGGCTGCAGAGAGGAGAAGACTCAGGCCGGTATGAGGCTGACAAGCTGCATCTTCCTCGTCGGCGCGCTCGCCGCAACAGCCGCAGCGGGACACGCGCAGACCACAACCGCCGCTGGTGCCGGCGCAGATGCGACACTGCAGGCGTTGTTCGACCGCGAGTGGGAGTGGGAGCTGACGCAGGATCCGCTTTGGGCGTCCTATCTTGGCGATCGAAGATGGAACGATCGATGGCCTGACATTGCGCTTGGCACGCTCGCCGCGCGCCAGTCACATCGGCAGGCGGTGCTGCAGGAATTGGCGACCGTGCCGCGCGAGCGACTGTCGCCGGCAGACCGAACGAACTACGACATCTTCAAGTATCAGTACGAGATGACCGTCGAGGGATACCAGCATCGGTATCACCTGATCCGCACCTCGACGCTCGACGGCGTCCAGAACTCCGAGCAGGTGATCGATTCGCTTCGCTTTCAGACCGTCAAGGACTTCGACGACTGGCTCGGGCGGCTCGACGGATTTCCAACCTACGTCGATCAGAACATCGCGCTGATGCGCGAGGGCCTGAAGTCGGATGTGCTGCTGCCAAAGGTCATCGTCCAGCGCGTGCGCGAACAGGTCGCCGAGCTTGCGGCCCAGACGGCGCCACAGAGCGGCTACTACCGGCCGTTTCGCTCCATGCCGGCGGCCATCGGGCCGGTCGATCGCGAGCGCCTGGCCAAAGCGGGCGACGAACGCATCCGGACGCGGGTGCAGCCCGCATTCGCCCGGCTCCTCGACTTCCTCGATCGCGAATATTTTCCCGCGTGTTACACCGGTGTGGGCTGGTGGCGGTCGAAAGGCGGCCTCGCGGCGTATCGCTACTTCACGCGCTACCACACGACAAGCGACCTCGCGCCACAGGATATTCACGCCCTCGGGCTCAAAGAGGTCGCGCGTATCCGCGCAGAGATGGAAGCGATCAAAACACAGGTCGGCTTCTCCGGCACCTTGAATGAGTTTTTTACATATCTGCGGACCGACCCGAAGTTCTTCTTCAAAAGCGGCGACGAGCTCCTCGACGGCTATCGTGTGGTCGCCAAACGCATCGACCCAGAGCTGATCAAAATCAGCCGGAAGCTCCCGCGAGTCACCTACGGTGTCATTCCTGTTCCGGACGCCATCGCGCCGATCATGCCCACGGCGTATGCGAACGGCGGTGCGCCCGATGGCTCGAGGCCGCCGTACTTCTTCGCCAACTTGTACAAACCGGAGACCCGGCCGAAGTGGGAAATGATGGCGCTCACGCTTCACGAAGGGATGCCGGGACACTGCCTTCAGATATCCGTGGGACAGGAACTCGGCGACCTTCCGAACTTCCGGCGTCATGCGTTCTTCACGGCGTATACGGAAGGCTGGGGTCTCTATGCCGAGTCGCTCGGCGAGGATATGGGTCTCTATAAGGACGACCCGTACTCGAAGTTTGGACAGCTCACCTACGAGATGTGGCGGGCGGTACGC